>JBDTXM010000010.1:0-28258 GCA_040006215.1 Acidobacteriota bacterium
AAATATTTCTTTACATCGAGATCCATTTCCGCTGGTTCACCGCATGTCTGTCCTTCTCGCTCACGGCCTGCGGATGCAGCATTACTAGGCTGACCTTCCAATCACTCGCCAAAGTGTTGGTGTGTATCGCGACCCGCTTTTTCCAGGGCACGGCATTTATCTCTTCGAATTTGTAGCCTTTTCCCATGATGTTGACGATCAGATTTGCACTATCGTGCGTGCCATAGCATACGTCCGCGTTGCGACCACCTCGCTTTTCCAGCGGTACTTTTGAAAGTGGCGTCTTGTCTTTTGCAAACTGAAGTGCCATCGCACACTCTTTGGTGTGTTTTGCGACTCCGATATGCGGAAGTCCGATAGCATGACCGATCTCGTGCGCTATGGTGTAGTGATGTTCGATCCTGTACGTGTCGCCTTCTTCGTTGATCTCGTAGGTACGCGGTCCGGTATTTACATCCCGCGCTGTGATGTGTCTATCATTAGACCTGAAATTTCCCAGATACGGGTTGTCATCATCGGCATCGTCCCGCCTTTTTACTTCGTCGACATCGATATTATAGGCATCGACTGTTCGGTGTGCGGAACCCGGCGATTCGGTCAGTTCGGTAAAGAGCATGCACGCAATGTTAGGCCGCACGAAGCGCCCGCCCTGCGAGATGTCGCCGATCGTGAAGAATTTTGGTGGGACAAGCCAGAAGCGATGGTTCCACAGGCGGCTCTGTTTTTCGAATTCTTCTCTGAATTTCGCAAAGCCTTTAGGCGTCCAGTCTTTGAGCGGAAACGATTTCTTGTTGCCATCTATACCGCTCGGCCTATCGCTTTTTTTGACCGGGTTTAGATATATACGTAAGAATAGCTTCAGAACATGATTTTGCGTCGGATGCGAGCTGCGTCCCAGATACGAATCGAATCGTTTGCCGCGAAATCGTTCGTCCCACCGATTCCCTACGCTCGGCTTGTAATACCAGCTTCGTGCATCGAGCCATGTTTCTCCCATATAGCCGCTCCTCCAATGGTGAAATTTTACCCCTTACATCACCGTAAGAAGGAAGGCACAAAACATTTCATCGCAGCCGTTAATAAAAATAAAATGGGCTGGCCATTTGTCAGGCCAGCCCTTTGATTTGAAACTAATTTACCACCTACTTTCTGTCCTTAAAACTATCGAACAACTCCGTATGCCTGCTCGTGAGCGGCAGCAGCCTTCCCTCAATAAAGAGGTATTTAATGCTTGTCCGGGGTTCGAGGATGTCTCCGTCGGTTACAACAATATTCGCGTCCTTGCCCACATCGATCGAACCAAGACGATTATCGATGCCGAGTATCTGAGCCGGATAAAGAGTCACCGATTTGAGCGCCTCATCTTTCGCCAATCCGAACGCACCCGCCATTCCCGCCTGATACGGCAAGTCGCGGATCTCCGGTCCATCGTCACCTGTCGAAATACAAAACTTCACACCCGCACTTTGCATTTTCGACGGCGCCTCAAACATATAATCGTAAGCATCGTCTTCACGAACCGGAAGATTGTAAATATCCGTATATATCACGGAAATATTATTTTTCTTTAGCTCGTCCGCGACCTTCCACGCATCCTGTCCGCCGACGATAATGCCCCTCACCTTCATGTCGGCGACAAACTTCGCTACCCCCTTGATGTCGTTCGCCCGCTCGGCTACAAAAAATATCCGCTTCTGCCCGCGAATATACGGGATCATCGCGTCGAGTTTCTCGTCCGCTTTCACATACGGAAGCGAACCATCAGCGGAAGAAGCCTCGCGTGCCCGGGCATAATTCTCGGCATCCTTAAAGATCTTCTTCAGATCGTCGAGATCTTTGTCACGGCGGCGAAGGGCCTCGTTGAAATCGATCTGCTGCCGTCCCTGTCCTGGAGTAAAACCGCCAAACGTCGCTATGCGCGGGAAGTTGACCACGAGCCCAGCCGTCGATATGACAGCCATCTGGTCTTGGGTCGAACCGTTCAAATTGATCACCGCCGCCTGCCCCGAGATCGTTCCGCCCGTCGGAAACGATCCGGCGGTCGTAACACCATTCACGCGGGCAACGTTAATATGCGTCGAATGCGGATTGATCCCCTTGATCGCCTTAGCATTCGAATTCATCGTGCCGGTTTCGGTTGTATCTACGGAACCCGGAACGCCAAGAGATATCTCCGACAATCCCAGATTTGTGTTGGCGTCGATCATTCCCGGAAAAACACTGAGGCCTTTTCCATCGATGCGCTCTGCTCCCGACGGCACAGAAACATTGGCACCAACAGCAGCGATCTTGCCGTTCTGAATAATAACCGTGCCGTTCTCGATCACCGCACCAGAAACGGTAAACACCCGAGCTCCAACGATCGCAAACGTCCCCGCCTTGCCCGTCTGATTCTGCTCCGACCCGTCATTCTGTCCGAGGACCGAAAAACACGAGCCTCCAGCCAGAACGAACAGAAACAGGTAGAGAAAACCTTTTATCTTTTCACTTCTCACTTTTAACTTCATTACCGGTTTCCTCCGTCCCCGTTCTCGGCGTCGTCAGTATCGCTCTTAACCTTCTCCGTCGGTATTCGCGGAGGGGCGCCGCCAGTCGCGGGTCCTTTGTTTATGTCGAGCTTTTCGAGCTCTTCGCGTTCCTTCTGCATTGCGGCACGGTTTTGAATATCCTTGGTTCGATCGAAATACGTTTCGCCTTCGATCATCGTCGTTTCGACCCGCGAATAAATGCTGAACGGATGTCCGTTCCAGATCACAAGATCGGCGTCCTTGCCAACGTCGATCGAACCCGTCCGTTTGTCTATCCCAAGCTGTTTCGCCGGATTGAGCGTCACCATTCTCAACGCATCTTCTTCGGGAACGCCGCCGTATTTCATTACCTTCGCCGCCTCTTCATTCAAGCGGCGAATACGGCCGTCATCATCCGAATTGATCGAGACGATGACACCGTTCTTCCACAGAATGTATGCGTTATACGGAATAGCATCGTAGGCCTCGAGCTTGTATCCCCAATATTCCGCAAAGATCGAAACGCCCGTGCCGTGCTTGGCGATCTCGGGTGCGATCTTATACGCCTCAAGCCCGTGCTGGAGCGTCGCGACACGAAATCCAAATTCATCCGCGAGCAGCATTAGATTCAAATGTTCGTCCGAGCGATAGCCGTGTGCATGAACGAGCCTTTCGCCTTCGATCACCTCGACCAGCGGCTCGAGTTCGAGATCGCGTCTCGGAGGGATCTTTGTTTTTCCGGCTTTGAAATCGTCCCACGCTCGCTTGTAGTCGCGGGCACGCAGAAACGCGTCACGGTCCGTTTCCATCACGCCCTGACGGGTGTGCGGATATCGCTGCGGCCGTCCGGGCTGTGAAAAATTGGTGCCTCGCGGATTTTCACCGAGAGCGAATTTGATCCCCGGCGGGGCGTCCTTGACCAGAAAGTCCTCGACCGGTTTGCCCCATTTGAACTTTACGACTGCGTTCTGCCCGCCGATAGAATTCGCCGAGCCGTGCAGCAGATTGGCGGTTGTAGCACCTCCCGCCAAGGCTCGGTAAATCCCGATATCGGTCGTATTAAGCACATCCCTGACACGCGTCATCGAGGTGACTGACAGCGACCCCTCGTTGATCGCGTCCAGCATCAAATGCGAGTGGCAATCGATGATGCCTGGGCTTACGAATTTTCCGGTAGCATCGATCGTCTGTGCCCCGGCCGATGCGGTTAGGTTCTTGCCGATCTTCGCGATCTTTCCGTCACGGATGAGAATGTCCGTGCCCTCAAGCGTGCCGTGAGATGCAGTCAACACAGTCCCGTTCTTTATCAGCACTTCGCTTTTCACCTGCGCCAATGCCGGAAGACGCGCATTGCCAAGCACTAAAAGAAGCAAAACGAAATAAGCCGTAATTTTTTTCATATCACTTTTCACTAAATCAAATCTGCCAACTGCCACTGCCTTCTGTCTAAGGATTCTTGGTTCCCGCAAACGGCACCTGACCCTGCGGCGAATCTATCGTTCCGCTTATCTGGTTTCCGTTGACCGACCCTTTTACCGTGATATCGATCGCCGTGCCGCCATACTGCACCGACGCGCTGAACGAAAATCCGTCCGCGGTGACGTGTCCGTCGCGGATCTGGCTCGTGCCAAGTTCGCTGACCATCGTGCCCGTCAGCATTCCGCCGCTCTGGGTAAGATTCAGCGTGCTCGAAAGAGCGGAATCCGGGATCTGGATCGTAATGCTGTAACTGCCGCCGATATTCGGTACTGCTGCCGGAGTTTCACCGCCGCCGCCTTGACCGCCCCGGCGTCCGCCGCCGGGCCGGCCTTCGGTCTTCGGCGGTTCTTTTTGCTCGAACAATTTACCGTCAATGATGATGTACGGCACGAATCGTTCGCGTGCAAAAACATCGCCTTTTACCACGGCAAGATTCGCGATCTTTCCTGCCTCTATAGAGCCCAGCCTGTCGCCCACACCCAGTATCTCCGCCGAGCCGAGCGTCATCGCCCGAACGGCCGCGTCTTTGCCGAGCCCACCTTCAACAACCTTTCCCGCATTCGTAAAGAAATCGCCGATCGCCGTCGCACCACCGGATTGGAACGCGAACTTGACTCCCGCCGCCGCCAATTTGGCCGCACACTTTGGTGCTTCGGCTCGAAAACGCAGAACCTCCAGACTTTCCGGATCGGCCTCGGGCGAGGTCGCCGTGGTGCGCTTTGGCAAATTCAACGAAAGCAGCACAGCCATATCCGCACCCTTAAGCCGATCCGCGACTTTCCATGCTTCCTGGCCGCCCGCAACCATCGCTTTTAAGTTGAATTCTTTCGCGAGATCGACCGCACGAATTATTTCGCGTTCCGTGTTGGCATTGAAGACAACGGGCACTTCCCGGTTCAACACGGGGATCAGAGCATCGAGACTTTTATCAGCCTCGGGCCGACGCATTCCCTTCGGATTCGCCGCGTACATCTTTAACAGCTGCTGCTGCCGCTGGGCATCGAGCAGCATCTGGCGTAAAGCTGAAAAAGTTCCCAAAAGTGATCCGGGATATTGCCCGGGAATGGTCGCAAACGAGATATGTTCCGCCACCGGCGATTTAACAACCATTTCCGAAACCGAATCACCAGCAAGATCGATCAGCACCGACTGGCCGTTGAAAATGCCCGTTCGCCCAACGCTCAAAACCGTCGTAAATCCGGCGTTCCGGTTCGCATCGAACTGGCTCTCGCCCGCGCGAATGTCTTCACTCGCCGTTAATTCAGGCCGCAGGCCGAGCGCATAATTGGAATTCGACGCCGGGGCTTGTGCCGTCGCCGCCGCAGCGGCGGCGGCTGCTCCGCCACCGCCTCGTCCGCCACCGGTCGGAGCTGGTGTTGCCGGTGCCTGCAAGCCCAGGCTCGTTAAAGCATCGATAAATCCGGGATAAACGGTCATGCCCGTGGCATCTATGGTCTGCGCGTCCGCCGGGATTTTAGCGTTTGCCCCGACCGATTCGATCAATCCGTCGCGAATGACGACCGTTCCCTTCTCGATCGTCTCACCCGAGACAGTTACGATCTTGGCATTCGTTATGGCGATGGACTGGGCAGACGCAGAGATACCAAAAAGCGAAGCGATAGCCGCAAACGCGAACAGGAAGAGCTTTACTTTCATAACTTTTCTGAGCGGAAAGATTAAACTGGAACTACCTAGGTAAAACTTTACGCAGAGAATAAACGAAAAGTTTCCGATCGCCAAACGCTCAGCTAAGCGTCCGCGCCGAATTAATGTAAACTTTTGTCAATGGGAGCGATAGTCCTCTTCGACGGCATCTGCAATTTCTGCAACGGTTCGGTCAATTTCATAATTGCCCGTGACGAGGCGAGATATTTCAAATTTGCGACGCTGCAATCCGAGGCCGGGCAAACTCTGCGTGCGAAATATGGGATAGGCGACGACATCGATTCTATAATCCTGGTCGAGAACGACGCAGCCTACATCTATTCGTCGGCTCCCTTGCGAGTTGCGCGCCGACTGAGCGGAGCGTGGTGGCTATTCGGCGTTTTCTGGATCTTTCCCAAAGCGATACGAGACTATTTCTACCGAATGTTCGCCCGCAACCGTTATAAACTATTTGGACAAAAAGAAGTCTGCATGATCCCTACGCCCGAAATTCGAGCTAGATTCTTATAATAAATATATGAAAGCGATTTGGAATGGAAAAACCTTAGCCGAAAGCGGCGACACGATCGTCGTCGAAGGCAATCATTATTTCCCGAAGGACTCAGTTCACACCGAGTATTTCCAGCCCACGGAAACGCACACCGTCTGCGGCTGGAAAGGCACCGCCAGTTATTACGACGTCGTTGTCGATGGCGAAACTAACGGTGATGCCGCCTGGTACTATCCCGAAGCAAAAGAGGATGCCAAAAATATCGAAGGCTACGTCGCTTTCTGGAAAGGTGTCGAAGTAACTGAATAAAAAGTGCCTTTCTCTCTTGAAATCTTAGAATTCGCCAGGCTCATCGAGCTGGTCAGCCGCAATGCCCAGACGCCGATGGGTGTTGATAGGTTTGCGTCGCTGCGTCCGATCGAATCGCGTCGCGAACTCGACAAATCCCTGGCCGCGATCACCGAGACGATCGTTCTCAGCGAAGAAAAGCAGGTCTCCTGGTCGTTCAGCGGCCTCGACGATCCTACCAACGCGGTTGCGGTTCTCAAGATCAAAAACGCGACGCTTGAACCGCTCTCGCTCCTTGAGATCACACGCGTCTGCAGCCAGGCCTTGTTCGCACGCTCGTCGCTGCATCCCGAAAAAGAGTTTGCCCCGACGCTCTGGGCGATCGTCGAAGATCTTCCGCCATCGCTCCTCGCGGCGATCGATAAGATAAATAAAAAGCTGCTCCCGGGCGGCGAGATCGATGATTCTGCTTCACCGGAACTGGCTCGTCTGCGACGCGAGATCAACCTTCAGCGTGGACGCCTGACCAAATATCTCGAGTCTGCGATGCGCTCCGCCGGCAACGCGATCCAGGACGCGATCG
The DNA here is from genome assembly GCA_040006215.1 of Acidobacteriota bacterium. Taxonomy (GTDB): domain Bacteria; phylum Acidobacteriota; class Blastocatellia; order Pyrinomonadales; family Pyrinomonadaceae; genus OLB17. Next base: position 7,013 of record JBDTXM010000010.1, read on the forward strand.
TCACCGTCCGCAACGACCGCTTCGTGATCCCGGTGAAGTCCGATTTTCGGGGAAAGGTTGTCGGAGTTGCGCACGGGTCTTCGTCCAGCGGCCAAACCGTCTACGTCGAGCCGCTCGACGCCATCGAGGCCAACAACGAGCTCCAAAACCTTCGCGGCAAGGAAGAACGAGAGATCGCCCGCATATTATTTGAATTGACCGAACAACTCCGCGAACAGCTCCCAGCCGTCGAGGCAGCTGTCGACGCCGTTGCAGAACTCGATTTCATAAAGACAAAAGTAGAATTCGCCCGAAAGTTCCGCGCGATCGTCCCCGAGATCACCGACAACAACACCATCGAGCTCACCGACGCCCGCCATCCGCTGTTAGAGGAAAATCTGCGATCGCTGTCAGAGCCGGGAGCGATAGCAACTGGGTCTTCGTCGAACCGGAACCCCGAGATCGTTCCAAGCTCATTTTCACTGTGGCCGCAGAAACCGATAATGATCATCTCCGGTGCTAACGCCGGTGGAAAGACCGTTGTCCTAAAGACCGCCGGACTGCTCAGCCTAATGGCAATATCCGGCCTGCCGGTTCCGGCGACTTCTGCCAAAATTCCGTTTTACCGCTCCGTGCTCGCGGACATCGGCGATCACCAGTCTCTCTCAGCCAATCTCTCGACGTTCTCGTCGCACATGTCGAATATCGCCGCGATGATCCGCGAATGCGTGCCGCCAGCCCTTGTTTTGCTTGACGAAGCCGGAACCGGCACCGACCCGGAAGAGGGCTCGGCCCTCGGTGTCGCGATCGTCGACCATTTCCGCCAAAAAGGCGCTCAGGTCATCGCATCAACCCACTATCGCGGCCTGAAAATGTACGCCGCCAACGACGAAAATGTCCTCAACGCGTCGGTTGAATTCGATCTGAAAACGCTGCAGCCGACCTATAAACTTCTTCTCGGCCTCGCCGGAGCCTCATCCGGTATCGAGATCGCAAAGCGTTTCGGTATCGAAGATGGGGTCATTGCAAACGCGCGTGAAAATCTCGATATCTCCGCTCAGCAAGCCGAAAATTATCTGCAAAAACTCCAGACTGAGACCAAACTGGCCGAAGACCTCCGTATCGCCCTCGAGGAAGAACGCGAAGCCACCGCCATGAAATACGCGACCCTCGAGATCGAGGCCGGTAAAAAGGAAAAAGCCCGGCAGAAAGAATTCGAACAGGAACTCGCAAGCACCGTCGCCGATTTCGAACGCCAGTCGAAAGCGTTCATGCAAACGATCGAGGACAAAGCTCTTAAAAACAAACTCGAAAAAGAGCGAACGTCTCGAAAAGCCGAGCTTAACCGAGCTGTCGTCTCAAAAATGAATGACTCGGGCAATCGGCAGCAATGGCCAGAACCCGGAGCGGCAGCGACTGGGTTCCGCGGCCCGGGTATCGATCAAGGAGCGGTCGGCATTGTCGGCACTATCTCCGTCGGCTCCCGCGTCATCACCTCCTTCGGCAACATCGGCACCGTCGAAAAGATCGACAAAGAAGTCGCGGAGGTCCTCGTCGGCGGTATGCGCCTCCGCGAAAAGATCGCAAACCTCCAACTCGCCGAGCCAACCGTTGCAGAGGCCCGCACCTCAGTAAAGGCACCGGCCGGGATCATCCGCGACATTGACGCACCCGAAGCCTCCGCCGAACTCAACCTCATTGGCAAAACCACCGCCGAAGCTGAATACGAGCTCGACCGTTTCCTCGACGAGGCCTATATGTCCTCCGTCCCCCGCGTCCGCATCATCCACGGCTTCGGCACCGGCGCTCTAAAAAATTACGTCCACCACTTCCTAAAAAACCACGACCTGGTAGAAAGATTCGCCTTCGCCCCCAGTTCCCAGGGCGGCAACGGAGCGACGATCGCCGAATTGAAACAGTGAGTTTAGATCGTTCGTGAACCGAACAAATGTTAATGGCCCGGCGATTTATCGCTTAGCCAAAATGATTCCTTAACAGTCCGTGAAACGGACGTCATGTTAATAGCCCAGCGATTTATCGCTGGGTATCGTTAAATAAGGTAAGCGAGTCCCGTTAGGGACGACTGAAAAACCAATGGGCCACTCATTCGTATCGCAACTGATGCATTGCGTCTTCAGCACCAAAGAACGCCGCCCATTCATCACATTGGAATTACAACTCGCCTCTTTCCTTATTTCGGCGGCATCGCCCGCGAAAATAAGATCAAACTGATTGCTGCCGGAGGCGTCGAAGACCACGTTCATCTTCTGATCTCGTTACCAAAGACGGTCACCACCTCAAAGGCGATGCAATTGATCAAGGGAGGTTCCTCAAAATGGATTCACGACACCTTCCCCGAACACAGCCTTTTCGAATGGCAGGAAGGATACGGTGCTTTTTCGATTTCCATCAAAGATAAATCGAACGTGGTCCGTTACATAAACAACCAGCCCGAGCATCACAAAAAACAAGATTTCAGTCTGAATTCCTATCGTTCCTCGTTGGCCATGAGATCGAATTCGATGAACGCTATGTGTTTGATTAATGTTGATTTCAGCCGTCCCTACCGGGACTTCTCACAAATTGACGAAATTTTTCCCAGCGATAAATCGCTGGGCTATTAACATACCGTCCGCGTTGCGGACGTTTCGCCCCGGCTTGTACGCCAAAAACAAAAATCTCTTGCCTGCCGTATAATCTATGATACAATTTTTCACAGAAGACACTATCGCAGTGCCTTTTCGTAGCGCATGCCAATCGTAATATGATTAGGAACCTGATAAGCATGAACGACTGTCCCACAAAAATTGCAAAAACCGTGGAACACAACCCGATCCCACGCCGTGCGTCCACGCTCAGTAAAAAAACGGCGGGACAACGGGACATGCGCACCCCGGGACGGGCTAAACATAGCAAGTACAATTACTTACAGGACACTTTTCTGTCCCGCAGGCCGCGGGACAAGCGGGACACGAAAAAAACACCGGGACAGCGGGACAAGGGGTTAAATCTATTGTGCGCAATAATTTGCCTGTCCCGCGACCATGTCCCGACCGGGACAAGCCGGGCGCGTTTAACATACGTGTGGAACCCTGGGACAGTGGGACATGGGACAAAAATCGCCGACGCAAAAACTGCGAAAACCGTGGAACTAGCTCGTAAAACGCTCCGTCTCTCACTTCTCATCGTCTGTTTCTCTTTAGCATCCGAGTTTGCACAGGAGAAGCCAAAGGCGATTCAGATAGACGAATTCGGCACCGAAGGCTGCGAGAGTCTCTACGCCAGATCAGACAACTTGCAAACTGTTTTGAAACAGAATCCGTCCGCTATGGGAGTTGTAATAATACATCCCCAGGTGGGCTCACCTTCAAGGGCTCTCCGAGAGAAAAATTTCATCGAGAAGATATTTCAAAAGAATGACTATGCTTTTGAGCGTTTAAGAATTGTTCGAGGTCCCGCCAGGGCAACTGTCGGCGGGGAATTCTGGCTTGTGCCACCCGGTGCCGAAGATCCGAGTCATGGCATGGATTTGTGGCCTGATGAAACACCAGATCTATCAAAGCCATTCTTCTACGGTTCAGAGGATGAAATCGGCATTTGTCCGACCTTTGTGCCGAGACTTTACGCCGACCTGATCAGATCGAATCCGAATGTTCGTGGGCGCATCGTCGTCATTCCTAACTCCGACACTAGTAAAGGCCGGAAATTTGAAGCTGGCAAAGAATGGATCGACACTTTAACAAACAAGTACGCTATTCCCAGAAATCGCTTGAGACTGGTTTTCGCTAAAGAATCCAATTTTGAGGTTATTGAATTTTGGATTGAGCCTGTAAAGAGGCACTAAATGCTTTATCCCCAATACTTCATTGACGATCTGAAAGACCGGGCGGATATTGTGCGGATAATCCAGCCGTACGCGCAGGATCTGAAGAAGAAAGGGGCGAATTGGATGGCTTGCTGTCCGTTTCACCAGGAGAAGACGCCTTCGTTTTCGGTGAATCCGGCGAAGGGTTTTTATAAGTGTTTTGGGTGCGGCAAAGGTGGAACGGCGTTCAATTTTTTGATGGAGATGGAAGGACTTAACTTCCCTGAAGCTGTAAAGCGCGTAGCCGAGATGTCCGGCATCATGCTGCCGGAGCCGATCGATGACGAGAGCTACGAACGCAGCAAGAAGAAACGCGAGGAAACAAAGAAGATCTCGGAGCAGATCGTCGGGCTGAACAAGATCGCCCTCGAATTCTGGGAGATCGAACTTCAGGCAAAAAACAAGCATGCCAAGGCGGCCCGCGAATACCTCGAAAAACGCGGTATCTCCGAAGAAATTCAGAAGCAGTTTCACGTCGGATTTTCACCGGATAGCTGGGATGCGCTGCTAACCTTGCTTCGAGAAAAAGGTATCGATGACAAGCTGATCGAGGCCAGCGGGCTGGTTTCGGTGAACGAAGAAAAAGACCGCGTCTTTGACCGTTTTCGCGGCCGGATAATGTTTCCCGTTCTGGACATAAACGGTAATCCGATCGCCTTTGGTGCCCGTGCGATGGGCGACGACCAGCCGAAGTATCTGAATTCCCCCGAAACGCCGGCATACACCAAAGGCCAGCACCTCTACGGACTTTTTCAGGCGCGCGAGGAGATCCGTAAAAAGAAATTCGCGATCTTGGTCGAGGGCTATCTCGATCTTATCGCTCTCGCCCAATTTGGGATCAAAAACACAGCAGCAAGTCTCGGCACCGCATTCACACCCGAGCAGTCAAAACTGCTCAGCCGCTATACGAAAAAGGTCGTGATCAACTACGACGGCGACAGCGCCGGCATTAAGGCCGCACGGCGGGCGGTGGAACAGCTTCTCCCGCAGGATTTCGAGATAAAGGTTCTCGTCCTGCCAAAAGGCCAGGATCCGGACGATTTTGTCCGCGAAAATGGCGTCGAGGCCTACAATGAGGCCCGCGGAAAGGCTTTTCCCTATCTGCAATTCGTCCTCGACGCGTCGATGAAGGAGCGAAATTTTGCCATCCCAAAGCAAAAGGCCGAGGCGATCGAAGATGTGCTCAATGTTATGCCTTCGATCCGAAATTCGATCCAGAAACGTGAGAGTTTCGATCAGGCGATGAATTTCTTCCGCATCGAGGATACAGGCCTTAAACGGGAGCTTTGGAATTCGATCCGCAGCGAGGTTTTGCAGCCGCAGCTGGTCAAGCAGCAAGTCTCGCGGGCGACCAACGCCAAGATGACGGTGGCCGAGCAGAACCTGTTGGAATTATTGATTCACGACAAGGAATTACAGGATGTGGTGCTACCACTGCTGGAAGAATCTGATTATGAGGCGCTTGGAACTTCTTCGGTGTTTCGTTCGTTATATGTACTGAATGAACAACACGAAGCAACAACGCTCGACCGGCTCCTCGAATTGGTCGGGGATGACGAAGCGGCGACGGATTACGTTCCGCTGCTTTTGATGAGCGAACCCAAGCGGGCCGAGGGAGAGGCAATAGACGCCGCGCTCCATGAGGCCGAAAACTGCGTATTTGCACTGCGTTCGATGGCTATTTCAAACAAGATCTTTGCGGTGACCCAGGAGCTAATAGGAGCCGAACAGGTCGGCGACACAATGACGGTGAACCGTCTGGCAATGGAAAAGATGCATCTAGGCAAGATCGAGCTTGAATTACGCCAGAAAATCAAGGAAATCTGATATAATACGCTTTTTAAACAAATCCGCCGCCCGAAATAGTTTTGGGCTTGGCGGCGTTAGCAATTCTTTTGTAAACAACGATTTAACGACCTATTTAATCCGACTCATTTCTCGAATATGGCTGATTACGACGAAAAAGAAGATCTGATGGACCGACTGCTCGCCCTTGGCAAGCGGAAAAAGTTTCTCAGTTTTGATGAACTTAACCGGGAGATCCCGGAAAACATGATGTCTCCCGACGATATTGAGGACGTTCTCGATCGCCTTGAAGGAGCAAATATATCCGTGGCCGAAAACGACGCGGCCATGCTGGAACGCGCGTCAAATCTGGCGCTCGATGAAGAACCGGAAACCGAAGAAGAGGACGACGATCTCGATCTCGACCTCTCGGCCGGTGCCCTCGACAAATCTAACGACCCTGTCCGGCTTTACCTGCGTGAAATGGGTATCGTCCCGCTCCTGACCCGTGAGGGCGAGGTTACGATCGCCCAGCGGATCGAGCGTGGCCAGATCAAAACACATAAGGCGATCTCTCGCTCGCCCATCGCGGTCGAACGCCTGCTGAGGATCGGCGAAGACCTCGAAAAAGGCAAGATGGGCATCCGCGAGACCGTCTCGTTCTCGGAACAGGCGGAGATCTCGCTGGAGGAAGATAAGGCCGAAGAATACCTGCGATGGACACTGGAGGGTATCGAGAACATCCGACAGAGTTACAAAAAGGCCCTGAAGATCTGGGTAGCTTTGATCGCCGAGCAGGCCAAACCTCAGCCGAAGACAAAGAAGTCGAAAAAGCTTCTTTCGCTCCGGCGGCAGACGGCGCGCGCGCGGCTTGAGATCGCTCAGGACATCAAGAACCTCAACCTGACGGAAAACGCGAGGCAGATCCTGATCAGCTCGATCCGCAAGACGGTTGAAGAGATCCGCAAAAGCGAAAAGGCTGGCAAGAAAGCCGAAGCAAAGCTTTCGAAAAAACCGCCCGCACCGGTAAAACGCGAGTGGAACGGGAAGCTTGCCGAGGCTCGCGGAATTATCACCGAGATCGAGGAGAAATATCACCTTCCTGCGATCGAGATAAAGCGCTGTTACCAGACGATTTCGGTCGGCGAATACGAAACTAACCAGGCGAAGCGTGAGTTGGTCGAGGCAAACCTGCGGCTGGTTGTGTCGATCGCGAAGAAATACACCAATCGCGGCCTGCAGTTCCTCGATCTTATCCAGGAAGGCAACATCGGTTTAATGAAGGCCGTCGACAAGTTCGAATGGCGGCGTGGATACAAATTCTCGACCTACGCAACGTGGTGGATCCGGCAGGCGATCACTCGTGCGATCGCGGATCAGGCCCGCACGATCCGCATCCCGGTCCACATGATCGAGACGATCAACAAGCTCATCCGTACCTCACGGCTGCTTGTACAGGAACTGGGCCGCGAACCTTCGAGCGAAGAGATAGCGAAGCGGATGGACATCCCGGTGTCAAAGGTTCGAAAGGTCTTGAAAATTGCTCAGGAGCCGATCTCGCTTGAAACGCCGATCGGAGAAGAGGAAGATTCGCATCTCGGAGATTTTATCGAGGACAAATCGATATTGAATCCGGCCGAGTCGGTCACCTTTTCGAACCTCCGGGAGATCACGGACGAGGTACTCGCAACGCTTACGCCGCGTGAGGAAAAGGTCATCAAGATGCGTTTCGGCCTGGGTAACACGGGCTCCGAACACACGCTCGAAGAGGTGGGCCAGCACTTTGCTGTAACTAGAGAGCGTATCAGACAGATCGAGGCCAAGGCATTGCGTAAGCTTCGACATCCGTCCCGGTCACGCAGACTGAAGGCATTCCTCGAAGGAAAACAGTAGGCATGCTCGAATAAATAGAACGAGCGACAGGTTTGGCTTGTCGCTCGTTTTCATTTTACATTATGTTCATTGCGACACAGATATTTTGGCTCGTGATAATTGCGGTAGTTGTTGCCTCGATCGCATGGACATTTACGCAGGAAGAGATATTCAAAGAATTGCGCGAGTTCTGTGCGGATAGATGCGAACCGGAACGAAATATTCTCGTCCGTAAATTCTTCTATGTCTGGACTTGCGAATACTGTTTCTCGCATTGGGTTACGATCCTGGCCCTGCTTCTAACAGGCTTTAAGCTCCTGATCGACGACTGGCGTGGATATGTTCTCGCGTTCTTTGCGATCCCCTGGTTAGCGAATCAATTGATGAGCATTTACCGTCTGATCCGGGTTGATATAAAGCACGAAAACGCCTTGGCGGAAAAAGCCGTCGAAGATATCGAAGTGGCGGCAGAGGCTAAATAGTCACGAATACTGTTCATTCGCGATCAGATCTTCTGCAGTTCGGATCGCATCCTCGATCGACGAAATCTTTCCATCAAGCTGGAGCTCGAATACCAGATCGAGAATTCGTTTGAACTGTGGCGAAGGTTTCAGTCCAAGGTCGATCAAGTGACGGCCCATCAAGATAGGATCGGGAGCCTTCTTCTCGATCTCAAGTTCACGGACCTTTTCGATGAACCATTCCTGTGCCGCCGAATCGAACCAATTCTCCTTTGGCAGCCACTCCGGGTTTCGGCCAAGCGAATCTGCCTTTGCAACCCGATACAAGAGATCAGGCTCAACTTTGCGGGCGAGCCTTCGAAACGCTCCGTCGCCAACGGGCGTTTTCGCTTTGTAGTACTCACCCGGCTTCAGATGATACCGAACAAGCTGCACAACCTGGTTCCGCACATCGAAGCCCTCAAGCGTGTACACACCCAGCGTATCGAGAAACGATAAAGCCGGCTCGACACCGGCTTCATCATGGCCGCGGGAGCGGGTTCTGCCATCGACGAACTCAGTTGTCGGAGGCTTTCCAAAATCGTGAGCTAAAGCCCCTATCATGACGGAAACCTTACGCGGATGATCAAGCTCGTCGATCAATTTACGAGCTTCGTCGACAACCATCATTGTATGGACATCGACATCGCCTTCCGGATGCCATTCAGGCTCCTGAGGCACGCCGACGAGCGCCTGCAATTCGGGGAATATCTGCCGCGAAACGCCAAGCTCGTAAAGCCGGCGAATTCCGATCGAAGGTCGGTCAGCTTTGAGCAGAAGCTTTTCCATCTCGCCCCAAAGTCGCTCCCGCGGCAGATCGGTAACATCGATCGAGTTGCAGATCTCGACCGTTTTCGGGTCGATGTCGAATTCAAACCTGGCCGCAAACTGAGCAGCCCGCAATACCCTCAGCGAGTCCTCGGCAAACGTGTCGGACGAAACGTGACGGAGCACCTTTCGTCCAAGATCGATTCTGCCATCGAACGGGTCGACGATCTCGCCGGTTAGCGGATCTTTGAGAATCGCGTTGATCGTGAAGTCACGGCGGCTACAGGCTTCCTCGAACGACATGTCGGGATCGCCTTCGACGACGAATCCGCGATGCCCTTTCGAGATCTTTCGCTCACGGCGAGGGATTGAAACGTCGAGATGGTTTCCGATCTTGTAAACCGCGAAGGCTTCGCCAACTACGTTCACCGTTCCGAAAGAATTAAGAAGATCGCGAAGCTTTTGCGGCTGGATCCCGTAGATTTCGACATCCCAATCCTTGTGATCCCGCCCCATGATCTCGTCGCGGACACATCCGCCAACAAGCATAGCCCTGCCGCCAGTGTGGTGAACCAGCCGGGCGAGTCCTGTAATTTTCTCGAGCAAGACGGGCATCGTTTCCAAGAAGCTAAGGTAACATTTGTGATACTCAGCAACAATTCCCTTCCTTCGTGCCACGACCTGAGCGATTTTTGTAGGACTGAGTGCCTCGTGTTCTACGATTTCAGCGCTTTTTGTAGGACAACTACTATTTTGCGGCCGCACCGAACTACTACGTCGCGCGAACTTTCAGGCAACCATATTTACTCGATCCCAAGCTCCATAAAACTAAACGATCTTCACAGTCTACTGCGGCATGGTGCACCGTGTCTGATATACTGTATCATATATGGTACGACCAGGAGTTGAAATTCTTTGAGCCGAGTTTGAGCACTTGCTGGGAATTAGCGGGCGTTTTTTTCTAGAGGGATCACGTGGACGGCGACATCGTTTACCTCGCGAAGAAAGCGGTTAATGACGGATCCCCGCCAAATTATCTGCCAGCGGGAGCGGGCGGACTGACCGAAAATAACGTGGGTTACGCCGTGTTGGCGGGCAAAATCGAGCAGCGCATCGGCGACGTTGCCCGATTTGAGTTTTACAACCTTAGCTCCGAGCGTATCGGCCAGACGAATGTTTTCCTGAAGAGCGGCGTAGGCTGGGGGATCGATACGGCCTGGCTCCTCATCAGGCGTCTCCACGTAGACAGCAAACCAATCGTCATTTGCCAGGCGACCGGCGATCCTCGCTCCGGTTCGAAGGATCTTCTTAGCGCTGCCGCGTGAAGCCATGCACACCATTACCTTTTCCGGAATGACGGGCTGCTCGAGACCCTCTCTTTCCCGGTATTCATGGTCCTGAGCAGATTGAAACTGAGCAACATGTCGCAGTGAAAGCTCGCGCAACGCGGACAGATTTCCCTTGCGAAAGAAGTTATTCAAAGATTGCTCGATCTTTTCGACCGAATAGATCTTGCCCTGACGCAAGCGGGTGCGGAGTGTATCGACGGATACATCCACATCGATTATCTCGTCGGCTCGTTTGAAGAAACAATCGGGAACAGTTTCGCGGACCTGTACTCCTGTCGTCCGCTCCACGACATCGTTGAGCGATTCGATGTGCTGGATGTTCAGGGCTGTGATCACGGAAATGCCATTCTCCAGCAGTTCCTTTACGTCCTTGTATCGTTTTTCGTTTCTGGCTCCGGCAATATTCGTATGCGCGAGTTCGTCGATGATCGCGACAGCGGGGCGACGTAGAATGAGAGCGTCGAGATCGAGTTCGTCGAATATTGCACCGCGATATTCGATCTTTCGCGGCGACACGATCTCGAGGTCCTTTATTTGGTCGATGGTTTCTTGGCGCCCGTGCGTTTCAACTATCCCGACAACTACGTCAATACCTTGCTGCTTCAACTGATGCGCGTCCTCGAGCATCTGATACGTTTTCCCGACGCCCGCAGCCGCGCCGATGTAAACGCGAAGCTTCGCCCGTTCCGTTTCCTGAAGCATCTGCAATAGTGATTCCGGCGACGGACGAACTCCGTTTCGGTTTGGTGCTTCGCTTGGCTGCGTATCCACGAACATAATTCTATTATTTTTTCGGCGTTCTCATCGGCCTAATTTTGTCGAGCTCCAGGTTGAGCATCAGGACATTCACTCGCGGCTCCCCGAGAAACCCAAGTTGGCGGCCTTCGGCAAATTTCTGGACTATCATGCGAACATCGCTTTCCTGTATACCGCGTTCCTTTACGATTCGCGGGATCTGGAAGTAGGCTGCGGCCGGGGAAATGTGAGGATCGAGACCGGAACCGCTCGTCGTAACCAGATCTGCCGGGACTTTTGCACCAGAATTTTCGGCTTGCCGTGCTTCGGAATCCGTTTTGATCCTGTCGATAAGCTTCTTACTGGTCGGGCCCAGATTAGACCCGCTGGAAGCTCCGGCATCGTAACCATTTCCGGCCGCCGACGGGCGCGTATGAAAATAACCCGGTGAGGTGAAGGTCTGCCCGATCAATTCTGAGCCAATAACTTTATTGTCTTTGACGATCAGCGACCCGTTCGCCTGATGCGGAAAGATCGTCTGACTTACGCCCCATACCGCGAGCGGATAGAGTATCCCGAGAGCAATAGTTAAAACGAAGATCATTAAAACAGATGTAATTAGGTCTTTCATATATTCCTTTATGCTAGTCCGAGTGCGGTAACTATCGCGTCGATCAGTTTGATTCCGACGAACGGGACCACGATCCCGCCGAGACCGTAGACCAAGAGGTTCCTCTGCAAAAGCGAAGACGCCGACATCGGCCGATATTTAACGCCGCGAAGAGCAAGCGGGATAAGAGCGATGATAACGAGCGCATTGAATATGACTGCCGAGAGGATTGCCGATTGCGGCGTCCGCAGGCCCATGATATTCAACGCATTCAGTACTGGAAAGGTAGCGGCAAACATTGCCGGAATGATCGCGAAATATTTTGCAACATCGTTAGCGATCGAAAATGTCGTCAGAGCTCCGCGGGTCATCAAAAGCTGCTTGCCGATCTCGACTATCTCGATCAGCTTTGTCGGATCGCTGTCGAGATCGACCATGTTACCTGCTTCCTTGGCCGCCTGGGTGCCCGTGTTCATGGCGACACCGACGTCAGCCTGCGCCAACGCCGGAGCGTCGTTCGTGCCGTCTCCGGTCATTGCAACGAGCTTTCCCTCGGTCTGCTCACGTTTGATCAGTGCCATTTTGTCTTCGGGTTTTGCCTCGGCTAGAAAATCGTCGACGCCGGCCTCGGCCGCAATGGACGCCGCTGTGAGTGGATTATCGCCGGTGATCATCACGGTCTTGATCCCCATTTGCCGCAGCTGGTTGAAGCGCTCGCGCATGCCACCTTTCACAATGTCTTTCAGGTAGATCACGCCCAGCGGATGCTTATTGTCGGCAACGACGAGCGGTGTGCCCCCTGCTCGGGCGATTCTTTCAACTGCTTCGCGAAGTTCCGGAGCGGGCTTATAGCCGTTGCCGCTGACATAATTCTCAATGGCGTCGACCGCTCCTTTTCGGATCTCGCGGCCGTCAAGGTTAACGCCGGACATACGCGTCTGCGCAGTGAATGCGATGAACTCCGCAGTTCCGGCGAGCTCGTGGATCTCGCGGCCGCGAAGCCCGTATTTCGTTTTTGCTAGGACAACGATGGACCGCCCCTCGGGGGTTTCATCCGCGAGAGAGGAAAGCTGCGCCGCATCTGCAAGCTGCTGTTCGGTGACTCCATTCAGAGGAATAAACTCGGTAGCCTGCCGATTGCCGAGCGTTATGGTTCCCGTCTTATCGAGTAAAAGCGTATTGACGTCGCCCGCCGCTTCGACCGCCCGACCGGACATCGCGAGAACATTGTGTTGGACCAAGCGATCCATACCAGCGATACCGATCGCGGAAAGCAGGCCGCCGATCGTCGTCGGGATCAAGCAGACCAGCAGCGAGATGAGAACGAAGATCGTCTGCGGAGCCGAAGAATAAATGGCAAAGGGCTGCAGTGTGACTACGGCAAGCAGAAATACAATCGTGAGACCGCAGAGAAGGATATTTAATGCGATCTCGTTCGGAGTTTTCTGCCGCGACGCCCCTTCGACAAGCGCGATCATGCGGTCGATAAATGTCTCACCAGGATTTGATGTTATGCGGACCTTGATCCAATCGGACAGGACCTTAGTCCCCCCAGTGACCGCAGAACGGTCGCCACCCGATTCGCGAATGACCGGTGCGGATTCTCCGGTTATCGCGGATTCATCCACCGAGGCTACGCCTTCGACAACCTCGCCGTCACCAGGGATAAATTCACCCGCCTCGACATATACCACGTCGTCTTTGCGAAGTTCGGTCGCCGCGATGCTCCTCTTCGTTCCGTCGGCATTCAATTTTACCGCGTGCGTCTCGGTCTTCGACTTACGAAGGGTGTCGGCCTGTGCTTTTCCACGTCCCTCGGCCATCGCCTCGGCGAAGTTGGCGAAGAGCACGGTGAACCAAAGCCAGAGCGTGATCTGTATCTCGAAACCGAAATTGCTATCCGCCGACGCTACGAAAGCATTCACCAACAGTTTCAGAGTCAGAAATGCCGCACCGGCCTCGACTACGAACATTACCGGATTCTTCAGCAGCTTGCGCGGATCGAGTTTTTTTACTGAACCGATCAGTGCCTGCGTGATGATGCTTTTGTCCCAAATAGAAATCGCTTTTTTCATGATATTTGTTCGTCGTAAGTGGTTCGTTGTTACTTGCCCCGCAGACCTTGCTGCGAACAGCCAACAACGAATTACGAACTAAAATGTTTGACCGTTTACCATCTGGAAATGTTCCAGGATCGGCGACAGACTTAATACGGGAAAGAACGTAAGAGCCCCAACGATTATCACTACACTTACGAGGAGCGCGGCGAACAATGTGGTATTGACCGGGAATGTGCCAAGACTCGGAGGTATTTGCTTCTTGCCTGCCAGATTTCCCGCGATCGCCAACATCGGAATGATCATGAAGAACCTGCCGACGAGCATTGCTATCCCCATTGTCGTGTCCCACCAGGGCGTGTTTGCATTGAGTCCGGCAAAGGCGGAACCATTATTTCCGGTTGCGGATGTGAACGCGTATAGGATCTCCGAAAGTCCGTGTGCTCCTGAGTTGGCGAGCGATGTCAAACCAAGATCGGGGGCCACCGACGAGACCGCCGCGAAGCCAAGAATGGTCAACGGAAAGATCAGAATGTAGAGCATTCCCATCTGCACGTCGTAGGCTTCGATCTTTTTTCCGAGATATTCCGGCGTTCGGCCGACCATCAGCCCGGCAATGAAGACGGTGAGAATTATCATTACGAGAATTCCGTACATACCGGCTCCGACACCGCCGAAGATCACTTCGCCGAGCATAATGTTGACCATCGGGACCATTCCGCCGATCGGTGTGAACGAGTCGTGCATCGAATTCACGGCTCCGCAAGATGCGTCAGTCGTAACGGTCGCGAACAAAGCGGAATTGGCGATTCCAAAACGTGTTTCTTTGCCTTCGAAATTTCCGCCCACAACCGCTTGATCAACATTCGTTGGATAAAGCGGATTTCCTCGTGATTCAGCCCAAAATGCCGTTGTCACGCCAACAAGGAGCAGAAACATCATTGCCGCGTAAACGGCCCAACCGTGCCCCGGTGACGTAACCATTCGGCCGAGCATATACGTGAAGCCGCCAGGGATCAGCAATATCAGGAGCATCTCAATGAAGTTGGACAGCGGGGTAGGATTCTCAAACGGATGAGCTGAATTGGCATTAAAGAATCCGCCGCCGTTCGTGCCGAGCATCTTGATCGCGAGCTGTGAGGCAACAGGTCCCTGCGCGATCGTCTGGGTATCGACGATCTGATCTTCTTTTACGTTCTCACCCTTTTCATCGGTGATCGCATTCCCGTCAGCATCTTTTTTATCAACCCGGATAGTTTGGACGTCCGTTAACGCGGCAGTGTCATACGACCTGAAGTTTTGCACGACGCCCTGTGATACAAAAAACAGAGCTGCGACAAATGAGAGCGGTAGCAGCACGTAGAGTGTCCCTCGAACAAGATCGACCCAAAAATTTCCCAACTTATCGGTTTCAAATCTTGCGATACCACGAATAAACGCCGCCGCCAGCGCCATACCTACGGCCGCGGATTTGAAATTTTGCACAGCGAGCCCAGCCATCTGGGTAAAATAGCTCATCGTGGATTCGCCGGCATACGACTGCCAGTTCGTATTGGTGATAAAGGAAACTGCCGTGTTGAATGAAAGGTGCTCGGACGGACCCGCGAACCCCTGAGGATTCAGCGGTAGATAAAACTGAAATCGCTGGGTCGCGTAAAGCACGACCGTTGATACGAGGCTGAAAACGAGCATCGAAATCCCGTATCTCTTCCAGTTCATTTCCACGCTAGCATCCACACGGGTGAGACGATATGTGAAGCGCTCCAGCGGCCTGAAAATAAAGTCAAGAAACGTCTTGTCGCCGTTGTAAACCTTGAGCAGATATAGCCCCATCGGTTTTGCCAGCATCGTCAGCAATACGAGATAGACCGCAATTTGTAATATTCCGTTGTATGTCATATTAACAACCTAAAATTTTTCTGGCCGCAGTAGTGCGTACACCAAATAGATCAGCAAAAGGACCGAACATATAGACGCTAAAATAGTTTCGACGCTCATTCGCTTCTTGCTCCTTTGCGTAAAAGTCCGCATCCTCCGACATACAAGATCGAAACGAGAAAAAAACCAATAATTATGCTGATGAAGGTGAGATCGCCCATGTTTGCAGCCTCCTAATTTAAGTTGTAGCCGAACTCGAAAAGGAAGAAGTGATTTCCCCGAGTCGCGTCGACATTGCCGATCGAATAACCCCAGTAGGTTGTGACCTTGGGGTGCAGTTTGTAGATTATTCCCGGAGTAAAGTATCCGCTGGAATGGTTGCCGGTGATCCAATCCGCGGCAAGCGTAAATTTTCCGTCCAGTGTTTGCTCTACGCCGAACTGCCCGCCGGCCCGGACAGCGTTCGTTGCAAATACATTTTTGCTCGCCACATAGCCCTCCGCGGTCAACCGTGTCTTGTCAAACGTCTTGCTGCCGCCGACATACGAATAGGAACCGACGTTATAGGCCCTGTTACGTATCGGAATGTAGACACTCGTTCCCGCGATCAAGGCAAAGTCCTTCTTTTCGTTTTGATAAAATTTCCACTTAACCGTCGGGGCGAGTGTTGTTGAGTCGGCGCCCGGTTGTATATTGCCCGTTACATTTAAGCCAACCTCTACGTTCCCACCGACACCAACAACGACACGAGGGACAAAACTCGAGAATTTGCCGAGTGCATCCTGATTATTAAACTTAAACGACGCATCAACTTCCGCATAAAGCTTCCCTTTGTCGAGAACGTCCGTCGTCGGAACATTGAAAATAGTCTGCTGACCTCGAGTCAGTTGAATCGACACGAGCAGGAAAATTCCAATAATTAACAACCTTTTCATTTTTTTTCTTCGATCTTGTCTAGACAGATGGCCCCCAAAAGGATCATCGGGATCGCAACTATCAGCAGTCCCGTACCGATACGGTTGAAGACGATGTCGGCAGACAGGATGCCGTGGATGACGATAAAGACCAGACCGACAAACAGCGACGAAATACCGCCGAATATGCCGAATGAGGCCAGGATCGACCAGACCCAGGGGCTCAAACCCGCCCGGCGGTGAGGTCGTCTTCTGGCTCGCTCTGAATCGAGCAAATCTGTTAATGTTGCGACTTTTGCTTCGACTCCCTGTTTCATCTCGCTGCCTCCAAAGAACCGTTTTCGGCTCCTTACATACAGAGATTACGAGGGATCAGCTAAGGCTTGGGTAAGGGATATATAAAGAGTTCGTAAATGTTTTTAAGGGAGCCTAATCGACCGAGGTGAGAAAACGATACCCTACCCACGGTTCGGTTTGAATATAACGCGGGTGAGAAGGGTCCTTTTCCATCTTTTTGCGAAGCTGGCCGACAAAGACTCGAAGATACTCGGTCTGCTCGGTAAAATTGCCGCCCCAGATGGCCGTCAATATGGCTCGATGCGTGACGACCTTTCCGCGGTTTCGGAAAAGAAAGACAAGGAGATCGAATTCTTTTGGAGTCAGATGAACGAACGCTCCCATAACCGTAACAACACGAGTGGAAACATCGATTTGAAAGTCGCCGTCTTCGAGAGTGGCGTCGTTTTCTTGGCCGGCTTCCGGAGCACGCCGCAGAGAGGCTCGTACACGGGCCAGCAGCTCGTCGATGCCGAAAGGCTTGGTTACATAATCGTCCGCTCCGGCGTCGAGGGCCTGCACCTTTGTGCGTTCTTCGCCCTTTACTGAGAGAATTATTATCGGGACACTGGACGTTTTTCTTACTTCGCGGCAGAACTCGATGCCGTCCATTTCCTGCATTTGCAGATCGGTGATTATCAGATCGGGATGCCAGTCACGAAAGGTATCGAGTGCGGACAAACCGTCGGCGGCCGTGCGTACATCGTAGCGATGAGCTGTCAGACTGTGCCGCAGGACACGGGTTATCTGCGGTTCGTCATCGACTACCAAAACTTTTTTCGGCTCGGTCATTCATCTCCGATGGGAAGTTTCAAAATTACTTTTGTGCCCTTGCCGTTCTCCCCCGCTTTGATCTGTATCTGGCCGCTTTGGGCCTCAACGATTCCCCGTGCGATCGCGAGGCCCAGCCCGAGGCCGGCAGTTTGTTCGCCGTCTAACCGCACGAATTTATCAAAAACCCTCTCACGCATTTCTTCAGGAACTCCTTTGCCCTGATCGCTGACTAAGATCAAAACCGCGTCGCCATGCGTTTTCGCGGTAATCGCGATAGTCGATCCGGCGGGGGAATATTTTGCGGCATTCTCGACGAGATTATAAATCACTTCGGCAATAGCACGTGCTTCGACACGGATAAGCGGAAGCTCCGGTTCCAAATGGACGGCTATCGGATGACTGGCAAGCAATTTTCGCGCTCGATCCAGGGCGGTGGTGACGATCTCTTCGACATTTGCCAATGCTTTGCCAGCACCTATTGAACCCGCTTCGACACGAGCGAGTTCAACCATACTCTCGATAAAACCGTTTAGCCGATCGGACTCTTCGTTGATGATATCGAGAAATTCCCGTCGTCCGGAGCTGTCCAGCTCGATCGTGCGATGACCGCCTTCGCTGTCAAGTAGGGTGGTCACTGAGGCCTTGATGGATGTAAGCGGAGTGCGAAGATCATGGGTGACAGCGTCCAGCAACGCAGATTTCAGACGCTCGCTCTGCTTTAGAGCTTCCGCCTCGGTCGCGGTTTTGAATGCGCCTTGCAGCTCCTCGTAAAGCCGTTCGGATTCGCGTGCGCGCCTTCGTGCATAGGCCGAGAGCTCCCCCGCTATCAGAGCCGTGATCGTGAACGATGCCCAAGCTACAAGATTTTGCGGATCGGAAATCGACCAGGTATGTACCGGTGGCAAGAAAAAATAATTAAAGCACAGCATCGCTACAAATGATGCCAACAAAGCGGGATTGCGCCCGAAGAATGTCGCGGATGTTAAAACGACCAAAAGTAAGGTTAGGGCGACGGTCGTCGAGTTTACATGATCTTGGAGCGAAACAAGACCGACAGTCGCCAACACGATCGCGACAACCGAAAGGCCGTAGCGTGAAAGGGTCGACCGAAAAAAACTTTCGAAGTTCATCTAAACGAGACGTTTTAGAAGATATTCCTTCAGGCCGTCCAGACCGACACGCTCTTGCTCCCAGGTATCCCGATCACGAACCGTGACGGCGTTATCAACCAATGACTCATGATCTACAGTGACGCAGAATGGTGTTCCTACCTCATCCTGTCGTGCATAAAGCTTACCGATGCCGCCGGTATCGTCATAGACAGCCCGCATCGACGGCTGCAGGTCATGCTTTAGTTTTTTGGCCACCTCAACGATCTCGGGTTTATTTTTCGCAAGAGGAAGAACTGCTACCTTGATCGGAGCAAGTTCCGCATTAAGTTTTAGGATGACACGAACCTCACCCTTGTCATTTGTCTTCTCCGTGTAAGCGTCCATCATGACCGCCAAAAGCGTTCGATTGACGCCGATCGCCGGTTCGATGACATATGGATAAAAACGCTCGTTGGTTTGTGGATCGAAATACGACAGATCGTCGGTAGAATCAGGATTGATTCGCTTGCCATCTTCGGTCTCGGGCTTTTTCGAATGAGCCTTGAGGTCAAAGTCTTTACGGTTCGCTATGCCCATCAATTCGTCCCACTGTTTGTCCTCGTCTTCGCGCTCGGGGAAGAAGCGATACATAATATCTACAGTCCTCTCGGCATAATGCGCGAGTTCGTGGGGTTGCTGCTCGTAAAGCGACAAATTTTCGGGTAAGATTCCCAAACCACTCAGCCAAGCCCGAAAACCATCAATCCATTCCTGGTGCAGCTTTGGAGCCTCTTCAGCCCGGCAGAAATATTCCATTTCCATCTGCTCAAATTCGCGTGTCCGGAAGATGAAATTTCCCGGCGTTACTTCGTTGCGGAAAGCTTTGCCGATCTGGGCAACACCAAACGGCAGCTTGCGGCGGGAGGTGTCGAGGACATTTTTGAAATTGATAAAGATTCCCTGCGCTGTTTCGGGTCGGAGATAGGCGAGCGCCGACTCGTCCTCTTCGGCTGAGGCTGCGCCAAGCGTCGTCCGGAACATAAGGTTAAACTGCCGCGATTCGGTAAGGTCCGTCGAACCGCAGTTCGAGCAGATCGGCCTGCCGTCGGCGTTCCGCTCAAGTTTGTCTTCGCGAAGACGCGCTTTGCATGAGCGACAATCAACCAGCGGGTCGCTGAATGTCGTCTCGTGTCCCGAATACTTCCATACCAGCCGATTCTGAATGATCGACGAATCCAAACCTTCGATATCGTCGCGTTCATAGACCAACCAGTTCCACCAACTTTTCTTGATGTTGTTAGCAAGCTCAACGCCCAGCGGACCATAGTCCCACGACGAACCGAGTCCGCCATAAATATCCGACGCCGGAAAGACAAAACCTCTTCGTTTCGAGAGGGATACAATGGTTTCGATATTAGGTGCTGACATAGGGTCCGGGCCGTTCACGGTATGTGTTCGAGCGTTAAGAAGGTCAAAGTGTTCGCATCGTTCAAGGGTGTTCAGCGCGTTCACCGATGTTCGACGCGTTCGATCAGTTCAATTAAAGAATGTTATAACGAATAACCAATTACAAACAAAGTAGAAACGAAAATGGACGGCCTAAACCGTCCGTTTCGCTATTTTACGGTAAACCGCTATCGACCAGTCTTACTCGTGATCGCCGCTGTGTTCATCGCCGCCGGCAGCACCTTTGGCTTTTTCTTCGGCAAGGACAGCTTTGCGGGAAAGCTTGACCTTGTTTCCTTCTTTACCGATGCATTTCACGAGGATCTGCTGGCCCTCTTTAAGCTCATCGCGAACGTCTTTGACGCGACGATCCGAGATCTCCGAAATGTGCAGCAACCCGTCAAGGCCAGGCATGATCTCGACAAATGCACCGAAATCCACGATCCGCGAAACCGTGCCCATATACGTCTCGCCAATCTCAGCTTCTGCGGTGATCGCCTTGATCCGCGCGATAACTTCCTTAGCAACTTCGCCGTCGGCCGTTGCGATCAATATCGTTCCGTCATCGGAAATATCGATCTTGGCACCAGTCTCTTCGGTCAGCGCTCGAATCACTGAACCGCCCTTTCCGATCACGTCGCGAATCTTTTCGGGATTGATCATAAGCGTGATGATTCGCGGAGCATACTCCGAGATATCCGCACGCGGCTTCTCGATCGCCTTGGCCATGACCTCCAGAATATGGAGACGGCCTTTGCGTGCCTGTTCCAATGCTTCCTGCAGGATCATGGCGTTAATACCGCCGACCTTGATATCCATCTGAAGCGCCGTGATGCCTTCGCTCGTTCCGGTGACCTTGAAATCCATATCACCGTAATGATCCTCGGCTCCCGCGATATCTGAAAGGATCGCATAGCGATTGCCTTCCATCACGAGACCCATCGCAACACCCGCAACCGGACGCTTGATCGGCACGCCAGCGTCCATCAGGCTTAAAATTCCTCCGCAGACCGACGCCATCGATGATGAACCGTTTGATTCGGTAATGTCTGAAACGATACGGAGCGTGTACGGGAAGTCGCCTTCGTCGGGCAGGACCGGTTCAATGGCCCGACGGGCCAGATTCCCGTGGCCAGTCTCGCGCCGCGACGTGCCGCCGAACCTGCCGGTTTCGCCAACCGAATACGGCGGAAAATTATAGTGAAGCATGAACCGGCGATCAATAGTGCCCTTTTCCAGGTCGTCCATAAACTGCCCATCCATCTTCGTGCCAAGCGTGGTCGTGAC
>JBDTXM010000011.1:0-27596 GCA_040006215.1 Acidobacteriota bacterium
TAGAGGTCGATCCTTGGCGGATCGAGCGGCGTTTGCAGTTGAAACAGGTTGATGTGGCGGCCCGAGATCTCGACGATGCGATCGACCAGGCGAAGACGGCAATAAAGGCCAAGGAGCCAAAGTCGATCGCTGTCCTTGGGAATACTGTCGATGTCCATTGGGCGCTGATACATCGCGGGATCATCCCCGATGTGGTCACCGATCAGACGTCGGCTCACGATGTGCGGTACGGATACATTCCCGTCGGCATAACCCTCGGCGAAGCTGCGAAACTCCGCGAAACGGATCCGGTTGAATACGAGAGCCTTGCGATGGGATCGATGGCGAAGCATGTCAGTGCAATGCTGGAGTTTCAAAATCGAGGAGCGGTCGTTTTCGACTACGGCAACAATCTGCGGCAGCGGGCTTTCGATTTTGGCGTGAAGAAGGCGTTCGACTATCCAGGTTTTGTTCCCGCTTACATTCGGCCGCTCTTTTGCGAGGGCAAAGGGCCGTTTCGCTGGGTCGCTCTGTCGGGTGACAAGGAAGACATCTATAAAACCGACGAAGCGATCATGAATCTGTTCCCCGACAACGACCATCTTGCACGTTGGCTGACAATGGCCCAGGAGCAGGTTGCATTCCAGGGTTTACCCGCCCGCATCTGCTGGCTCGGCTACGGCGAGCGTGCAAAGGCAGGCTTAAAACTAAATGATATGGTTGCATCGGGTGAGCTAAAGGCTCCGATCGTGATCGGCCGCGATCATCTGGACTGCGGCTCGGTCGCTTCGCCCAACCGCGAGACGGAATCGATGCTCGATGGCTCTGACGCGATAGCCGACTGGGTCTATCTAAATGCCATGGTCAATGCTGTCGGCGGTGCGACATGGGTCAGCGTGCACCAAGGTGGAGGGGTCGGGATCGGCTATTCACTCCACGCCGGTCAGGTTATCGTCGCTGACGGCACGCCCGAAGCCGCAAAACGCATCGAGAGAGTACTGACAACCGATCCGGGAATGGGAATCATCCGCCACGCCGACGCGGGGTATGAGAGCGCAAACAATTTTGCTGACCAGAACGATATCAGGATCCCAATGAAGCATTAACTCCACGATCTCACCTCTTTCTTAAAGCTTTTTCTAAAAACCACTTGCGTAGTCATATGACTTCATGTATATTTGCGTAGTCAGGTGACTACACATGAATCTACGACGAGACGTATTCCAAGCGATCGCGGACCCTACGAGAAGGGCGATCCTGCTTTTAGTGGCCGTACAGTCGATGACCGCCGGGGCGATCGCCGCCAACTTTGACACGGCTAGGCCGACAGTCTCGAAACACCTGCAGATACTTACCGAGTGCGAACTGCTTCAGCAAGAGCAAAGCGGTCGCGAGATCCGTTATCACATCAATGCCAAAAGGATGAAAGAGGTAGCGGATTTCATCGAACCGTTCCGCAAGATGTGGGATGACCGTTTCAATAAACTAGAAGCGGTGATGAAAAAATACAAAGCGAAGAAATAGCCAATATGGAAATAAAGACGAAACTACATGCCGATGCCGCCCAACAGGATCTGGTGATCACACGCGAATTTGATCTGCCGCTCGATTTACTTTTCAAGGCCTACGCCGAACCCGACATCGTGGAGCAGTGGATGGGAACCAAAGTGCTCAAACACGAAAGTAAAAAACACGGTGCATATCAGTTTGAGACCAGCGACGCTGAAGGAAACGTTGTGTTCAAAGCAAACGGTGTTATCCATGAGTTCGTCCCGGACCAGAAGATCACGCGCACATTTGAGATGGAGAACGCACCGTACGGCGTACAGCTCGAGTTTCTGACATTTGACGCTCTTAAAAATGATGCCAGCAAGCTCACGATCCACGTCGTGTACGAATCGATCGAGCTTCGCGATCAAATGCTGAAATTGCCCTTCGCGCAAGGGATCAATTGGGCTCACAACCGTTTGCAGGAGGTCATGAGCAAAACACAATGACGAAAACACATAAAATTATCTATTGGATCACGACTGTCTGGCTGGCGTTGGGAATGGTTTCAACCGCAGCTGGACAGTTGCTCAGATGGAACGACGGACAAGGAGCCGTGGATAGCATCAAGCATTTGGGCTACCCGGTCTATTTCCTGACTATCCTCGGCGTTTGGAAAGTTTTAGGAACTATCGTGATCCTGATCCCAAAATTCCCTGTCCTAAAAGAATGGGCCTACTCAGGCTTTTTCTTTGCTATGACAGGCGCGATAATTTCACATCTCGCGGTTGGTGATGGCGTAGTCGCAACGCTTCCTGCGTTGTTGTTGTTAGTTCTAACGGTGCTGTCCTGGTATTTCAGACCTGATAGTAGAAGGATGTTCGTAACAGCGGATAAATAATAAACAGATGTCGACCGGCTCATTTACCTTGACGATACACATGGTCGCTAGTCTCGACGGTTTCATCGCCAAACGAGACAATAGCGTTTCGTGGTTCGAGACGAAGGACACCTACGAGCAAGGCGTCGAAGTTTCTGACGCGGAAGCGGCGAAGTTTCTCAAGACGATAGACTGCTACCTGATGGGCTCTCGGACCTACGAACTCGCCGTCGCGCTTTCGAAGGACTACGGCTGGGCCTACGGAGACACACCGACCGTCGTCGTAACTACCAGAGATCTGCCGGTCGATCGGCCTAACGTCGAGTTATATTCGGGCGACCTGAACATCCTCGTAAACGAAAAGCTAAAGCCAACATATAGTAACGTTTGGCTCGTAGGGGGAGCCGTCCTTGTAAAAGAATTCATTCGTCTAAACCTGGCCGACGAGATCAGAATGTCCGTATTGCCTATCATCCTGGGCGACGGCGTGCCGTTCTTTGACCAGATCGGCCAAGAACGGGCTTTGCACTTGATGGACGTAAAACCGTATAAGAGCGGAATGGTGGAATTGAGATACCAATTAAAGAAAGAGGGCTAAAGAGACTTTTCAGATCATGGAAAACTACGAAAACATTTGGTACCAAGACTGCCCGCATTTTACGATCGGGCGTGTCGATCAATGGGGGGAGCACGGTTATCTGTTGTTCGAGGACAAGGTTTATTACTACGAAGAAGACCGCAAGGATCAATGCGGAAATGTCCGCGAGCCAATGGCGATCCATGACTTTCTGGCTTATGCCGAGCGTGAAGAGCTTTCGATTCCCGATGAATTTATCGCGAAGCTGAAGCTTGCGGGCAATTGACGAATATTCATACGATTCACATCAACAAATTATGACCAAGACGGATAAAAAGAAATTATCAGTAGCAGAACGTGATGACCTGCTCAGTATCTTGAAGGCGCGGTTTGAAGAGAATATGGCTCGACATAACGGCCTTGAGTGGGACAAGGTCGAGGCTAAGCTGCAAGAACGTTCCGAAAAGCTGTGGTCGCTGAATGAGATGGAAACCAGCGGGGGCGAACCTGATGTTGTTGGGTTTGATAAAAAAACGGGCGAGTTTGTTTTTTACGACTGCTCGGCGGAAACCCCGAAAGGCCGCAGGAGCTTGTGCTATGACCGTGAAGCCCTGGATTCTCGCAAAGAACATAAACCGAAAGACAGCGCGGTCAGTGCGGCAGAGGCTATGGGCGTCGAGCTTTTGACGGAGGATGAGTATTGCGAACTTCAAAAGCTCGGGAATTTCGATGCTAAGACGTCGAGCTGGATCCGGACGCCGCCTGAAGTGCGAAACTTAGGCGGAGCGATCTTCGCCGACTACCGTTTCGGCCGCATCTTCGTCTATCACAACGGTGCCGAATCCTACTACGCCGCCCGCGGCTTCCGCGGATCATTGAAGGTTTAAGACCAGTGAAATGGATATAGAAGGAATCGACAAGACAGCGTTAACGGCAGCGTTTTGCGAGCGGGGACGAGACTGCGGCGGATCGCGAGTCGAATATATGGATCGGCGAACTCCAAGCCGAAGCAGCCAAGGAAAGTAGGTGATATACTCGTTTATAATGAAACGATATGGATTGCGATTGCTTCTTGTTTTTCTAACTGCCGCGGTTGGAGGAACAGTCGTTGCGGTTTTCAGATCGTTGACTACGGCAAACCCTGAAGCGATGGTGTATTTAACGTCCGTGGCCTTGGGTGATCCTGAGTTTCGATTCGTTAATTCTCATCGCGATGATTCTACGCACTACGAAACTTTTTTATACCAGTCGTTGGATGGAGAAATAAAGTATGCGGAAGACTGTATTGGATGCAAGGAGCAAATTGGAGATACTGATGTTTTACATAGCTTTGTTTCTGCCAAAGAAAGCGATGATATTTATGGCCGCTATTTAGAGAACCCCGCTTGGAAAGATTATCAGATAGTCAGCCAGTCGACCGTATTCGACGAAACCGGTAAAACAGCCGGTAAACGGGCCCTGACGGTTCTGCGAAAGGATGGAAAGGTCGTTATGGCATTTTTGTTTTGGACTGAAAATGGAGACCTGTGGCGCATCAGTTCGTTCGATGAGAACCATGTAACTGCGTTTGAACGAAGTCAGTGGTTTCATCGAATTAAACGTGTATCGAAGGCAGAATAATCGACGGTTCGTATTTCATATACAAAAGGACGGCGTCATGCCGTCCTTTTTTCCGTGTAGAAATCCGGTTGCTACGCTCCGGTTCTGACATCGTCAAGGTGTTGGTGGTTTGGGTTTCTTGGGGGCTTTTTCTACGTGGCTCGCTGATACCCAGGCGGCTAGTTTGCCGGTGTTGGAGGCGTATTTGTTGCGGACTACGCCGTCCAGGATCTGGACGGCGGCGGTGCCGAGGCGGATGGCTTCGGCGATCTCGGCTGTGGCGGCGACGTGGGCGTCGGTGGCGGTGCCGGTCGGGCCGAACGAGGTCTCGAAGTTGTCGGCGGTGGTGTTGAGGTCGTCGCGAAAGCTCGCGCTCATTCCGTAGGCGATGAAGTCGGTCTCGTGCTCTTCGGAATTGGTGAAAAAGGCGCGGGCAGAGGCCAGAACGTTCTGATCGGTGCGGTTGCTGGGCATCCGGAACAGGTCGGCGATGCCGTCAAAGGCGGCTTCCATCGAACGTGCGGTACGGGAGATGTCGCCCATATCCTCGAGCAGATCCCCGCGAATTGTGGCTTTTGAATCAAAGGTCGACTTGGACTGGCTAAAACCCGCCTGTTGGGCTGCGCCTTTGGTGTCGGCTTCGGCGAGTCGGGCTGTGATCACCGCAAACTGCAGTGCCCCGACCGACGCCGGGGCAAAGTCGGTCGTATTATCGAGTCCGAACTGATTTACACGCTGCAACATCTCGTAACGTCTACGGTCTCTATCGTTCATTTTGTGAAAGTCCTCCGTTAGATTGGGAATCGGATCAAAACTCGCGGTCCGGGGGCTGAATTCTGTTGATCGCCGGGTAAAATGTGCGACACGCGCGGTCTTAGGAGGCACTTGCATGCTCTTAGACGAGACACGCGCGGTCTTAGGAGGCACTTGCACGCTCTTAGACACAACACGCGCGGTCTTAGGAGGCACTTACACGCCCTTAGACAAGACACGCGCGGTCTTAGGAGGCATTTGCACGCTCTTAGACGCAACACGCGCGGTCTTACGAGGCACTTACACTCAAAAATATGCTACACGTGGGGTGTTAGGAGCTACTTACACACTGATAAATACGACTTGTGAGGTGTAGGGAGCGGCTTACACACAAAATACGCGACACGTGGGTGCAAGGGAGCAACTTCGCGCGAAATTTTGGCGTTCGGATGCGGACAGAGTGATCCGCATACCGATCTTTACCCGAAATCAAAGAACAATCCCCGAACTGCTGCTTGAATGCCGGAAGTATCGCGCGAGATTAGCAATTCGTCAAGTTGTTGGGGAAACTGTGGTTCTTCGTGTCGGCGTACCAGGGCTTTATTTGGTTAAGATCCGATCATTGGAGAAAGATGGAACGCAACGTTGGCGGCGCAGTGTCCCAAAATTGGAAAGATCAGGCTGCCGCTTTTGAATCGCAGCCAGCCGCCCGCGATCGAGCCGATGAATGGGAAAAGTGCCGCGAGCGGTTCGAATGAGAATTTGGCGTCAGAGTAGCTGAGACCGTGCCAAATGCCGAACATTATCGACGTGATGAACACCACCGTCCAGGGAATTCCGTCCGGATGATCTTTGCCGCGAATAAGACCGAGCAGGATAGCCGGCCCAATTCCGCGATAGACCATCTCCTCCGACAGGCCGGGCATCAACCCCTGAAACGCGAGAGTCTCCGCGGAAGGAGCTTCGGGGCTGAACATCCGTCCAAGAAAAGCCCCCCACAGAATAAATAGACCCAAGGCAATAAGACATACCTTGAGCTTTTTCTGAGTAAACGTGAGGCCGATAGTCTTGGTCTTGATCCCCAGAGCAAGAATGACCAGGGCCGACAGCACCAGGCTGTAGATCTTCCCCGACCAGTTCCATTCACCTGCGGACATGAGCTGGAACGCCTTCGACGCCGACGGTAAACCTGTGACGAGGTCGTCAAGACCGATGTAAATGGCGAACAGAAGCCCAAAACCGAGCAACAGACGCTTGTCGAACCACTTAAAGAGCAGAAACACCAAGAGCGCGGTACCGGAAAAGGTTAGCGAAAAGATAATTGGGTTCATGTTAAAGGAAAATGAATATTGCGTAGCCACGTTCCCGAATGCGACTACGCAAAGCAATTAGGCGAGGATCGAGTTAGTCGTTGATCAAATAGCCGCTGAAAACAATGTGGCTGAACGTCGGGAATCCGCTGCAGCTCGACGCAAGGCTGAGGCTGGCGGGTCCGACTTCCGAGCCCGCTGGGAGATAGGCTTTGATAGGTTGGCTAATGGTGACGAAATTGATGTCATTGCTGACGCTCGGAGCCGTACCCATCGATACGGGTGCAACATCGATATCGCTGCCGCCCATCACGAACGAAAGCTGCATGAACTTGCAGGGTGTGGTAGCGCCGGTCGCCGACGGAATGCGGACCTGGCCGGAGACAAATTCAACCGCGAATACCTTGCCCGCCGGAACCACGGCCGGCGTTGCCGGATTGATCGACGTCGAGAGCTGAAATCCATGACGGGCCGGTGCATCGACGGATTTTACCGCGACGGCATCGCCGACCTTGTTGGTCACGCGAACGTCAGTCTGCGCCGAAGCGGTCACGGCAAACACAAAACTAGCGAATACGATAGAAATAAGTAGTTTCATTCTTCTCCTCCGAATTAGTTTGAACATATGCCTTCTTTTGGCGATTCAGACCATTGAGAGAAATCGTCTAAAAATCTTTCGTCAGATCATGAACACGAAAAAAGACCGCTAGAACCTAAGTTCCCACGGCCTTTTTTCACCCCCCGCTTGCTCGTTAAAGTAGAGATCTGTCTAGTAACGACGGACCTTTCGGTAGTGTCTTTTCTTCTTGTTCAGTTTGTAGGTGTAAAGAGCCGAGCCGCCCAGGCCTGCTCCCGCTCCGATCAGGGCGCCTTTGCCCCCGCCGACTGCTCCACCGATCAAAGCTCCGGCTCCTGTTCCGACCGCCATGTTGATGCGATTACGGTGACGGCGATAGTAGCTGGGCTTGCGCGTCCTAACCCATCTGGTGCGTCCATGGACCGTAACCTTACGCAAATAGGTCTGCGCAGAGGCAGTTATGGGGCTCATAAAAACAAGCGTTCCCGCGAACAAAGTCATCATTATCATTAAGATAATTGCTTTTTTCATAGTGTTTTATCCTCTCTCCTCAAAAGTCTGTTTGGATATCGTAAAGAAGTAACGCTTCACTGTTTGCAAACTCAGTGCCACTTGCAGGTTGCACTATTTTGATACGCCTGTCTGTGTCCCTTCGAACATAGTGAACATCGTGAATGCCTTGGCCAATTGATCAGGTGAATAGTCGAGCGAGCTGATCACTGAACCCCGAACAAACGCATCGATCTCATACACTAATCGTAATTGTGCGTGCTAGGTTATAATCTCCGCATAAATCCGCATAAATATATGAACCTAATATTCCGCGTGCTAACCGGTCTCTCACTCGTGATGGCTGCCCACACGGTTTTGTCCGCCCAAACCTCGCCGACGCCGGTGCCGGGGGACTTTGTGATGAAGGATTTCAAGTTCCAAAGCGGCGAAACGCTTGGCGAAGTTAGGATGCATTACGTCACCTATGGAACGCCGGTCAAGGACAAGAATGGAACCGTGACAAACGCCGTCCTCGTCCTGCACGGCACCGGCGGCAGCCATACCCAATTTATCGGCAAGGGCTTTGCCGGAGTTCTGTTCGGGAAGGGCCAACTGCTCGACGCCGAGAAGTACTTCATCGTGATCCCGGACAACATCGGGCACGGAGCGTCCAGCAAGCCGTCCGACGGCCTCCATGCGAAATTCCCGCATTATAACTATCACGACATGGTCACCGCCCAGTATCGACTGCTCAATGAAAAGCTGGACGTAAACCACCTTCGGCTGGTAACGGGAACGTCGATGGGCGGGATGCATTCGTGGCTTTGGAGCGAGATTTATCCCGAATTCATGGACGCAGCGATGCCGCTGGCAAGCCTGCCGATCGAGATCTCAGGGCGTAACCGATACTTTCGCCGGATGATCGTGGACCCGATCAAAAACGATTCTGACTGGCATAACGGCGAATACAAAACACAGCCGGTCCGCGGCCTCACGACTGCGATATACACGCTGATGATGATGGGCAGCGCACCCCTCTACAATCAGAAGCAAGGCCCGACCAAGGACGCTGCAGATAAAACTTTCGACGAGCGTGTAAATGGATACCTTAAAACTACCGACGCGAATGACCTGCTTTACCAGGTTGATGCTTCACGCGATTACAACCCTGAACCAAGACTCGAAGCGATCACGACACATCTTCTCG
Source organism: Acidobacteriota bacterium (assembly GCA_040006215.1). GTDB lineage: Bacteria > Acidobacteriota > Blastocatellia > Pyrinomonadales > Pyrinomonadaceae > OLB17. The sequence continues at coordinate 8,863 of JBDTXM010000011.1, forward strand.
CCATAAATTCCGCTGACGACGCGGTAAACCCGCCGGAACTCGGTATCGTCGAAAAGCAGATCACGCGCGTTAGGAACGGCCGCTTCGTGCTGCTCCCGATCACCGAGGAAACCCGCGGCCACGGCACTCATACGCTTCCTGCGATCTGGCAGAAATATTTGGCGGAATTGCTGGCCGCTTCCGAAAAGAAAAACTAACCTCGGCCTGTGCTAAATTGAAACGCGATGACTAGAATTTGTGTATTTTGCGGATCGAGCAGCGGAACAGATCCGGTCTATTCACGAACTGCAGCGGCGGTCGGTGAGTTTCTTGCCGAAAATGGGATCGAGCTTGTTTACGGTGGTGGGCGTGTCGGATTGATGGGGACTGTCGCAGATTCGGTGCTAGCTAACGGCGGCCGTGTCATTGGCGTCATTCCCGAGGCTTTGGACAAAAAGGAGATCGCTCATAAAGGATTGACCGAGCTGCATGTCGTCACCTCGATGCACCAACGCAAGGCTTTAATGGCGGAGCTCTCGGACGGATTTGTTGCGATGCCGGGCGGCTTCGGAACGTTCGAAGAGATCTGTGAGATCGTGACTTGGGCACAGCTCGGGATCCATCAAAAACCGTGCGGTTTGCTAAACGTCAACGGGTTCTACGATCCGCTGATCGAACTTTTTGACCGTTCGACCGGATCTGGTTTTATCCGACCGGAACATCGCCAGATCATTCTAGTTGGAACCGAGATCGACGGGTTGTTCGAATCGATGAAGAATTTTAAACCGCCCGCCATCGAGAAGTGGATCGACAATGACTCGACCTAGTTGTCAGCTTTTACGGGCGCGAAACCTCCGCGCCCTTTTGATCTGCGAATTAATTTCGATCAATCGCAGTATTTTTCGGTAACCCGGCGGAAATGGTAGCCCATGGCGGCGAGGGTCAGGCCGTGGGCGAAATCGCGGGGGTGAAACCGGACGACGCGGTAGAGGTAGTTCCAGAATGAGGCACGTTCGCTGTCGCGGATGCCGAGCGTCATCACGATCTTGAAAAACGCTTTGAGATCTTCGCGAATAGAAGTTTTTCGCGGCTCGATCCGATTCTGGTGAAAGCGTGAAAGGCAGTCGAGGGCACGCTTGTAATATTCACGCGAGCTGTAGATATTGCGTAGGATCGTTTTATAGCCCTCGACAAGTCTGGCCGTGTCCATTTTAGGCACGAAATTGATCGAGCAGTCGGTGTTGTTGCCGGTGCTGACGTCGAGTAGCCGGCCTTCCTTTTCAAGCCGACGCCAAAGCTGGGTGTCGGGCAAAGCACTGAGCAGCCCAACCATCGCCAGCGGAATGCCGCTCTCGCGGATAAATTTCATTTGCAGTTCGAAGATATTCTCCGGATCGCTGTCAAACCCGACGATAAACCCAGCCATCACCTCCATGCCGTAGCTCTGTATCTTATGCACGGATTCCAGGAGATCGCGGCGGGTATTCTGACCTTTTTGGGTCTGTTTCAGGCTCTCCTCCACCGGCGTTTCGATGCCGAGGAACACACGCCGAAACCCGGCGTCTTCCATCTGCTGGAGGAGCGTGTCGTCCTCGGCAAGATTGATGCTCGCCTCGGTGATGAATGAGAAAGGATTCTCATTTTTCCGCGTCCACTCGATCAGGTCGGGCATAAACAGCCGGACGTTTTTCTTGTTCCCGATAAAATTGTCATCGACGATGAAAACAAGGCCCCGCCAGCCCGCCGCTTTTAACGTGTCCAGTTCGGCGAGCATCTGCTCGTTCGATTTCGTGCGTGGAATGCGGCCGTAGATCTCGATAATGTCGCAAAATTCGCACTGGAACGGACAGCCGCGGGAATATTGGATATTCATCGCACTGTATTTTTGCAGGTCGATGAGCGAGAAGTCGGGTACCGGCGTGTTGAGCAGCGACGGCCGCTCGTCGGCTTTGTAGATCTTACGAGTAATGCCGAGTTCGAGGTCGCTGATGAATTCAGGCAAGGTAGTTTCAGCCTCGCCTATGAAAATATGATCAGCCTCAGGCAGGCGCTCGGAGCTTGTGGAAACGTACGGGCCGCCGACCACCACCTTTTTGCCCATCGAGCGGCAGAGCTCGACAACCTGTTCGAGTGACTCGTTCTGGACGATCATCGCACTGATAAAAACCATGTCCGCCCATTCGATATCGTCGGGCCAGAGGTCCTCGACATTCATATCGACGAGCCGGCGTTCCCAATCCTGGGGGAGCATCGCTGAGACGGTCAGAAGTCCGAGAGGAGGAAAAGCTGCCCGTTTGCCTTCGAACGTCAAGGCATGCCGAAAACTCCAGTAGGTGTCAGGAAACTCCGGATAGACGAGCAAGATTTTCATAATGATATTAGATTACCGCTGCCGGCTGTGAGTAACAATCATCATGTGAGGTAATTACTAAAATATTACAAACGGGATAAACTTCGGCTTTACGCCTTAATCGGTTATGATTAAGGTTAAGAATCCATTCGTTTTAGGTCCATAAGGTTCAATACCCGATGAGCGAAATTTTCGAGAGAACGTCCCGCGTCAATGATGAGCTTTTTCTCAGCAGAAACGACAAAAATGACCCGCGGATGGGCGAGATCGTTGGCCGAGAGGAAAAGGACTATGACGGTGCCGATATCGTTATTTTAGCTTGCCCACAGGACGAAGGCATTAAGCGGAACAATGGACGAGAAGGCGCCGGCAAAGCCCCTGCTGCGATCCGCGAGCAATTCTATCGCCTGACGACGATGAATATCCGGCGACGGATCTTTGATCTGGGCGACGTCGAGTATTCAGGAAGCCTCGAAGAGACGCACGATAAGCTGACGGCGATCGTTAAGCAGGTCCTTAAGGACGGCAAGCGTTTGATCATCCTGGGCGGCGGCAATGATATTTCGTACGCTGACGGTAGGGCAATGGCCGAGGTGTACGGGCCGGAATGGTGGATCGGGGTCAATATCGATTCGCATCTGGATGTCAGGATCGCCGATCAGCGAAACAGTGGCACGCCTTATAGGCAGCTGTTGGAAGAAAAGCATTTGCTCCCCAGCTATTTCTACGAGGCTGGATACCAGAGCCATTATTGCTCGCCAGTTTATTACGAGTACATACGCAGTCTTGGCGTTAACCGCATCAGCCTGGAGCTTTTACGCTCACGGGCGGAGGCCGATCTCGAATTAAAGGAAAGCATTAAACAGAAATTCATCGGCCACAGTTCGTCGCTGAACACGTTTTTCGGATTCGACATGGACGCCGTGCGAATGGCCGATGCCCCGGGAACCTCCGCCCCTTCGCCGCTAGGGTTGAAGGCGAGCGAGTTTATCCAACTTGTAAAATATGCAGCATCGCTCGCCAACACGAAGATAATCGAGTTCACCGAGGTCAATCCCAACTTTGACGTTGATAACCGAACGGCGAAGCTGGTCGCGATAGGGATGCACCGGTTCTGCACGGGCGTAGCCTAGATTCGAAATACGGTGTCTTGACAGTTATCACTCCGTTTGGCATTGTAAACCTTCGCTTTTTGGATATAATTAGCGGAAGCATAGTCTCTTAGCTCAGTTGGTAGAGCATTACCTTGACAAGGTAGGGGTCAGCAGTTCGAGTCTGCTAGAGACTACCACAATTCATACCTCGAAAGCCGGAGTCTCCGGCTTTTTCATTTCAGACCCGGTGCGTATCGAACTTCGATGTTATAAAATCCGTTATTAGATAAGGAGGGTTTTACAATGTTGGAAATACTTGAAACACCGAAACATCTTGTCGCTTTCAAGCTCTCGAAAGAGCTGACGGCGGACGACGTGGACCGGGCGACCAAGGCGTTGACCGACGCCCTGAAGGACCAGGAACGGGTCAACATATTTACCGAGGTAGAGGGCTCAATCTCGCTTACATTCGAAGGGCTATGGAAAGACCTCGTGAATGGCCTGAATAACTTCGGAATACGTAGAAAGATCAATAGGCTGGGGATCGTAACGGGCAACGAGCTTTACTCGTTTCTGTTCAGGGTAGAAGGATTCGTTTTTTCGTCGATCGAGATGCGGGTTTTCTCCCCGGAACAACGGGACGAAGCGTTTTCGTGGACTTCATTCGTGCCCGAACCTCTGCCAAAGCCGGTTACGCCGCCGAAGGCGGTTCATTTCCTTCAAACCACCAATCCGGGTGTTTTCGCCTATGAGATCAACGGCCGAGTCACCGAGGAGGACATCCGAGATACAGTAAAGGAACTGAAGTCATTTTTCGAAGGCGACGGCAAAGGCAACGTTCTCGCACGGATAAAGAATTTCGACGGGTTCGACTTTTACGGGTTGTTTAACGACGATCTCTACCGGATCAAATACCAGGCTCTTTCGCATGTCGATAAATACGCCGTTGTGGGGCCGCCGTCGTGGATGCGGAACGCTCTTGAACTGATCGGGCCGATCTTTGATATGAAACTGCGGGTTTTTGATACCGATCAGGAGGCCGATGCGTGGGAATGGGTCGGAGCATCACAGGCGATGTTGGCGGAATCGAGCTAAACATGAAGACCACAAAGATAAAGGCACGAAGAGCGCAGCGGAATATTGAATTGCCAAATACCAGTCACGCCTTTGCATTTATCTGAGTTTTTTGTATAATTTTAATGTTTCTTATAACACAGCGTTGTGCCCCGTGCATGACGCTGACATTTTTTCGGTAAGATGCTTTCAAAGAACTTTGCAGTTTTTATAACTACTACGACACGCTTCTAACGGCGTGACATTCGCGATCTGAAAGGATCGCAAGGCAAAGTCGCTCTTATCGGATCTGATCTCTTTAGTAGTAGGAATTGTTGATCGTTAATTCAGATTTGAGCGACTGCGAATGCGGGGCCCTGCGTAAGCTAAGGGTAACGATCTCAAATTGAATGTCGAGCCTGAATAACGTATGGCTTCGGCAAAGACGATCAGCAAATGTATGAGTGAGTTAAACGTAAAATTTGGCGGAAATGAGAGGTCTATTCCTGCGCCTGCCACTGTTGCGGACGCGATAAAGGCTTTTGATCGCGATGCACTTAAGAAAACTCTTGCCGCTAAGGTCAACGGCGAAGAGGTTGACTTAAACAAGCAGCTCGCGACCACCGACGAAGTGCTTTCGATCGAGCCCATCACCGTCGATAGCCGCGGCGGCCTGGAGGTGATTCGCCACTCGACCGCTCATTTGCTAGCGGCTGCCATTCTCGACCTGTTTCCTGGAACGAAACTCGGCATCGGGCCGGCTTTGATGGATGATCCGCGTTACGGGTTCTTTTACGATTTCATCGCTCCGCGAAATTTGACCGAGGAAGATCTGCCCGTCATCGAGAAAAAGATGAAGGCGATGGCCAAGCAAAATCTAGTCTATCGCCGTGAGGACATCGAAAAGGCAAAGATCCTTGACATTTTCGAGCAACGTGGCGAACCGCTCAAGCGTGAGCTGATAAACGACAAGGTGGGCGATGTAGCGAGCGTCTATTACATCGACAATTCTTCATTCATAGATTTCTGCCTCGGGCCGCACGTTCCGCATACTGGCAAACTACAGGCTTTTAAGCTGCTCGCTCTCTCTGGCGCCTATTGGAAAGGCGATGCGGACAACGAGCAAATGCAGCGGATCTACGGGACCGCGTTTGCGACGCAAGCGGAACTCGACGCATGGCTAAAGCAGCGTGAAGAAGCTGAAAAACGGGATCACCGCAGGCTTGGTCGCGAGCTTGACCTGTTCTCGATCTCCGATAATTACGGGCAGGGCCTGATCCTCTGGCATCCGAAAGGCGGCATCGTCCGGATGGAGATGGAGCGGCTGCTGCGCGAAGAGCTTGAACGCCGCGGATATAGCTTTGTTTACACGCCGCACATCGCAAAGCGGGCTTTGTGGGTGACCAGCGGGCACGAAGGAAACTACGCTGATTCGATGTATGCTCCGACGAGCATCGAGGATGAGGAATACAGGCTCAAGCCGATGAATTGCCCTTTCCATATTGGCATTTATCAGGCAAGCCCGAAATCGTATCGTGATCTGCCGCAACGATATTCGGAAATGGGCACGGTCTATCGTGCGGAACTTTCGGGAACGCTGCACGGACTGATGCGTGTTCGCGGATTTACCGTGGACGACGCTCATCTGTTTGTCCGGCCCGACCAGGTCCATGCGGAAGTCGCGGACTGTCTCGATTTTGCGATCAAGGTCTTCGAGACCTATGGATTCGATAAGGTTAGATTTGAGTTATCTGTTCGCGGCGGTGCGGAAAACAAGGGTTATCTCGGCGCCGACGCGGATTGGGAATCGGCCGAGTCGCAGCTTGCTGCCGCTCTAAAGGAACGAAATATCTCGTACGACCGGATCGAAGGCGAAGCTGCATTTTACGGTCCGAAGATCGATATTAAGATCGAGGACGCTATCGGTAGGATATGGCAATTGGGAACGATCCAGCTTGATTTTAATCTGCCGCAACGTTTCGAGCTCGAATACACCGGCGACGATAACCAGAAACATCGTCCGATCATGATCCATCGGGCGTTATTTGGTTCGATCGAGAGATTTTTCGGTGTGCTGATCGAGCATTATGCAGGAGCGTTTCCGCTCTGGCTTGCACCGGTACAGGTTGCAGTCTTGCCGATCACCGACCGTATAAACGATTACGCCGAGAAGGTTGCGACGGAATTAAGAAACGCGGGTTTCCGGGTTGAAGCCAATACGAGATCTGATAAGATCGGTGCGAAAATTCGTGACGCTCAGTTGCAAAAGGTTCCTTACATGCTTGTTTTAGGTGACAAGGAACTGGAAGAAAATACTGTGGCGGTTCGCGAAAGGAAAGAGGGAGACATCGGTGCGGTGTCTCTGGCAGAGTTCACGGAGAAAATAACGCAGCAAAGATTGCAGCGTTCGCTCTGAGAACGGGTACTTAATAAAAGGAGGCACATATCGCAAGAAGATTTGGTGGAAGAAATCAGCGGCCGCGTTTTCGCGAACCGCTTCATCGCACGAACGAACGCATCCGCGTACCGTCGGTTCGCGTAGTGCTCGAGGACGGCGGAACCCTTGGAGTGATGGATACGCGTGACGCGATCCAAAAAGCCCGTGAAATGGGCATCGATCTGGTCGAGATCGCGTCAAATGCCCAACCGCCCGTATGTAAGCTAATCGATTACGGAAAGTTTCTATACGAGGCGAAGAAAAAGGCTCACGAGGCCAAGAAGCATCAGGTCACCGTAACGGTAAAGGAGATCAAGTTCCGACCCGGCACCGATGACCATGATTACAGCTATCGGATGGAGCGGGCCCGCGAATGGCTGACCGACGGCGACAAGGTCAGAGCGGCCATCGCGTTTCGAGGGCGCGAAATGACGCACCGAGAGCTCGGGGCCAAGATATTGAAAAGATTGACGCTGGATCTGGTGGATTTTGGTGATGTCGAGGTCGCGCCGAAGATGGAAGGCTATCAGATGTTCACCATCTTCAATCCAAAAAAGGCCGGTAAGCCGGATACAAAGAAACCGGCACCGCCAAAAAAGGTAGAGGAACCGGCCGCCCCCGAGAAGAAAAAGGCGCCGAAGGCCGACAAGGAAGCTGCTGCTGAAGTACCAGAAACGAAGACGGAAAACGAGATTTTTTGATGCCCTGTTCGGCATCAGTTAAAAATTTATTTAGGAGAAAGGTTATGCCAAAACTTAAAACACACAAAGGCGCCGCAAAGCGTTTTCGTTCGACGGCCTCAGGCAAGTTCAAACGCGGACACAGCCACGCTCGCCATATTTTGACCAAGAAAACGAGCAAGCGTAAACGCAATCTGGATATCGATGCGTTGGTATCCGAAGGCGATCAGAAACGCGTCGAGGCGATGCTGCCGTACGGACGTGACTAATTGAGGATTGGAAATTGATAATTGAGAATTTTAGGGCATTGTCCGTTATCCATTCTCAATTGCACGACGAAGGAGTGTAAAAAATGCCAAGAGCAAAACGTGGTAATAAGCGCACCGAGAAGCGCAAAAAAATATTAGCCTTAGCCAAAGGCTATCGTGGAACAAAGTCAAAGCTGTATCGTTCAGCGAAAGAGTCGGTCGAGCGCGGACTGAATTTCGCCTACACCGGCCGCAAGCTGAAAAAGCGTGATTTTCGCAAACTGTGGATCGTCCGTATAAACGCGGCCTGCCGCTTGAACGATATCAAGTACTCGCAGTTCATTCACGGCCTCAATCTCGCTGGGATAGAGCTTGACCGAAAAGTGCTTGCAGACCTGGCGGTCAAGCAGCCGGAGGCTTTCGCTGCGGTAGCCGGGCAGGCAAAAGATGCGATTGGGAAACAGCCTGCGGCCGCCGCTTAATTCAAATATGCTGCAGGGACTTAGAACGGTTGTCTATAAGATCGGTGATATTGGGCAGGCCAAGAAATGGTATTTCGAAATGTTCGGGATCGAGCCATACTTTGATGAACCGTTCTATGTTGGGTTCAATATTGGCGGTTACGAGCTGGGTCTCGACCCCGATCTGTCGGATGTGACACCAGGCAACAGTGTCGGTGCCTACTGGGGCGTTGCCGACGCCAAGGCCGCTCTTGAACAATTGAAGGCGAGAGGAGCGAAGGTGCATTCCGAAGCACGCGATGTCGGCGGCGGCATTATTGTCGCATCGGTGTTCGATCCCTTTGAAAACGTCGTGGGGCTGATCGAGAACCCGCACTTTAAACTCGAAAGCGACGAATAGCTTTTTGCCAGTTTTCTATGTCGGAAGAAAGACGAAGTATAGAAAATATCCGGGAAGCGTTCGATAAGGAATTCGAACGCTTTTTGAATTTGCGTGCCGAAGTGTTCACCTTTGCTGGCGCTGAGGCTGCGCTGCGCGACCTCGGCGAATTGAAGGTGCGTCAAACGGGCAAGAAATCGCCGATCGCGGGTGCGATGAAGCTGATCGGGAAGGTTGCTCCCGAGGAACGCGGTGCTTTCGGGCAGCTTGTTCAGACCGTAGAGAAGCATATCGCTTCTAAGATCGAGTTCGCGGAATCGAAGCTGGGCGAATTCATTTCGAACGCAAAGACCGAACGTGAACGGCTCGATGTCACGCTGCCCGGTCGGCGTCCGCGAACGGGCCACTTGCATCCGATTACGATCCTCCGGCAGAAGATCGAGGATATTTTTGTGTCAATGGGATATTCGATCGAGGACGATCGCGAGATCGAGACGGACTATTACAACTTTGATGCACTGAATATCCCGGAGGGACATCCGGCCCGGGAGTCGCAGGATACTTTCTACACCTCCCAGGGTTTCGCGCTGCGCTCGCAGACCTCGACAGTTCAGATCCGTGCGATGGAGCGCCGGGGTGTTCCGATTCGGATAATCGCTCCCGGCAAGGTGTTCCGCCGCGATACGCCCGATATGACACACGTGCCGATGTTTCACCAGATCGAGGGATTGTGCGTCGATAAAGGCATTACGATGGCCCATCTGAAAGGCACAGTCACCGAGTGGCTAAAACGCCTATTTGACGACGATACGGTAACGCGTTTCCGTCCGAGCTACTTCCCTTTTACGGAACCATCGGCCGAGTTCGATTTCTCGTGTTTCAAATGTCACGGCATCGGTATATTTGAAGGCGGACGCTGCCGGCCTTGCAAAGGCTCCGGGTGGATAGAGCTTGGCGGTTCCGGCATGGTCCATCCGAACGTGCTGAGGGCCGTAGGTGTCGATCCGACGGTATATTCCGGCTTCGCATTCGGGTTCGGGCTCGAACGAATGACCGCAATGATGTACGCAATCGACGACATTCGACATATGTTCGAGAATGATGTGAGATTTTTGGAGCAGTTTCGATAATGGACCAGTTCGATCCAGTTGTTGCGGCTCACAGGCATTCGAGTAGTCATCGGCAGGAGATTCTTTCGAGTGATACTTGTGTCTGCTTCCATTGCCTGGAAATCTATGACCCGAAAGAAATTCTAGATTGGGTGGAGGATGATCAGTGTGCTCTATGTGCTAAATGTGGGATTGATTCCGTTATTGGGTCTGCATCTGGCTTTAGCATCAGTCGTGATTTCTTAAAGGCAATGCGCGAATATTGGTTCGAAAGGATTGTTCCATTGAATGCCCTTAACAAATAATGAACATCAGTTACAACTGGTTAAAAGACCTGATCGAGATTAAGCTCTCGCCCGAACAAACGGCGAAGGAGTTGACACGCGTCGGGTTGGCGGTCGAGGGTATTCATCCGCACGGGGAGGACTTTGTACTCGATGTCGATTTGACCTCGAACCGGCCTGATTGCCTTTCACATCTCGGCGTAGCCCGTGAAGTCGGCGTTATCACAAAAGCAGAAGCTCGACCGGGAGGGAGTGTGCCTCCGGCGTCAACAAATACTGAGATAAGTTCAAAGCTCGTTACGATCGACGAGCCGGGGATCTGCCATCGCTTTACTGCTCGCAATATCAAGAACGTCGAGATCGGTCCGTCCCCGAAATGGCTTGTTGAACGGCTAGAAGCAGTTGGAGAGCGATCGATAAACAATATCGCGGATATCACCAACTACGTCATGCACGAGCTTGGACAGCCGATGCATTCGTTCGATCTGGATAAATTGTCCGGCGGACGGATCGTTGTCAGGCGTGCAAAACGGGGCGAGACGGTCAAAACACTCGATGAGGTTGAACGAAAGCTCGACGAATCAATACTCGCGATCTGCGATACTGAGAAACCTGTATCGATCGGCGGTGTTATGGGCGGCTTCGATTCGGGTATCAACGGGGCGACGACGAATGTCTTACTTGAAGTCGCTTATTTCAAACGAGCGAGCATACGGCAGACCTCGCGAAAGCTCGGCCTTGCGACCGAGGCAAGTTACAGATTTGAACGCGGAGTAGACATTGAAAATATCGTCCGGGCATCAGACCGAGCGACCCAATTGATCTGCGAACTAGCAGGCGGTGAAGCGGGTGAATTCGTCGATGTCTATCCCGCGAAGTTCACGGCTAAAAGCGTTGAGTCGCCCGATATCTCGGCGGCTGTAAAACGTCTAACGGGTTTGGAGGTCGAGACTGGCGAATGTCTTCGAATTCTATCGGCTTTAGGAATCGTTGAGGAAAAAAAATCCAAAATCCAAAATCCAAAATCCAAAATCTTCTCGGCTCCTTCCTGGCGTTACGACATCGCTATCGAGGAAGACCTTGTCGAAGAGGTCGCTCGGCATACGGGATACGAAAAAATAAAGCAGGAACTTCCGCCGGCCTATGGTGCCGGTGAATACCAGGCAACCGAGGTTCGAGAAAAGCTGCTTCGGCAAACGCTTATCGATATGGGATTTGACGAGGCGATCTCGTACAGCTTTATCGATACGAAATTCGACGATATTTTCGAACCTCTGCCCGGCGTTCTCGATGAAAGCGCCGAGGATAAGTTCATAACTCTGCAGGATTCCGTGATCGAAGGTGCGGTCCGAATGCGCGCGACTATTCTTCCGGGATTATTGGAAGCAGTGCGGTTAAATCTTAATCACCAGCGGCGGGACTTAAAGCTTTTTGAGCTTGGAAAAGTTTTCGCGACAAAAACGGGGAAAACCGGCCTGCCTTCCGAGACCGAACTGTTCTCGCTTGCACTAACTGGCGGTGAGATACAGGAAGACAAAGCGATTCCAGTTCGTCCGCTTGATTTCTATGACGCCAAAGGTGCGGTCGAGGCAGCCCTTGATGCCGCAGGTGTTCCGCATGTCGACTTTGCCCCGGTCGATGTCAAACATCTTCGTCGCGGGCAGGCGGCAGCGATCTCGATCGGCAATAGCATCATCGGGCATATCGGACGGCTTAATGAGGAAATCTCGGCTAATTATAAATTTAAACAACCGGTATTCGTTGCAGAGGTTAGTTTGCAGGCCGCTCTTCATGCGACCGTCACGCCGGTGGTCTATCGTCCGCTGCCGAAATATCCAGGCATTGTTCGCGATGTATCTTTTGCTGCAAAGCGAAGCGTCGGATTTAACGATATTCAAAAAGCGGTCAACGATCAGCATGCGGATGTCTGCCGCCGCGTGCAATTCGTCGATGTTTACGAGGGCAAAGGGCTGGCCGATGACGAGCGGTCTATCACGGTAAGGCTCGAGTATAGAAACGACGAGCGAACGCTTTTAGAATCCGAGATCGAGCCGGTTCATTCGTCTATCGTCGCGGCCGTCGAAGAGAAACTCGGAGTTAAACAAAGAATTTAATATATCGGCGGTAGATTGCTTGCAGTTTTAGAGAAAAGCAAACATAATCGGTTTCGAAAGATCCCGCAACATTACGACTTGGAGAACCCCTTGATGAACGGCTTATCAGGAATGGAGAAATTCTCGCATTTAGAGGATAAAATATACCTAACGATCGAATTCGCAAAGAAGATGCGTGAGGAGAAAGAGCGGGTCGAGCGTGAGACGTCCGATCTGCGGCGGGAGATCGGCAGTTTATCTAATGAGAAGATGCGCCTCGAAGCAAAGATCGAGGACCTCCTTTCAGAACGGGACGCCATTCAGTTAAAGGTCGAGGCGATGCTCGACGCAATGACGATCATCGACGCGGAAGTCGCCGAAGCTGTCGGGAGAGCATCGTGATGATCGAGGCCAAAATGAAAAGTGATCCGACAGAGCAATCGATCAGGGTCGAGATCTACAACCAGACATACAGTATTCGGTCCGACGGAGATAACGAATACATCATGCGTTTGGCTGAGTATGTCGACGGCAAGATGCGCGAGATCTCATCGGGAACGCTCACCGTTGATTCGCTGAAAGTCGCGATCCTCGCTGCTCTGCACATCGCCGACGAATACTACCAGCTTAAAAACAATATCGCCCAGACCGACGCCCAACTTGCCTCTCGCAGTGCAGAATGTGCCGAGATGCTCGATCGGGTATTGAAGCACAAAGAAGTCGCACCGATGGAACTTGAGACTGAACAATAAGCGGTGAAAAAGTCAAGAAAATCGGAGCCCCAAAGACGGGGCTTTTTCCTTTTGACTTTTCCGCCGTTGTGCTAGTCTTGTTTTGGCGAAGGATGTTTACTGCTTGGCTCGTCACCGGACGCTATAATAATTGAGCCAACACACGAATAACGGGAGGCTAATGCCGCTTATCGGTGCGAATTTCTATTGAAGACTCGCCATAGAAGGCGGCTCCGATGTTCCCTAGGGAACAGAAAGCTTCCCACCTGTTAAACTCAGGTTCAATTCGTACGTTCGAACGGTTTTTGCGGTTCTCTTTCGCTTTCCATCTCGTCGAAACTCACTTCTTCCAGTTCTCGTCTAATGTCTTCCTCCATCTTGGCTGACTCAAGTGCGATCGGAAGTTCTGACGCGCGTGCGGATAGCTTTTTGAGAGCCAGTTCGGAATCGGCGAGGCTCGTTCCGCGGGCAGTCGCGGCCTCGATCATTTGGAGGCGTGCCTCGGCCTCGCCGAGCATCTGTTTTGCTTCGTCATTGATGCCCGAGATCTTGGTAATATCTGCGCCGATCTGTTTTTGAAACGTGGCAAGATTCTTGGTTTTTGAGTATTTAAGCTTATTCTGTCGCCGCTGGGCCAGCAGCAGTTCCTTCTTCGATAATTTAACTATTCGCGTCGCCGTAAGCCTCGACGCCAGCGTCTCACGGTATGCGTCCGCGAGGAGCGGGTCGCGGCGACTGATCTCGTTCAAGGTCCGTTTTTCCGAACTTTTCAGTTCGTGCCGAAACCACTCTATCTCTTCGGCCCGGATGCCGTTCGCGGCGATCCGCTCACGCATATCCTTTGTCCAGGTCGATCGCCGATATGAAAAATATCCGGTAAGTCCAAATCCCAGGATCGTTCCGATAATCGTCAGAAGCAGGCCGAAAAAGAAGATAGTGGCCGCTATCGGCGGGGTCCAGCTAAAAAGAAGCAGAAGGACGAAGAATCCGACTAGCGGAACGCCTCCCAGCACGACCGGCGCCGCGGCGGCGCCTAACGCCAGGTTCCGGCCCTTTGCAAGGTCGCGTTTTGTGATCTCACTTCGAGGCCCGATTTCCTTTGCCATTCAACGTTAACTTTACAAACTGTCGTTACTTTATTCAAACTTTCGGCATCATAAGCCTTAACACTCTGTTTGAAATGAATTATCATCCTTAGCAAAAGAATGTTGTGGGTAAATACATGAAAACACATCGAGTTTGCTATTTATTGGGCCTGATGGCATGCGCATTTGGACTAGCATTGCCGCTGCGGGCCCAACCCGAGACCGAAACGCCCAAGCCAAAGGTTAGAACGGTCACGATCCCGATATCAATATTTACCAAAAGAGAGCTTGAGCAGGACAAAGCACAGGAATTTGTGCAGGCCGACCGGCTGATAGTCCGGGAAGACAAAGACGAGCAGACGATCCTCTCCATCCGCAGCGTCAGCGACACGCCGCTCACAGTGGCATTTCTCATCCAGGACGATCTAGGGTCGAGTTTTAACCTTCAGATCAAAAGTATCCGCGATTTTATCAGGACACTTCCTAAAGGCTCGCGTGTGATGGTCGCATATGTCCGGGCGGGTTCGCTCGATATCAGGCAGAAATTTACCGATGATCTTGCGAAAGCGGCCGGATCATTGCGGATCGTGGCAAGCACCTCGTCGGTAGCTCCCCGAAGTCCATACGAAGGTGTATCAGACGCCCTGAACCGTTTCGACGCGTTGCCGGCCGGCCGTCGTGCGGTCATTCTTTTCTCCGACGGCCTCGACACCTCCCAGGGGCTTTCGCTTCTCTCCGCGACAAACACGCCGGATATGGAACGTGCGATCCTGAAGGCACAGCGTAAAAGCGTCGCGGTCTATTCGATATATAACCCGGCTACGCTCACGGAAAATGACATCGCAAGCAATTTGCCGCTTCTCGGGCAGGGCGGACTACAAAAGCTGTCGGACGAAACAGGCGGACGTGCGTTCGCCCAAGGCTTTATCGCACCGCTAAGCTTCGATCCGTTTTTTAAGGACCTCACGATACTTCTCAACCGCCAATTCGCTCTTACATATCTTTCGACCCATATGAAAAAGGGATACCACAAGGTTGACGTACGCAGCACCAACCCCGAAGTTAAGATTGAGCACCCGAAAGGTTATTATTCTCGCTGAGGATCTAGCCCAAACGGGCGTTGCAGGCCTGGCAGACCCATGTGTCTTCTTTGATCAGTAATCCGATCCAGAAGAGAGGGAAAAAAGTTATTAGCAGGACGGCGAAAACGATCCAGCCGGTCGTGCTGATCTTTCGCTCGTATCGCGGTGGAAAACGGTTCATGCAGCGCGGGCAAAGATACGACTGCTCTACCGAGTTTTGATGATAAACGATGGGGGCGACCTGATAGTTCGGATTCACGGCTGTGAACTGGGCAGGCCGCGGTGCCGGCATTGCGACCGGAGCCGTCTTTCGTGGCTCATTCTGCGTCTGAAATTCGTCGGTTTTCCAGGAATACGGCCTCGGCGGAGAATAGTCGTACTGCTGCTGCGGGATCGCGACAGTCATTTTTGTTCCACAAAACCTGCAAAAATTAGTTTCAGTGGTATTGATATTTCCGCAATTTTGGCACTTTAGCATGTGATCCCGAATTTGACATCCTCACTTTACCAAACTTTCCGTACGAACGCTTGCCTGAAATTGTTCACCGATCAAACCGGATCTTTTCTCCGATCTTGATCGCGCGATAGACCGATTCGACCAGCTCGACCGACTTAAATCCGTCATCGGCGTTGACGGGCGGCCGTGTTCCGTTCAAGATCGAATCGATGAACTGGCGGTCTTCCTGAACGTAGCCCCAACGCTCTTCTTTTTCAGTCATGTGCCACGACAACGTTTCAAAGTTCGCATCCATCCCGCGTGAATCGTGAAGCCGTTCCATCTCCTCCGTCATGATCGTTCTGTGATAGCAGAAAGTCTCGATCCGCTCGAACGGAAAATGCCAGCTCGCGTCGGATGATGAGGCGAATGTACAGTGAAATCCATTCTTCAATTTAAAGATGATTGAGAACTCATCCAGCTCAGGATATTCGTGCTGGGAACCGTAAGCCACGAGCTCTTCGATCTCGCCGAACTGGAAACGGATCATATCAAAAAGATGAATCGTCGTCTCGTAGAGAAAACCGCCAGTCACGTTCACGTCGCCGGTCCAAACCGGGTTTTTCAGCTCGCCGCGGTTCATCTTTATATGCGCCGAATGCGGAGTATCGTCGGTTATCAATTCTTTGTGTTTAACGTAGACCGGAGCGAAACGCCTATTGTGTCCGACCTGAAAGACGCCTTTGCCACCATTGGCAATGTCGCGAAGTTTTCGTGCATCGTCGATACCGATAGAGAACGGCTTTTCGCAAAAAACGTGTTTTCCCTCCGCAACTGCGTGCGAAGCGATCTCGGTGTGAGTCTTGTTTGGTGCCGTCACCAAAACTGCGTCACAGCTCTCAAGCAGTTCTTCCCGCGACGAACACACTTTTCCGCCGATACTTTTCGCGGTCCGCTCAGCTCGTTCCGGAATAGTGTCGAAGAGTGCCGACACCTCAGTTCGCTCGTCCCGAGAATAGATCCGGCCATGAACATTGCCGATATAACCCGTTCCAACAATTCCAATTCTCACCTTATCCATCTGTTCTTCTTTGCGTCTCAGCTCCTTTGCGGGAGATGCCTACCAACTCCCACGCGCGCTCTACTGTCCAATTCCCAGAGCTTTTTCTGCAGCCGACTTTGCTTTCACTGCTACCTCGAACGGATTCTGCTCCCAGTATTCCGGCCGGAAGATCTCGACGCTTGCCGGGCCATCGTACCCGATCTTGTCGAGATGCGCTTTGATTTCGCCTATCGGCAGAATTCCCTCACCGGGATAGAGCCGTTTCGAATCATTTAGCTGATCTTTAGGCAGGTCTTCCGCACCGTTGATGTGAAATATGAAAAGCTTCTTCGGATCGAGCTTGTCTAATGCCTCGTACGATGAACCACCGGTATAAAAGTGATAGGTATCTATTACGTTTCCGACGCTTTCGCGCCCGACCAGATCGACTATCCGGCTTCCGAGATCGAGCGTCGTCACGGAATTACCATCTTCTCCTAAAAATTCAAATCCTATCTTAATGCCGAAGGATTCGGCGATATCTGCGAGTTCATTCAGAACGCCGACCGATTCGTCGATCGTCTCCTGCTCGGTTTTCGGCCCCTGCCGCAACGATCCGGGTACCGACAACACATACGGACATCCGATCGCAGCCGAGACCTCGGACAATTTCGTACATTCGGCCTTGATGGCGGCGTAGTCTTCACTCGATCGCCACGTAATGTGCTCGAGTGTGTTGATCGACAAAACACCGACCCTTGTTTCTGCAAGGAGGGCTTTCAAATCGTCAACGGTGTGGGCATCGAGGTACACATAAAGCTTATTCGAACGTAGCTCGACCAGATCGTAACCCGCTGCCGCTGCCGCTCGGATATCCGTCTCCAAATCGGCCGTCATCGTCGTCGCGCCGTTCAATGCTAACTTCATTTGATCAACTCCGAAATAGTGTGAACTCAAAAAATGAAATTTTATCATGTTTTGAGTTCCAACTTTAGTTGGCCGCATTGTCGAGCGTCGAAAACATGGCGCTAAAGCCGGAAAATCAAAACGGTCGGCAACTTAGCGATATTGTCCCCTCGTCTAATAATCGGCTAACCTAAGAGTGTTCTTTTGCCGACACTTCGCTTTATCAATATGAAAGTCTTCGCCGCCGCTGCCGTACTGCTACTTTTATTAACCGCAAATATTCATCCGCAGCAGTCCGACGCAACTTTGCGGCGGGTAATGGACCAAGACTCCAGCGGGCGTGACTCGTCCGGCAAACTCCAAACGCTTTCCGCTGCTGAGCATCTTGCCCGCGCCGAATCTTATTCCGCCAATCGCCTTTTCCCGCAAGCTCGTGAGCACTGGCAGAAAATACTCGACAATTATCCGGACGATCCGTCTATCCCGAAAGTACTCCTTGGTGTGGGCCGTTCTTATATGTGGGAGCGGGATTACGCAAGGGCGATCACATGGTTCAACAAATTAACGAAAAGCGTTCCCGAAATAAAAGAAGGCCGGGAGGGGCTGGCGTTTACCGGTGCGTGCTATGTTCGGCTGGGTAAAAACCTTGACGCTGCGAATGCTTACGAAAAATACACCGTGATGTTCCCGGCGGGCGAGAGGATCGAAACAGCCTATCTCAACATCATCGACGCCCTCCGTGAAGCAGGCCGTTATGACGAAGCTGAAACATGGGTTGATCGAGCCCGGAGTAAATTCCCCGGAAAGTCGACCGAGGTTAGTGCCTTGCATGCCAGGCTTCGAATGGAGATCTACCGCGGCCGTTGGAACGATGCGATCGCTGCCGCCGACTCACTGTTAAGCCTGTCAGCATTCGGTCCGTCAATGACCAGCCAGAGTGAGGTGAAATATCTCAAAGCTTTTGCTCTCGAACGTGCCGGTCAGAAGCAACAGGCGATGTCGCTTTACGCCGCGATCCCATCTGATTATTCGTCGTATTTCGGCGGGCTTGCTGCCCTAAAGGGTCCGTCCGGCTCGATCGTAAGAACCGGTTCCGTCAGCCCGACAGATTATCCCGCTGTTTATAGAGATGAGATACTCAAGAACGCTCGGCCGAGAAAGATAGATCCACGATTCGTGTTGGCGATAATGAAGCAGGAAAGCACTTTCCGTCCCAGCATTAAATCCGCAGCCGGCGCACGCGGCTTGCTGCAGTTGGTTTACGACACAGCCCTCAAATACAACC
>JBDTXM010000012.1:0-26312 GCA_040006215.1 Acidobacteriota bacterium
CGATCATGTGGAAGGCCGGCCACTCCATTATCAAAGCAAAGATGAAGGAAACAGGAGCCGCTCTCGCAGGAGAGATGAGCGGACACATTTTCTTCGCGGACAGATTTTATGGCTTCGATGACGCGACATATGCAGGAGCGCGGCTGCTGGAAATCCTGTCGAAGACGGAAAAGACGCTTTCCGAATTGCTGCGAGACCTGCCGCTGACATTTTCGACTCCGGAACTGCGTGTCGATTGCTCGGACGATGTGAAGTTCGCGGTCGTGGAAAAGATCGCCGAGATCTTTTCCAAAACGAACGACGTGATCACAATTGACGGCGCCAGGATAATTTTCGATCACGGATGGGGATTGGTGCGGGCGTCGAATACCCAAGCGATCCTCGTGATGAGATTCGAGGCCCATTCGCAGGAATATCTGGATGAGATCCGAAAAACGGTTGAGACTAACGTAGCTGAGCTGATTCGCGATTCATAGCTGCCGTCGCAAACAATGGTAGTGTCGCCCAACTATCGTCAGGTTCCTCCACCTCGATCTCTGCATTCGCGTATTCGTCGGTCAACTTGAAGAGCGACCAATTAAAATAATTTCGAGCCGACCGTTCGAGCATGAACTGTCCTTTGAATTTCGCGCCGTCCAGAGTAAACACCAGCCAGCCTTTTTCCCATGAGCGTTCAAAATCCAGCACGCACGAAAACTCACCGCGGTCGCAGATATGCGTCGAACCGAAGTCGAGGCTTTCCGGCGACGCGATGGCCCGGCGTTGGGACGCAGGATCCATTGTCGGCCCCTTCGGTATCGACCATGTTTTTACAAGGCCGTTGACTTCTACGCGCAATTCAAAATTCGCTCCCTTCGAATTTTGCCCTCTTAATTCAAACCTTCCCTTCATGCTTGTTATTATACAACGTTGCATCAATGAAACGCAATAGAAATATTTCATCCGGTTCGGTACGGAAAATGGGAGGATTTGTCTTTGCCCGCGATTACGTCTATTCTTTCGTTTTCGTTAAGCTAAAATCACGTTTTTCTTAAAACAAAATAAAAATGAACCCTCGTGCTGCGATATTCTCCGCCTCAAGATCTGTTCTATTGATCGGCCTTTTAGCTGCGTGCTCGATCACCGCACTCTCGACCGTTCACGTTCGCGTGTCGCTGGACCCATCAGTGCCGGTGGGAAATGCTTCCGTTTCCGGTAGGGTTTTGATCTTCATGACGAAGTCGGACAAACCGCAGGAGATGCTCGAGCCGAACTTCATGGATCCGAACGCCGTCTGGATCAGCGGGACCGAGGTCGCGAATCTCTCCTCAACCAAGACGATCGATATTGATGCTGACGCTCTAAGTTTCCCTGGCCCCTTCTCTACGGCACCTGCGGGCGAATATCAGATCATGGCGCTCCTCGACCGTGATCATTCGTACACCTATAACGGGACTGGGCCGGGCGATATTTACAGCGTCGTTACAAAAGTATCGATGCCCGGGAACGATTTATCGCTAACCCTTTCGAAAGTGATTCCAGAACCAAAAATCGTGGTCCCAGCCAACGCCCGGCTCATTGAATTTACCAGTCCGATGCTTTCTGCCTTTTGGGGAAAACCGGTGAAAATGGAGGCGAGCGTCATTCTACCGCCAAGCTATGACAAATCGAAAATGCAGAGATATCCGACCGTTTATAACGTCAGCGGTTACGGCGGAACTCATTTGAATGCTCTTCGCGGTGCAGCTGCTCGGGAGAAAGAGATGATCGACGGCAAGCGTCCCGAGATGATCAATGTATATCTCGAGGCCCATTGTTCGCTCGGCCATCACGTCTGGGCCGATTCTGCCAATAACGGCCCGTGGGGAACAGCTCTCGAAAAAGAATTCATCCCGTATCTCGAAAAGCAATTTCGCATGGATGCCAAACCATCGGGCCGTCTTTTGACCGGCCATTCATCCGGCGGTTGGTCGACGATGTGGATCATGGTCTCGCACCCGGATTTCTTTGGCGGCACATGGTCAACCTCACCCGACCCAGTGGATTTTCGCGCATTTACCGGGCCCGATCTCACGCTCGATGTTCCACAGAATACGTATTTCGATGCGTCAGGCAAGGAATACAATTTGGTACGTGATCATGACAGGGAATTAATGACAGTGCGGCAGTATGCGATGCAAGAAAGAGTTCTGGGATATTACGGCGGGCAGTTTGCTTCGTTCAATGCGGTCTTTAGCCCGAAGGGTCCCGATGGCCAACCGATGTCGCTTTTTGATACGGATACAGGCCGCGTCGATCCAGCCGTCGCCAAGGCGTGGCAGAAATACAATATCTCGCAGATCTTACGCAATAACTGGAAAACGCTCGGGCCCAAGCTCAAGGGCAAGATCCACGTCATTGTGGGAACGGCGGATACGTTTCATCTGGATTCCGCAGTCCGTCTCCTCGACGCAGAACTTAAAAAGCTAGGGAGCGACGCCAAGATCGAATACATCGACGGCCGCACGCATTTCGACCTTTATCAGGGCGGACTGGCCGACCGGCTTGCTAACGAGATGTACGCCGTTGCCCGTCCAAAAGGTAAAGCTGCATCGAAGTAGATCTTAGGGAAGTACGCCTTCCGCGGTCGAGACGCTAAGATACCTTTCCTTGATCACCTTGATGTGCCGAAGCTCATGTCCGGCGATGTGATAGGCGAGAGCTCTGACCGTTCGGTTGTTAATTCCGCCGGTGCTTGCTCCACTTCGCATAAATGCTTCTTCGGGAAAACCATCGAACATTGCGATAGTCGAGGTGCGAACGGCTTCATATTCCTCAAAGATACTTTCAAGACTTCTATCGTCCGCGTCGGAAAAAAACGTGTAATCGTCTTGTTCGAAACCGTGCAGCTCCGTTTTATCGCCACGGGCGTACCTGAGAGCCCGATATTCAAATATTCGTTCGTCATCGACGATGTGTACGAGTGTCTCTTTGATAGACCATTTGTCCTCTGCGTAACGATAATAGAGAGCATCTTCAGAAAGCTCGTAAATGAACTTTTTTATCGCGGCAAAATTGTCTTTCAAATGCTGCAGCACAAGGCCATCGTCCTTCAACAGCTCCATATACAAGCGCGAGTACGGCGGGTATTCGTCTTTCTTCGGTTTTTCGATCCTTCTCAATTCGCGCATAGCTCTAGAATTTTTTCGACCACCCTTTCGCAAACTTGCCGATCGGTTTTAGCAGGTCGAAAAGCTCGCGTCCTAATTTGGTCAGCGTGTAGCCGTCGACGGTCCGCTTGAGCAGCTTTGCACCGGCGAGTTCCTTAAGCCTGACGTTCAGAGTAGTGGGGGACACGCTCTCACATCTCTCCTGCAGCTCGCGAAAGGTGGCGGCACCCTCGCTGAGGTTCCAAATAATGCCCATCGCCCAGCTGCGGCCAAGCAGATCGAACAATGCCATGATCGGTTGGCCCGTTTTTGAGCCTCGTACGGGGTTTCCCGGCAGTGGTAAGGTCATATATTCATCATTAAGCGTAGCAACGCTACGTAATATGTAGCACCAATAGGTCAATAACGCAAGTGTGTCAAAAGGCGCCTAGTGGCACGCTTTTAAGGTGACGATTATCTTGACAAAAAAATAATCTTTCCGTTACAGTAATCCTAATGATGCTGTCCTGCTTCCAGAACCACACTGTCGACGCTGCAATTTTGTGCCGTTATCATTTGTACGTCTGTATGTGCTGTTGCTGTATTGGAATAAAAGAGAGCGGGCTAGCGATATAAGGAATTCCAGAGACTACAGTTAAAAGAGCCGCTCGGAAACGAAGCGGCTTTTTATTTTCCCTAAACGAACATGGGCGATAAAAATAACAAAATATCTATCTATTACGAACACCCCGACTGGTTTCGGCCGCTTTTCACCGCGTTGGACCGGCGTGGTGTCGCTTATGAATCGATCGATGCCTCCGGACATAGTTTCAACCCTGACAGGACCATCGATACGCCAGTTTTCTTCAATCGAATGAGCGCCTCAGCCTCATATCGGGGACATGGCAACGCCATCTTCTATACTCGCTATTTACTTGCGCAATTGGAAAACAACGGTGTACGCGTGATAAACGGCTCGCGATCCTACGCGATCGAGACGTCAAAGGCCTTGCAGTTGTCGCTTCTTCGCACGCTCGGCCTTCGTCATCCCAAAACGATCGTCTCAAATTCGCTCGAGCAAATATCGGCGGCCGCAGGCGAGATCGGGTTTCCGCTCGTGGTAAAACCCAACATCGGCGGCCGCGGCTCCGGGATCATTCTCTTCAACTCAAAGGACGAACTTGCGCAGGCGATCACGGACGGCTTGATCGACCTCGGCCCAGATTCGACCGCTCTAGTGCAGGAATTTCTTCCCAAACGCGGAGGAACAATTCAACGCATTGAGACACTTGGCGGTAAATTTCTTTATGGCCTGCGGATCCACACATCCGGCGAGAATTTCAACCTCTGTCCAGCCGAGGCTTGTTTGATCGAGGACCAGCAGCTCGACGCCGAGATCTGTCTGACGGACGGCCCGGCGAAAGGAGTGAGCTTTGAGAGGTTCGATCCGCCCGCCGAGATCATTGCGGCGGTCGAAAAAATAGCGGCCGAGGCCAGACTCGACCTCGGCGGTGTCGAATACCTTATCGACGATCGGACAGGAGAGCCCGTCTTTTACGACATCAACGCGCTTTCAAATTTTGTCGCCGACGCGATCAACATCGTCGGCTTTGACCCGCACGAAAAACTCGTGGACTTTCTCGAAAAGGAGATGAACAGATGCGATACGGTTATTGGCTTCCGGTCTTCGGTGGCTGGCTGAGAAATGTCGAAGACGAAGGAATGGATGCGAGCTGGGAATACGTCAAACGCCTAGCCCAACGCAGCGAACAGATCGGCTACGATCTGACGCTCATCGCCGAGTTGAATCTCAACGACATCAAGGGCGTCGATGCGCCTTCGCTTGATGCATGGTCGACCGCTGCCGCCCTTGCCGCCGTTACTGAACGCCTCGAATTGATGGTCGCCGTTCGCCCGACGTTTCATAATCCCGCCTTGCTTGCGAAGCAAGCCGAAAACATCGATCGAATCGGCGGCGGAGGGCGCGTGTCTCTAAACGTAGTTTCGTCCTGGTGGTCCGAAGAAGCCCGCAAATACGGCGTTCAGTTTGACGAGCATGACGATCGCTACGCACGCACGTCCGAATGGCTCGAGGTCGTAGACCGCATGTGGAAAGATGACCATTTTACGATCGAGGGAAAGTATTACAAGGTCGCCGATACGGTAATGCAGCCCAAGCCGGCTAGGAAACCCGTGATCTACGCGGGCGGTGAATCTGAGAAAGCCAAAGACACTATTGCCCGCCAATGCGACGCTTATGTTATGCATGGCGGTTCGCCCGACGAGGTGAAGGTCAAGATCGACGATATGGCGAGGCGTCGTTATTCTCTCGGCCTGCCGCCGATGACCTACGGCGTCGCAGGATACACGATCGTCCGCGACACTGAATCCGAAGTTAAAAAGGAGATCGAGCGGATCACCGACGTAAATCAAAATGCCGCCGGTTACGCCAACTACCAGGATTGGCTGTCGAATACAAAACTAGAACAGCAGGTGTCGCTCGAAGATTATTCAGTCTCGAACCGCGGACTTCGCTCGGGCCTCACCGGAACACCCGAACAAGTCGCCGAACGTATCGCCGAATTCGAAAAAGCCGGCGTCGATCTTCTCTTACTTCAATGCAGCCCGCAGTTCGAAGAAATGGAAAGGTTTGCTGAGCAGGTGATCTCAAAAACCGCTGTTAGGCCGGTGGGGGCATCGAGCAGTTAGATCACACACCGAACGGTCCGGCCAGCGGCCGTATCGATTCCACCTCTTGATTATTCGTTATATTTAGAAACGTTGCGATCGCGCGGGCGATCTTTGCTTCCGCTCCACGACTATTGTAGATCGGAGCATTTTCGCGAAGGATCAGGGTCTCATCCGTCCCGAAGAGCAGGCCTGGTTGCTGCAGCAGCGCCGCTCTGTAGGCGAAGTTCTCATAGCCGTTGTCATCATAGGAAACTTGCCGGATCACCTCGGCAGCCCGAAACTGGCTGGCCGCACCTTCTGTTACGTCTTTCTTAATGATACTGCGCCGGGTAAATATGTAGATGTCTTTCGATCTATTAAAGACATACGTCTCTCGATAATTTCCGCGAACACAAAAATACAAAGTCGCCGCCAAGATAGCTGCGAAAACACTGAGAGCGAAGGCATCAGGGATGACAGCTTTGGACCACCACGCCCATCCCGCCACAATGATAACGGTCAGCGATGCAAGCAAGGAGTAGACCATCCTTGCGGTCGGCCTTCGGTCGTCGATGACCATTATCTCGTCGCGCTCGATAACATAGACGGGAAATATATAATCAAGAACGTCGAAAAATCGATCGAACATAGGGTTTGGCGCTAGCCTAAATAGAATGCAGTTCCGAGCCGGCTTCGACAGAGGAGTTTTTGCGTTACCGAAACTCTAGTCGCTGGTCCGATGCCGGTAGATCCGCCAGGCGATGACGACGACGATCAGCCCTACGACCAGTAGTATCGTTCCGCTGCGGCCGACCCAAGTGATAAGGATCGGCAGGCTCTCGCCAAAGAGATAGCCCAGCGTTGTTATGACGACCGACCATACGATCGCACCTGCAACGTTATAGAAGAGAAAAGTGCGCCACTTCATCCCCGACGCACCCGCCAGAACCGCTGCAAAAACGCGCAGTCCTGTAATAAACCGCGCGACAAAAACGGTTTTATTACCATGACTCTTGAAATAGTTCTCCAGATGTTCGAGACGCTCGGGCGTTAGAAAAACGAATCGGCCAAATTTGAGCAATATTCCCCGACCGTAATGATGCCCGATTGCAAATCCCGCGTTATCGCCCAGCACGGCCCCGATGCAAGCGATAAGCATGACTGCGAAAATATTAAAGTGACCTGCCGACGCAAAATATCCCGCCACGAGCAAAATGGTCTCGCCCGGTATCGGCAGCCCGGCGTTTTCCAGCATCACGCCGAAAAAAACGACCCAGTATCCGTAGGCCGTCATATACTGCTCGATCACCTCAAGCGAATCGTGAAGAAGATCCATTCGCTTTTGATCAATTTTGCGGAGCTATCTGATACTGTTCGAGCTTTCCGTCCGGCATTTCATATGTCCAGGCCCGGAGCGTTTTTCCCGCAAATTGAACTATGTAAACCCGCAGCGTCATGCCGCCGCGCAAACCCTGGTGGACCTGTACGAATGACTGGGGAGTGCCCAGCGGCGCAAGGCCCGCGGCAAAATCCTTTAACGCCGGATCGCTGAAATAGGCGTTCGCGTTGCCGGTAAATAGCGACCGGTCGATCGTTCCGTGCTGCAGCCCGTCAAAGATCTTCTTTGCCTGTTCGAGCTTAGCGGGCGTTGAGGCATCGGCCGTCGAAAAAAGCAGCGGTGTGATCGCGTTGGCGATCTCCTCTGCAGCTCCGGCCGCGTCCTGATTTGTAAGCACGACGATGGCCGCCCGCTCGTCAGGGAAAACAATATTCTGCGAAACGAATCCTGAAACCTCGCCCCCATGCGACAGGGCTCGGTGACCGGACTGAATTGCAACATCTACTCCCAGTCCATAGTGTGTCCCCACGCCGTTGGCCAGCAGGACCTCTCTTTCGAATTCGCCGTAGGACGCCGCCTTCAACAATTTCTGATCCATTATCGAGATGTCCCATTTGGCAAGGTCGGAGGCCGGCATCGCCAGCTCACCCGCTGCAAACAGCCAACCCGGACCTTCTTTCGGAGCCGGCCGCAGCGGCCCGAGCGCGTAGCGAAGATAGCCGGTCGGGTCCGTGTCGCCGAGCTTTGCCTGGTCGGTGTTAGCGACGCTCGCCATATTCAATGGAGTGAAAACATTTTTCTGCAAAAACTGCATCAGCGGCATGCCCGAGACCTTTTCAATGATAACGCCGGCGATAACGTAATTGGTGTTGCTGTATTGCCATTTCGTACCCGGCTCAAAATCGAGCGGTATCTTAGCCCAGCCATCGAGGATCTTTTGCGATGTCACGGGTTTCAGCATCATCGGCATCACATAATCCTGCGGCCAATAATCCTGATAACCCGAAGTGTGCGACAACAACTGCCGGATCGTGACCTCGTTGGCCCGTGTCAGATCGGGAACATACTTGCCGACCTTGTCTTCTAGCGACAGCTTGCCCTGCTCCTGAAGCAGCAGCATCGCCGCGGCCGTAAACTGCTTACTGATCGATCCAATGCTGTACCGCATCGCCGGAGTCGCCGCCGTATTTGTCTCCAACCGCGCCGTCCCATACGCCTTCGTATAAGCGATCTTCCCATCCTTCACCACCACCACCGAAGCACTCGGCACCCCTGAACTCGCCAGTGAGTCGGCGGCGATTTTATCGATCTTAGCTGATAGGTCGGGGGGAAGCGTGTTCTGTCCCGTGCAAAAACCTACACCAAAAGAAAGAATCAAAGTAATGGAGCAGACGCGCAGTACCAAGCAAAATATCTTCATAATCTCAACCTTATTTGATCGTAACCGTCCGAGTTTGTGTTTTGCCGCAAATGCCGCACCCGTCATCGACGCCCGCAGTGATCGTATAGGTTCCAGCGCTGACTCCAGTTAGGTCCCTTGTAACCTTAGCAACGACCCCGAGAGGATATTTGCATTGCAGGGATTATACATAATTCTTGCGGTTAGGTTTATTTGGTTAAGAGAACCCGAGCTGCGGCAGCGTCCGGGTCGCGGCCTTCGCAGACGTCTTTGACCGTCCATTTTGTAACGGCGTGATCGGAAATAGCTGGCGTCGTCGTCCCGTTATTTTGTCCCATGCCCGGGGCGGCCGATCTCGATTGAGGTGTGCAGGTCGAGCAGGAGAGTTCCGTCGGTGTCGGTGTTGGCATCGGGAAAAGCTATGGTTCGTTCGACCCTCAGCTTATGGTGACGGCAAAAGGGTCGGGCATGGATCAGCCAGTGCCGAAATTTCAGTTTTGGTTTGACGGGAAATGCGTGCAGCGTATCTGCTGATGCTTGGCGCAGCCCGATGGTTTCGTTCCGCCTGTCGTATAGCAGAACGGCGGTCTCAGGGCTGCCGAGTTTTTCGAACGCCTTCGGGTTGAGCAGGATTACGCCGTTGGCGTTGAGCGTCACGTGGACCCGCCCCTCACTGGGCACATTCGGCCCGCCAAAAAACTCATCCCACCGTCTTAACATTTCCTCTCCGCTCCGACTGACTATGAAACATCGTCTCATAGAGGCAACAATTTGTCAATGGCAAATTGTTGCCTCGAGATCCGCACGTAGAAAGTGTGAATTCACCGGAGGGCGTCGCAGCAGACCGAGGAGCTTTATCTCACCGGCGAGAAAAGATCCCGGAGAATCGGGAGAGGCGAGCGTCTGACCTTTCTGAAAATATTCGGAAGAGACGGCGGAACTGAGAATACGATGATGCCGGAAAAAAGCCGGCGGAGGCCTTTAAAGATCGGCCGCTTTGTCCACCGCTTTTTGATCTATTTTGGCGCGTTTTCAGGGCAAATTTGGGATGTCTCAAAATGGACAAATTCAGACCTTCAGACGACGAAAAATCGGAGTTTTAGCCAACAAAATATTGAGGTTTTGCCTCATGACGCGGTTTTCTCGATATGACGTGCTTTTCCAGGTGCCAGAGGTTGCGGGCCTTTCTTATTCCATAATAAGGGGTTACCGGCGTTTAGCTCTCATTTACCTTCAGCACGGCCAAAAATGCCTCTTGCGGTATTTCTACGCGGCCGACTTTCTTCATACGCTTCTTGCCCTCTTTCTGTTTTTCGAGCAGCTTGCGTTTGCGGGAGATGTCGCCGCCGTAGCATTTGGCGATAACGTTTTTGCCCATCGCCTTTACGGTTTCTCGAGCTATGACCTTGTTCCCGATGGCGGCCTGGATCGCGACCTCGAACATTTGCCGCGGGATCAGCTCCTTCATTTTTGCAGCGAGCAGGCGGCCTTTTGCGGTCGCAGTGTCGAGATGCAGTATCAGCGACAAGGCGTCGACGGGCTCGCCAGAAACCAAAACGTCCAGCTTGACCAGCTTGCTCTCGCGATACCCCGATAAATGGTAATCAAGCGAGGCGTATCCGCGCGAGACGCTTTTCAGACGGTCGTAAAAATCGAGTACGATCTCGTTCAGCGGCAGTTCGTAAACAAGCATCACTCGGTCTTTAGCAACGTATTCGAATTTTTTCTGCACTCCGCGTTTTTCGTCAAGCAGCGGCAGAATGCCCCCGAGAAATTCGTCATTGGTCAGTATCGTCGCCTCGATGAAGGGCTCTTCGATCTTTACGATGCGTCCCGTATCGGGCATCTTCGACGGCGAATCGATCTCAGCGACCGCTCCGTCGGTTGTCGTCACACGATAACGTACACCGGGTGCCGTCGTGATCAATTCCAAATTGAATTCGCGTTCGAGCCGTTCCTGGATGATCTCCATATGGAGCAAGCCTAGGAAACCGCAGCGAAATCCAAACCCAAGAGCAGTAGAGCTTTCTGGTTCGTAAAAGAACGATGCGTCGTTAAGCCGAAGCTTGTCCATCGCGTCCCGCAAATCTTCATACTGGGCCGAATCGATCGGGTAAAGCCCGGCAAAAACCATCGGTTTTACTTCCTGAAAACCGGGCAGTGCCACGGCGACCGGCCTGGCGGCGTCCGTGACCGTATCGCCGATCTGCACGTCCGCGACCGTCTTGATCGACGCCGTCAGAAACCCGACCTCGCCCGGCCCGAGCTCACCGATCATCGTCGGACGCGGACGGTTAACGCCAATTGTTTCAATGAGATACTCGCGGCCGGTGTTGAAGAACTTGATCTTCATGCCCTTTTTCAGCGTTCCGTCAAACACGCGAAACAGCACGATCACGCCGCGATAGCTGTCGTACCAACTGTCGAAAATGAGTGCCTTCAGGGGCGCGTTCGCATCGCCCTTCGGCGGCGGAATGTCTTTTATTATCTCTTCGAGGATCTCCTGAATGCCGACGCCGGTTTTGGCCGAAGCTAGTACTGTGTGCGTTGTGTCGAGCCCGATGATCGTCTCGATCTGCTCTTTGATCCGTTCCGGTTCCGCCGACGGCAGGTCGATCTTGTTCAATACGGGGATCAATTCGAGATCGTTCTCTATCGCGAGATAAGTGTTCGCCAGCGTCTGGGCTTCGACACCCTGCGACGCATCTACAACCAGCAAAGCGCCTTCGCACGCCGACAGCGAACGCGAAACTTCGTACGAAAAATCGACGTGTCCCGGCGTGTCGATAAGATTCAGGACGTAATTCTTGCCGTTGAGCGCCTTGTAGTCGAGACGTACGGCGTGTGCCTTGATCGTGATACCGCGCTCACGCTCGAGGTCCATGTCATCCAGCACCTGCTCCTCCATATCGCGGTCGGCTACCGCGCCCGTTATTTGCAGGATACGGTCGGCCAAGGTCGATTTTCCGTGATCGATATGGGCGATGATCGAAAAGTTTCTGATCAGATTCAAATCCATAAAACAAACAACCTACGATATTAGCAAAACGCGGATAAAACCGCATTTTTCGGTCGCAGCGAAGATTTTTTGGCCGAAAGGCACGCTTTTTGTTATAGTTAGACAAGCATTCAACTTGTGTACTATTTTTATTCACTTATAGATGTAGGGAGAGTTTATTTATGAGAAACGATTACGAGCGAGACGGTTCAAGTGCAGCTACAAAGCTGACATATTTGCTTATCGGTGGAGGCATAGGGGCCGTTATCGCCCTGCTTTTTGCACCGAAATCGGGCGTCGAGCTTCGCGGCGACATTGCCGATGCAACGCGCAAGGGCATAGAAAAAAGTAAGGAAGCCGCCTCTCAGCTTCAGGACCGCGCTGGGGAATATTACGAGGTCACTCGCGACAAGGCCAGCGAATTTTATCAGACCGCCCAGGAAAAAGCTGGCGAGCTGACCGAAAAGGCACGGACCGCTGCCGCCAGGACAGCAAACCCTTTTACGGCAGCAGTTGAAGCTGGAAAGGATGCTTATGTCGCCGAAAAACGGCGGACCGAGTCGAAGTCGATCGCCGAGGGACGTCCCAGCTATCCGGTCGATAAAGAAGATAATAAATAGTTTATGAACGCGAGCGATCCCCAATTCTGGATGATGATCTCGTCGATCGTCACAGCGGTTTGCTTCATTGTCATGGCCATCGGCCTGCTCTGGATCGCCGTGACCGTTCGCCGCGTCGTAGCTACCGTCCAGAGGGTCGAAGAGCGGATCGACCCGCTTCTCATAAAAGTTGATGCGATCAGCGTTCAAGGCAGAGAGATCTCGGTGCATTTCAACGAGATCTCCGCAAACCTTTCCTCGGCAACGAAATACCTCTCCGAATCGACCGAATTGATACGGGATGAAGTGGCCGAGCTAAAGGTACTGGTAGGTGAAACTGCCCTAACTGCCAAGGACAAGGTCGCCCTTGTGAGCCGAACCATCGACCGCACTCACATGCAGGTCGTAGATACGACCGATTTCGTCCAGGCGAAGATCGTAGAACCGGCTCGCGAAATTGCGGCGATCATGGCGGGCGTCCGAAAAGGGCTCGAAGTACTTTTCGCTCCTTCCCCGAAGCAGATCGACCGCGCCTATGCGGATGATGAGATGTTTATCGGCTGATAAGACTTACGCTTACGATCCATAAAGGCTGCTTTCCCAGGAGGGCGGCCTTTTTCGTTCATGTTCACCGTTCAAGTGTTCGCTACCGTTCGAACCGTCCGAGGTGTTCACGCGTGTTCACGCGTGTTCACGCGCGTTCAACTTGTTCATTTATTTCAATTCGGTGTTCGAAAACAAAAATGGCGTGGAACTCGCATCCCACGCCGTCAAGTCCTTCAAGGAGAGACGTTTAGTTATCCGTCGGCTTGTCGGTGGCCGCCGGAGGCGCGGTCTGCTTGTTCTGCTGTCGCTCAAGCCGGCGTTCCTGCATTCGCTTCTTCATGTCCTGACGATTCTGTTCCATCTGCTGAAGCTGTTCCGGCGTTAATACGGCCATGATCTGCTTATGGACAGCCTGTTCTTTTTCAAACGCCTGCTGATGAAGGTCCTTCATTCGGGCCTGCTGCTCAGGTGTCAGGGTGCCGGTTTTCTTCGCGTCCCACAGGGTTTTCATTTCCTGCATGGTTGCGCTATCGGGCCGGTTACTTTCGCGGATCGATTTGATCTGCTCTTTCTGTGCGTCGGTAAGATCAACGCCGCGCATGCCGCCCATCATTTCACGTCCGCCGGGCCCGCCGCGAAAACCTTCGCCCCGGCCGCCGTGACGTCCAAAGCCTCGTCCGTCCGGATTTTGGGGAGCCACGGTGCCGTCCTTAGGCGTCTGCGGGGCAGTATCCTGGGCCATCGCACTCACTGAAAACAGTGCAAATGCTGCAAATAAAGCGAAAAATGATAGGAATTTTACTTTTAGTGACATCTATTACCTCTTTGTCCAGGGATTGGTTTAAGCTGGAAACCTGCTCGTTAAGACGCTCAAAACGGGCAAAAGGTCGACCGTTTCTTTTCGCCGCCCGTAAAGAAATGTAAAGCGGGCGGTCGTTTTCGACTTCTATCGACAAGGGAACATTTAACATTTGTCTTTTGAAATGAGAAAATGCGTTGGTCTGCTTTAGCTGAGAAGTACATGAGATTTTTGTCCGAGATCAATTCGCCTGCCGATCTGAGAAGGCTCCGCCTCGAGGATCTCCAGGAAGTCGCCGACGAGGTTCGGCAGTTCATCCTCGAGACCTGTTCGCGCATCGGCGGTCATACGGGCGCAAGTCTGGGCGCGGTCGAGCTCGCCGTTGCGATGCATTACGTTTTCGATACGCCAAACGACCGCCTCGTTTGGGACGTTGGCCACCAGGCATATGCGCACAAGATTTTGACCGGCCGCCGTGAGCAGCTTCATACGATAAAGCAGGACGGCGGGCTATCGGGATTTCTCCGGCGGGATGAATCGGAATACGACACGTTCGGTGCGGGACATGCCTCGACCTCGCTCTCGGCCGCACTCGGGATGGCGGTCGCCCGTGATCGCAAAAAAGAAGATTTCCACGTATGCGCTCTGATCGGCGATTCGAGCCTCGCGGGCGGCATGGCGATGGAAGCTCTCAATCAGGCTGGCCATTTAAAGACGCGATTGATCGTCCTTCTTAACGACAACGATATGTCGATCGCCCCGGCCGTCGGCGCTCTCACACGCTATTTGAATAGGATCAAGGAAGCACAGAGTTATCACTGGCTCAAGGAAGAGGTTGGCGGCACGCTTGAATCCGTACCGGGTGTCGGGCAGAGCCTGCGCCGTGCGGCTAAGACCGTCAAGGACGCGATCGCCGCAGCGGTCCTGCCTGGTGCGTTGGTGAACGAGCTTGGCTTCAGATACATCGGCTATGTCGACGGCCACAACGTTCCGATGCTGGTCCGTGCGCTTCAAGAGGCAAAAGAGGTCGACGACGGCCCGGTCATCGTCCACGCGCTGACGACTAAAGGCAAGGGCTACCCGAGCGGCGAAAAAAATTACTACGCCTGGCATGCTACCGGCCCGTTCGACATCAAGACCGGCCAGGCGATCAAATCGAACAAGTCCGCACCGCCTACCTACACGCAGGTTTTCGGCGAAACGATGTGCGAACTCATGTCCAGCGACGAGCGCATTGTAGCCCTGACGGCGGCGATGCCCGACGGAACCGGCGTGGATAAAATACTCGAACGATTTCCCGATCGAGCGTTCGATGTCGGCATTGCCGAG
Organism: Acidobacteriota bacterium; assembly: GCA_040006215.1. Taxonomy (GTDB): domain Bacteria; phylum Acidobacteriota; class Blastocatellia; order Pyrinomonadales; family Pyrinomonadaceae; genus OLB17. The sequence continues at coordinate 14,787 of JBDTXM010000012.1, forward strand.
CAACACGCCGTGACATTTTGTGCCGGCATGGCATGCGAAGGTCTGAAACCTGTAGCGGCGATCTACTCGACGTTTCTCCAGCGGGCGTTCGACCAGGTGATCCATGATGTTTGCCTGCAAAACCTCGATGTAACCTTTGCGATGGACCGTGCCGGGATAGTCGGTGCCGATGGCCCGACGCACCACGGGTTGCTCGATATCGCATACTTTCGCAGCTATCCGAACATCGTGCTGATGGCGCCGAAGGATGAAGCGGAGATGCGCGACATGATGCTGACGGCGATCGATCACGACGGCCCGGCCGCTCTCCGTTATCCGCGTGGAAACGGCGTCGGCATCGATATCTCCAGCCCGCCGAAAAAGATCGAGATCGGAACGGGCGAGATACTTCGCGAAGGTTCGGACGCGGCGATAATCGCTTACGGATCGATGGTGAATTCCGCAATCGAGGCAGCCGCGATACTTAAGTCGGAGGGCGTCGATGCAACCGTTATCAACGCTCGCTTCGTCAAACCTCTCGATGCCGAGATGATACTGGCCGCTGCCGAGAAACATAGCGTCATAATCACGGTCGAAGAAGCATATCTCGCGGGCGGTTTTGGCTCAGCGGTTATCGAGCTGCTTGAATCCAGCGGCGTTTTGGAAAAGGTAAAGGTCGTGCGAATGGGCGTTGCCGACGAGATCGTTCCGCATGGCGATCCGAAAGGACTTCTCGCAAAATATGGCCTCGATGCCGATGGAATTGCAAAGCGCGTCAGCGAAACGCTGGCCGAAATGCATGACGGCAAGATAAACAAACCAAGGCTGAAAGCCGTAAAGTAACAAGATCGCAATTTAGAACGCATTTCTAATTGGTCATTCATGAAAACTACATATAAAGCCACGATATCAACATCGCTGCTCGTAATTTTTTGCGGACTTATCGCCGTTTTTGCCGCAGCCTGCAGCGGAGCTGGAAATGGGACCGCTAATAACACGAATACAAAGACAACCAACGGAACCGTCAACACGGCGCCCGTCTCGGCTATTCCGCCGAACGCTCCTCCCGGAGCGACTCCGCCGAACATGCTCGGCTCGCCCACTGCGACGGTGACGCTTGAGGAATTTGCCGATTTTCAATGTCCGTCGTGCGGTGATAAGCACCCGGTGATGAAGCAGATACAGTCGATCTACGGCAGCCGGATCAAATTCATCTTCCGCAGCTTCCCGCTGCCGATGCATGACAAGGCTTACGACGCCGCTGTCGCCGCCGAAGCCGCCGGTATTCAGGGCAAGTTTTGGGATATGCACAACCAGCTTTATACCAATCAAAAAACGTGGTCGAGCGATCCGAACTATAAGCAGACGTTTGCGGACTACGCGCAAAAGATCGGGCTCGATGTGGAGAAATTCAAGGACGACATGGCCGGGCTCCAGACTAAGAATCGTGTGGACGAAGACCTGAAACGCGGCCGTGCTATCACCATCAACCAGACACCGACGTTATTCATAAACGGCAAGGATGTCCCATACCAGGCGATGACGGTCGACACCCTTCGAGGGTTGATCGACGCCGAATTGCAGGCGAAACAAGCTGACAAACCGGCAGCCGCGGCTCCGCCGGCAAATGCGGCAAACGCGGCCGGGAACACCGCAAACACGAATCAGAAATAAGAATCACCCGAGGCGACAGGAATGAAGATCCTTAAAGTTGTAGCTCTTGTCCTGTCGCTTATCGGCATTGCCGATTCGACCTACCTAACAATTCACCATTACACCGCCGAGCCCGTGCCGTGCAGCATTATCGCAGGCTGCGAAACGGTCCTTACCAGCGGCTACGCGGAAATGGCCGGCGTTCCGCTCGCCGCCTATGGTGCGGCGGCTTACCTGGTTGCGTTCGTTCTGGTTCTGACCTCACTCCTTGGAAATCGGCTTACGTGGAAGCTGTTCGGCCTGCAAACTGTCCTTATGGCGGTATTCTCGGGCTGGCTGATCTACGTACAGGCAAAGTTGATAGGAGCGTTCTGTCAATTCTGCCTTTTGTCGGCCGCGACCACATTTTCGCTGTTTATTGTGTTCATCATTTCTCTCCTGATCTCCAGTCGTAAAACCCGAACCGACCTTTCCTGAAACCAACCCTTCGAAACCAGCGAATATAATCCCGAGTCGAGGCCTTCACCCTGCTTCGAAACGGCGTCGAAAGCGCGATCTTTGGAAGCGGATTGGCTTGGCAATCGCGGCGAAAATAGGGTAGCTTTAGGGAGTTAGATCCTTATCGCGGTGACAGATAATTGAGCACAGCTATCCTAAAACGAATCGCGTCCGGTGACCGGACGGCCGTCGAGGATTGTTTGAAGGCCTACGGCGGGCTGGTGTGGTCAATTGCGCGTAAAATGCTGCGTAATAACGACGATGCGGAAGATGCTGTGCAGGAAATCTTCATCGATGTTTGGAAAAATGCCGGGCGTTATGACGAAACTCAGGCGTCGGAAACAACATTCATCGCAATGATCGCCCGGCGTCGGATCATCGACCGTATCAGATATTCGAGCCGCCGCATTTCGCCTGATTCGCTCGAAGATGTCGTAACCGAGCCCTGGACCCGTTCAGACCAGACCATGCAGATCTCGGTCGAGGCAAAAGAGGCTGCGGCCGCGATGAAAGACCTTCGGCCCGAACAGCGGCAGGTTTTGCATTTGTCGATCGTTCAGGGTCTGTCGCATCAGGAAATAGCCGATGCGACCGGAATGCCGCTTGGTACCGTGAAAACACACGCCCGGCGGGGAATTTTGCAGACAAGGGAAGTTTTAGGTTTAGGTAAGAATATTAATGAAAAGGAGGCGGCTGTATGAACGAAAATGCGGATGAAATACTGATCGACCTCCTTATCAAACAGGCGACCGAAGGATTAACGGATGCTGAACAGACGCAGCTTAATAACCTCGAGGGCGGGAAGCGCGATGCGTCCGTCAATCTGACAATTTCAGCGATCTCGTTGATCGACGAACACGGCGACGAGCCGATGCCCTCGCATCTTCGAGCCAGCATACGAGTGTCTGCCGAGAAATATTTTGACGAAAGAGAAATATCTTTGGCTCCCATCGTTTCTATTAAGAATGAGCAAGCGGCTCGGTCTTCGCTGATGGGCTGGCTTGGCTGGGCAGTTGCGGCCGCTGCACTGATCGCGTTGATAGCAAATGTCTATTTAACGCAGATCCGTCCGGGAAAAGAAATCGCAAAAGGCCCAACACCAACGCCAACCGTCGCGGTTCCGACGCTCGTGCAGCAGCGGCAGCAGTTGATGGAAACGGCTCCGGATATCACTAAGGCCAGTTGGGCAAAGGGCAATATGAAGGAGATTGCGGCAGTGTCCGGCGACATTGTCTGGAGCGATTCGAAGCAGGCGGGTTATATGGTCCTTCGCGGTTTTCCCATCAATGATAGGAACAAGCAGCAATACCAATTGTGGATCTTCGACGAGACGCAGTCCGATAAGACACCGATCGACGGAGGCGTCTTCGATGTGAATGAAAACGGCGAAGTGGTCATTCCGATCAATGCAAAACTGGGGGCTAGCCATCCCAAGCTTTTTGTTATAACAATGGAAAAACCGGGCGGTGTAGTAGTTTCCGACCGCGGCAAGATCGCAGCCCTCGGCAAGGTTGAAACCTAAAAAGGACCCGGAACGTAACACTCTCGAAACATGTAATAACGGTTACCGCCAATTTGCGTAGATGCTGAATTGGCTGTAGCCTTTTTTCTGTTATCCAAATAAAATTTAGGAGTTCCACCGATGCGAGTCAGCAAATCTTTCGCTTTTTTGCTTGTCCTGATCTCTCTGTCAGGAAGCGTTCTCTTCGCCCAGTCGACCGACAAACTTCCGCAAATAAAGGTTACTCAATACAAACTAAAGAATGGGCTGACCGTTCTTTTGCATCGCGATACGTCGACACCGATCGTCGCGGTCGGAGCATTTTACCATGTCGGATCGAAGAACGAGGCTCCGGGTCGTACGGGTTTTGCTCACCTTTTCGAGCATATGATGTTTCAGGGCTCAGGCAACTACGTGGACGGCTGGCGCGGCGTCGATGAGCTCGGCGGCAACGTTAATGGTACGACGAACGAGGATCGGACATGGTACTTCGAAGCGATCCCGTCGAACTTCCTCGAGCGCACGCTCTACCTGGAAGCTGACCGAATGGGGAACCTGCTGACCGCAATGGACCAGGCGAAGCTCGACAATCAGCGGGACGTCGTTAAGAACGAGCGCCGCTTCCGCGTCGACAATGTTCCCTATGGACAGTCAGAGGAGCGAACGATTGACGTAATGTATCCTGAGGGACATCCGTATCATCACTCGGTGATCGGCTCAATGGCTGACCTATCTGCGGCCTCGCTCGATGACGTAAAATCGTTCTTCCGCCAATATTACGTTCCGAACAACGCGTATCTTATTCTCTCCGGCGACTTTAATGAATCGCAGGCGAAGGGATGGATAGAAAAATATTTCGGCCCGATCAAAGCAGGCGCCGCGATCACCCGCCCCGATGTAAAACAGCCGCAGCTCTCGAGTATCGTACGCAAGCAGTACGAAGATCCGTTTGCAAACTTGTCACGCGTAGACCTTGTTTGGGAAGGCATTAGGCAGTACGACCCGGATGAGGCCGCCTTGGACGTTCTCTCGGGAATTCTCAGCACCGGCCGCGGATCGCGTCTGCAGAGCGCAATAATATTCGGAAAAGATCCGATCGCCCAACAAGTTTTCGCACGAAACGGCACCAAGGAGATCGGCGGACTTTATCAGATCATAGCCGTTGCTCGGCAAGGCAAATCCCTTGACGATGTTGAGAAAGCAATAAACACCGAGATCGAGCGTATAAAAAAGGACGGCGTGACCCAGGACGAGATCAGCCGAGTCGTTAACGCCCGCGAGGCACAATCCATCTTCGGACTTGAGACCGATCTGGGTACGGCAAATCGGATCGTCGACTACGCAGCTTACTTGAACAATCCAAACTACTTCCAGGAGGATCTCGATCGCTACCTGAAGGTTACTCCTGAGGACGTCAAGCGTGTCGCCGATAAGTACCTCATCGCAAACCACCTCGTCCTAAATTTCGTTCCATCAAAGACTCCTCCGCCTCCGGCACAGGCCGATAAGCCAGCATCGACGGAGACGAAGAAGAAGAACGACGTCCTCATCGCAAAACAGGACGCTGCGCTGCCGAAAGGTGCTCCGAATCCAAAATTTACCTTACCCGCGACGGAGAAGACGACGCTCTCGAACGGGCTGAATGTCTGGATCGTTGAAAAGCATAAACTTCCGGTCGTCTCGATGGACCTTGTTATCAATGCCGGCGGATCACTCGATCCTGCTGACCGTGCCGGCATGGCCTCGCTTACCGCGTCAATGCTTAACCAGGGTACAAAGACACGGTCGGCTCTCGAGATCGCAAATGGCCTTCAATCGATCGGCTCGAATGTCGCCGCCAACGCAACCTGGGATTCAAGTGGTGTCTCGGCTCGGACCATCACGAAGAACCTGGACAAGACGCTCGACTACTTCGGTGATCTAGTTTGTCACCCGACGTTTCCAGGTCAAGAGTTTAATCAGCTCCGTGGCCGTGTAATGGGAGCATTCCGTCAACGCAAGGCCAGCAATACGGCGGTGGCGGCAGTCGTATACGATAGGGTGCTGTATGGCAACCAGGCTTACGGCCATCAGTTGACGGGTGACGAGAAAAGCGTCCAGGCGCTCAATCGCGACGATCTGGCGAAGTTCTATGACAATTACTATCGGCCGAACAATTCGACGCTGATCGTCGTTGGTGACGTAACGTTGAGCACGCTTAAGCCAAAACTCGAGAGGGCTTTAGCCGATTGGAAGTCGGGCGGTACGCCGCCTGCCAAGATCACCGAGCAAACGATGATGGCCAAACCGGGAATCTATATTGTCGACAAACCAGGTGCCGCCCAGTCGTCAGTCTCGATCGGCCAGGTAGGCGTCGATCGCGATAATCCGGACTACTACGCCGTTCAGGTTATGAACTCGATCCTCGGCGGCGGCGGCACGGCGCGGCTCTTTATGAACCTCCGCGAGGACAAGGGCTATACGTACGGTGCGTACAGTCGGTTCACCTATCGTCGGGCCGCGGGTCCGTTCTCGGCGTCGGGTGAGATCCAGACGATATCAACCAAAGAGGCCGTTCAAGAATTTGTGAAGGAGCTCTCAGGCATTCGCGGAAGCCGCCCGGTCACACCTCAGGAGCTCGAGGTAAATAAGCAGTCGTTCATTCGCCGCTTCCCGTCACAGTTTGAGACAACGGGTGGCATCTCGAATAACCTTGTCACGCTCGTCACCTACGGACTGCCGGAAACCTACTTTAACGATTACATCTCTAAGGTCAACGCCGTAACCATTGACGATGTTAATCGTGTCGCGAACAAGTATCTCGATCCGTCCAAGATGGCGATCGTGATCGTCGGCGATCGCAAGGTCATCGAGCCTCATCTAACCGAGCTTGGTATGCCGATCACGATCGTCGATACGGAAGGAAATCCGGTTAGTGAGTGAGCTTCGAGCTGTTTTGTGAGTACGGGGCGGGGCCGAACGGTTCTGCCCTTTTTGCACACGATTGGTTACGCTATTATTGAAGAACAGAACAAGGGGAAAAGGAATTGCAACCACAACCGCTCTTCGACATTCAGAAAGCAAAGGCTGCAATTGAACGAGGCCGGCGAGCCAAGTGGTGGATAAGAAAAGGTTCACCCAAGCGGGGATTTGCTTATCTCGACATCAGTGGTAAAAAGTTAACCGACGCGGATCAGCTCGAGCGGATCCGACTACTCGTTATTCCTCCCGCATGGAAGTTCGTCCGTATTGCTCCCTCCGCCGCCAGCCGGATTCAGGCCGTCGGAATGGATACTACGGGCCGCGTTCAATATATTTACGATCCAAAGTTCGCGGATCGGCAGCAAAGGAAAAAATTCTCCAAGATCGAAAAGTTCGGTGAATTTCTACCGTCGCTTCGCGAGATCACGAACGAGCACATTGCTCTTGAGGGCTTTCCGAAAGAAAAGGTTCTCGCTGTCGTAATGCGGTTGATCAATTCGCTCTATTTTCGCGTGGGAACCGAGAAAAGTGCTCGCCACTACAAGACCTACGGCATTACGACCCTCAAAAAAAACCATCTCAGCATTGGCCGAAAAGGCGAGCTCATTTTCGAATATGTCGGGAAGAGCCACATCAAGCATCGCAAGGTCATAGTCGATGCAGATCTCGCGACGCTAATGAAAGATCTGAGGGACCTTGGCAGGGCCCGCAAGCTCTTTCATTACCTCGATATCGAGGGTAAGCCGCGCGCCGTTACGCCTCGCGACGTGAATGAATACTTAAAGAACGCGACCGCCCCGGAGTTCTCGGCGAAGGATTTTCGAACCTGGGGCGGGACACTTCTCGCAGCAATCGAGCTTGCTCAGATCGGCAAAACGGAAGAAGCCTCGCTCGCCAAAAAGAATGTTGTGAAAGCAATTAAAAGCGTCGCCGAGCAGCTTGGGAATACCCCTGCCGTTTGCCGTGGTTCGTACGTTCATCCCGCCGTCCTTTCGGCATATGACGCCGGCATCACCCTCGATGAATTTCGCCCACGAAAAAGCCGCCCCATTAAACGCATCGAAAATGAAGATTCGATCGAAGAAGCGGCCCTAATCAAACTAATGAAAAATCAAAAGGGAAAATGATCTTTACTTTTTGATCAATACCACGGGCGATTGTTCGGCGGCATGAACGGTCCCAAAGAAACGGCGAATGGAATCGTAGTTGTCTGCTGGCACGGTAGTTCTATTGAGCTTTAGGTCGCGGCTAAATATCAAAAATTCGCCCTTCACTTCGTAGCTTGCTATGTACTTGCCAAATGCTGTTTCCAATTGGGTCGCATCCGGCACCTCATCTACAGTAAAACCGAGTGGCAACTTGATCTTAACTTGCTCGGAGTAGCTTCTCGATTCGATCACGTACGGATTCATTCGTTTGCCTTCCGAGAACGACAGATTGTCGAGCCGACCTATCACGGCGGGTTTGAAGACCATCAGATGATCTTGCATGATCTGGGCGTAACCGTTTGCCGAGAATTCGACGGCCAAATTAAAGATCCCGTTCGAACTGTCATCGTTCGGAGCGACCTTGGTCGTCTTTGCACCTGATGCGCCGCGTGATATCCAATTGTCGATCATCGCGTTATAATCCGGGCTGGACAATCGTCTGAACCGAGCCCTTTCCAACGCAGCTGACTGGCCGATCGACCTCTCATTAATGCTTCCGGCGATCGCTCCATCTGGTGAGAGCGTGAGTTCAACTGTTCTCTCCAGTTTGTTCATCTCGGGCGGCGTAACCGGCATTTTAAGAAGAGAATCAGTATCCTTGTGATCTATGAGGGCGAAACTGCCTTGTTCCTCTCTCGGAAGGTCGCCGACCTGCGTGTACGGGTCGGTCGGATCAAATATCAGCAGACGCCCGAGTTTCGGATGAACTACAACGGAGGCCGCCGTCGTCTCATCGCCAACCTTTATCGCGACAATGCAATGATTGAACTGGCCGGGCGAAGCCCACTCAGCTCTTACATACGTGGGATCGTCAGCGGTAATGCTCACCATATAAGCCGAAATCTTTAGGGCGCTTAACATGGCCCTCATTAGATTCGCCTTGTCCTTGCAATCGCCGTACGACTTTGCAAATACTTCGGTCGCCGAATGAGGCACGTATCCCCCGCCGCGGCCCAGTCCGATCTGGATGGATATGTACTGCGTTTGCTGCACATAGCGCGCGATAGCCTTGATCTTTTCGAGTTCTGTTTTTGAATTTGCCGTCAGATCTCGGGCTTTTCCCGCGAGGGCGTCATCGACGGTCATCTGCGGATCTTCCAGTTCGGCCATCCACCGGGCAACAGCGTTCCAATCTGCGAAAGTGCGCAGCGAGGTGGTGGTTGCAACCGCAGGATAAAAACTTACTGCCAGACGGGGGGAAAGGCTTGCAGGCGATGGACTAGAGGGCTCGGGGTCGATCGGATTCAGATCGCGGAGCTGCCAGGTGTAAGACGCACCATTGACAGACGGCTCCACGTTTGCTCGGTTAAAAGTTACGCTTTCCGCTTTCCATCCCGTGGGTAGGTTGAGATTAAAGCTGGAAAAGATCACCGGCAGATTTTCCTGGAAATCAAATTCAAACTGGCTGAAGACACTCTTCTGTTCGGTAACTGTCTCGTATCCGAACACGTCCCCCACGTCGGCGCTTTCGGTTGCATCGATCAATTTTAGCCGAGCTTCGTTGTAGAGATCGTTGGGAGCGAGTGCAATGTCCAGCGTTTCCTTTTTCCCAAAACTCTTCACTTGACCTGAGGCTTTTATTAACCAGGCGTTAATATCACGAACCTTCGCACTGTCGGTTTCATAAACTGCTCTCGCGAGAGCTTCTCCGCGACCCTCGTGAAGCAGGAACCGGACGGCCCCCCGCTCAGTCCGAGTAACGGTCCCGTTGGAATCTATGGTTATACTCTCTTCCTTTCTTAGGATCACTGCTGGCAGCGCTTTGACATCATATGAGGGCACCTTTAGATGCGAGTCCTCCTGTAGCCACCCCGGGGCTGTATCATCGCCGCCGCCCCCGAGGGCTGCCAGAGAAAGCAGTAAAATGAAGGGGAACGAGATGACAATTTTTTTCTTATTCATATGGGAGCTTTTAATATCGGCAACGGAGCGGTTTCTTACTTTCCTGTGTTCAGTTCGACGGCAATACAGCGGCTGTAACAGCGTCCTGATGCAGCGTCATTTGATGAACATCAGCCTTGTTAAAGGCTTCGAATAATCCTTTTATCGCAGGATAGGACACGACCTGAAAGTCTATATTGCCGCCGCCTCCAAATGAAAATGTACGCCGGTATACCAGTGTTTTCTTGTCCTTAGTTATGCCCATATAGGAAACATGGCTATAAATACCCTTAGAATCCTGGATCGACGCTGGGGCATCGGCATTTTCCAGTGAAAATCCCGCAGGAAAATCAATGCTTATATCATCATTTTCTGAGAACGGATAATTGAAATAGATCTCGTACTTTCTTGCGTTGCTCGTAAAGCGAGGGTGCGAGCTCCGCTCAAAGATGTTCGGCTGAAAGAAAAGTCTTTTGCCGGTTTTCGATGCATAATTGGGAACACGTACCTTAAACGTATAGGCAAACGGCTTTTCAGGATCGGTAGCATTCTCGATCGTGAAATTCTGTATCTCGGCGGTCCCGAGAATGTTTTCTTTTATTAGTGATCTAAGGGTCTTTTCCTGCTGAGCGCCGGAATCGCCAAAGTTGTTAAGCTTTTCTCTTATCGCATAATGGCCCGTATATTCGACTCGAGCGTCGCCTTCCAATGTTCCGTCCTCCAGAAGCTTGAACTTTCCCGTTCTTTTTATCATCGTCTTCTCCGGCGGGGAGAGCGGGACCATTTTCCATATCAATTCTTTTGGATCCGTAACAATTGCCATCTGGGCTTCTTCCGACCAGTTCATCATTCCGAATGGCACGTAATGCTCGGCGGGGCTGAAGAAACGCCAATCGTTCCCGAGCTTGACGGCAATACTGGACGAGTTGAGCATCAAAGAAAAATTTGCGATGTTGGGGTTGAAGAAGAGTTCGCTGCGGTTTCCCGAGAGCGCAACCCTGGCGTCAAATCCGGCCGCACGAGCCATTGCTCCAAAAAGACTGTCAATATCGCCGCCGCTGCCCATCTTTAACCTCAACGTGTCAGCGGGAGTTTTGCTATTCTTTACTGCTTTTTTATCGTCGTCACTGACATTCGCAGCGTAGCTGATATTTTTTATCTGGCTCTTGGTATAGTCGTAGGTCTTTTTGAGTTTTTCCTCTTCAGTCGCAGCGCCCTTGACCGCTTCATTCGCAGCATTCCTAACATCGTCATTTACTTTGAGCGACGCGTTAGATCCCTCATAAACCGCTCGGCTTATGTTTTTCCAATACTCCTGTGAATTGCTTGACGAATCCCGGGCATAATAAATATACATCCATGACCGCACTTCATTCACAGGCAACATATAAGGCTCTTCATGAAGGGCCGGTACGTTTGTCATTGTTGCCCGGTAAAATCCGCCTTTGTCCTTTTCGAATTTTGTCTCGCCGACATTGAATTTTTCATACCTCATACCTAGCTCACCCGCAAAGGGTTTGACAAAGTACGAAACCGTCTCGATCGGGATGTCGCGCTGGAATATGAGCGGCATATTCGCTGACGCATTCTCTTCGATCTCGCGATAACGATACTCAACGACCGACCCCGTTTCTAAGCCAGGCAACGCAAATGTTTTTGCTTTTATCTTAACGCCCGTGGCTTTTACGATCTCTCGCTCAAAGACATCGTCTTTATTCAGGAATACGACAGTGCCGTCAGGTTTCGTGACGCGGGCTTCGACGTCCTTGATCTTCGTACCCTTACCATAGGTGATGTCATATTTGCTGTATTCTTCCCGGCCCTTGTCGGTAAAGATCTTGACGC
>JBDTXM010000013.1:0-26296 GCA_040006215.1 Acidobacteriota bacterium
ATTCGGGAAGCGCGATCTTTGAGGTGATCGCGGACAGTGATTTCCGGGTTTCCGTAGGCATGTCGAAAGCTCATGTGGATCTGACCCGTTCGGGCGTCTATCGGATTAACGTTTCCAAGGACGGCACGGCGGAGCTTACCGTCTGGAAGGGCTCGGCTGTGGCGGGAAACGAAAAGGCCGAGGTCAAAGCTGGACGTACGGTTACGATCGACGGCGGTTCGGCGGTCGTTGCCAAATTCGACAAGGATGATAAAGACGGCCTCGACACCTGGAGCCGTGACCGAGCGAAGGAATTGGCCAGGGTCAATGCCAGCCTCGAACGCCGTTCGCTCAGGGATACCCTGGTCAACTCGTTCAACGGCCGTGGTTGGAACATGTACAACTCGTTCGGGTTGTGGATCTTCGATCCGCGCCGGAGTTCTTACTGCTTTATGCCGTTTGGCTACGGATGGGGATCGCCGTACGGGTTCGACTACGCGTGGGATATCTGGGGACTGGGCATGCCAAGATATATCTATTTCCAGCCGCCCCCGAGAGGCAATACACATCCGGGCGGTAATTCACCGATCGCGGGCGGTCCAGTGAAAAATCCGGCCGTGGCTCCGCCCAACAACGGCGATACGCACGAACGCATCCGTCCGCCCTATGCCAAGATCGAAGCCACCGAACGCGGCGGAGTTAGCGGAGGTGTTGTTCGCGGCGGTTCGAACGTAAGAGGCGGCGGAGACATTGGAGGCCCGATATTCGGCCCGCCGACATCCGGTGGAGGTGGAGGACGAATTGTCACTCCCTCCGCTAAAAACCCTACTCCGACCGCGCCAGCGCCTACCATCCAACTGCCGATCGGCGGCGGCGGAAAAGGGAAACCGAAGGAGTGAAAATGGGTTCGCGAATCTGGGCGAGGAAAATTCCTCGCCCTTTTGCTTTTTAAAACAGATGCCAGATCATCGACGCCGTGTCCGGAGCATCCCCGGCTGGCTTGGATATGTAAGGTTCCAGCACGAGCAAAAGTGACTGCAGCCCATTGAAAATAAAATGAAGGATGATGCAGGGCAATAGATTGTTGGCCCATGCCCGCGTCAGAGTAAGTATCAGGCTTAGGATCGTGATAACTATCAGGCTGCCGGGGCTTCCCCAATATTGGAGAAAATGAACGCCGGCGAAGGCCGCTGTAACGATGACTATGGCAGGATAATATCCGGCGCTACGCTGAACGGCGGAGTATAGGACGCCTCGATAAACGATCTCTTCAACAATCGGCGCCGAGAAGGTAGCGAGAAACGCGACCAGCAAAACGGCAGCACGCGAGCTCGATAGTATCCGTGTGAGGTCGTTTTCCTGCTCGGGCAAGAAATAGCCGACCACACCCGCAATGCCAAAGATTCCGATCACGGTAAGTACAAAATGCCACCAGCGCATACCGCCCAATCGCCAGCCTAAGGTTTTAACGAAGGAGTATTTACCGAGATGGGTTATCAGGCACCAGGCCAGCACGAGCGTCAGTATGTGTGCCGGAATGACCGACCCAATTTGAATAAGAACAGCCACCGGATCGCTGAGCAGGAAACTTCTGGCTGCCTCAGAGTTCGTTACGTCTACATGTTGCGTCAGTATGTAAGGGATGATGGCCAGGCTCGGGATCAAAAAGATCAGGAACACGCTCACCAACCACATTCCCACCGCCAAGGCGGTGTTCCACGGAGGATCGTTCGGCGTCGGCGTGAAAATCAGCGGTTCCACGGCACCGTCAGCAACCGCCGCGGACACATTATTCTGGATCATTTCTGGTTCCTGCACGAAAAAGAGTGTAGCGGAAATCGTCTCTGCGGCAAACTTCCGCATTCTTCGCCTTGCCATTTGGTTAAACAAAATATAATCTAAAATCCCGTGGAGACACACGGAAACAATCCCCAAAAAGAAGTGTATGTAATAATCCCGGCGCGGTATTCGTCTATCCGATTGCCTGGAAAAATGCTGCTTCCGATCGCGGGTAAACCCCTGATACTGCACACGTTGGAGCAGGCGAAAAAAGCTGGACCCGTTTCCAGGGCTATCGTTGCCACGGATGACAAGCGGATTCTCGACGTGGTCATGGCCTCGGGCAACGAAGCCGTGATGACCTCAACGGAGCATGCATCGGGAAGCGACCGGATCGCCGAGGTCGCCGCCAATTTGCCGGAGGGGTCGATCATCGTTAATGTCCAAGGCGACGAGCCGTTGATCTCGCCGCGAACGATCGAAAAGGCGATCGAGGCCCTTCTTCAGGACGAGCAGGCCGATATGTCGACGACTTGCGAGGCGATCAGGGATAGGCACGAAGAGCTTTTGAACGGCAACGTCGTCAAGGTGGTTACGGGCGACGCGGGGTATGCGGTCTATTTTTCGCGATCGCCGATCCCGTTTCCCCGCGAGGCGTCGATGCGGCATGGCGGACTGCCGGGCGAGGCGATCGATCACGAACCTGAGCTAATATCCATCTTTCGGAAACACACCGGGCTCTATGTCTATCGCCGCGAGTATCTGCTGCGATTCACAAAGATGCCGCAAACGAGGCTCGAAAAACTGGAGATGCTCGAGCAGCTTCGGGCTTTGGAAAACGGTGCAAAGATCAGGGTAGTCGAGGCCGATGAAACTTCGATCGGAGTCGATACGCCCGAAGATCTCGAACGAGTTCGGAGGATCCTCGAGCAAAATGGGTGACTGGATCGGACTAGGGTTTTTGGTTTTGCTCGTAGCCGTTATCTGGCTCGGGCTTCGGGCGTTGGCAAAGCCGCAGACCCGCACGGCGGAAGAATTTGAGCGAAACGCGGCGGAGGGCACGACCGCTCTCGGTGCCAGCATGAACGCCCTGCAAGAACTGATGAATCCGGAGGCAGCGAAGGCAAAAGAAGTGATCACGCAATTAAGGGAAGGCAGATACGACCAGAAGAAACGCGAAGGGAAGGCTAACGCGGATGACGAGAGGGGCGAAAGCACTGACAACGGACAACATTTATGACCAAATACATATTCGTAACGGGCGGCGTGGTTTCGAGTCTTGGCAAAGGGTTGGCAGCGGCCAGTATTGGGTGCTTGCTTGAGTCTCGGGGGATGAAGGTCCAGATGATGAAACTCGATCCGTATATCAACGTCGATCCGGGGACGATGTCGCCGTTTCAGCATGGCGAGGTTTTCGTGACGGACGACGGAGCCGAAACCGACCTTGACCTAGGTCACTACGAGCGGTTCACGCACGCCAAACTCTCGCAGGCCAACAACTGGACGAGCGGCCGCATTTATCTTTCGGTCATCGAAAAGGAACGCCGCGGCGATTATCTCGGTAAGACAATTCAGGTAATCCCGCATATCACGGACGAGATCAAAATGGCTGTCCGCAAGGTCGCCACGGGGCACGAACCGGACGTTTTGATCGTAGAGATCGGCGGCACGGTCGGCGATATAGAATCGCTGCCGTTTATGGAAGCGATCCGCCAGATGGGCAACGAAGAGGGCCGTGGAAATGCGATCTTTATTCATGTCACGCTTGTGCCTTTCATTGCGGCGGCCGGCGAATTGAAAACCAAGCCGACGCAGCACAGCGTCCGCGAGCTGCGCGAGATCGGTATCTCGCCCGACATTCTGCTTTGCCGTTCCGACCGGCCGGTTTCGCTCGACCTACGGCGAAAGATCGCCCTTTTCTGTAACGTTCAGGAAAACGCTGTGATCTCTGCATTGGACGTACCGACAATCTACGAAGTGCCCCTTGCGTTTCACGAGCAGGGCCTCGACGAACTGATCGTTCGCGACCTGCAGTTGAACGAGAGGTTTCCGGCGTCCGACCTGAAAAACTGGCGCGAGCTTGTTTCAATTATCAAAGAGCCTGAGGGCGGTCAGGTTCGGATCGCCATCGTCGGAAAGTATGTCGAACTTGAGGACAGCTACAAATCGCTTCGCGAGGCTTTGACGCACGCCGGTGTGGCGAACAATCTTCGCGTCAATGTCCAGTGGATCGAATCCGAAAACCTTATGAAGGAAGATCATGAGAACGATCTTGATGATTTTGACGCCATCCTCGTTCCTGGCGGATTCGGCAAACGTGGTATTGCCGGAATGCTTCGAGCCATCAAATACGCACGCAAATCGGGCACGCCGTATTTTGGCATCTGCCTCGGTATGCAGACGGCGTGTATCGAGTATGCTCGAAACGTCGCCGGTTTGAAGGACGCCGATTCGACCGAGTTTAACGAGGAAACACCTTTCCCCGTGATATTCAAGCTGCGCGATCTGGTCAATGTCGAGGAACTTGGCGGCACGATGCGTTTGGGCGAATGGGCTTGCGATCTGCAGGCAGGCTCGCTCGCCCGTGAGGTCTATCACAACGCAGAGCAGATAGGCGAGCGCCACCGTCACCGGTTCGAATTCAACCCGGAATACCGCGATGTGCTGACGCGCGAAGGCATGGTCTTTAGCGGAGTTTCGCCAGACGGAAAGTTTGTCGAGATGATCGAGCTGCCGCGTGAAACGCATCCATATTTTATCGGTTGCCAGTTTCACCCTGAATATAAATCCAAACCCCTCGACCCTCACCCGCTGTTCGTATCATTCGTCAAAGCGGCCTGGGAAAACCGGCTAAAGAGCGAGAATCTCGAACATGATGTAACGAGCGATTTGCAGATAGAGATGCCGGAGCGAGCCGAGATCGGGCGCGAAGACTAAGCCGGCTCTTCGAAAGAAAATACTACGATGGCTAAACGTATCGATAAGCCGCTAAGGCTGATCGGCGCATGTTACAAGCAGGATCCGGTAACCCTTAAGCTTCTGGCGGCGACACCTTTGTCCATTTAGAAGTCGCCGAGTAGGCCCATGAAAGCGAAGCTTGTATAATCGCGGGTGGTGACGCAGCCGCTCTTACAATTTCTTTTTGACGAAGAAGAAAAACTGCCGATGACGGTCTCGGAATTGACCCTGGCGGTCAAGGCCGAGGTCGAGCGGCGGTTCGCGGATGTTTGGGTCGAGGGTGAAATAGTAAATTTCTCGACCGCTTCGTCCGGCCACTGGTATTTCACTCTTCACGACCAATCGACACAGATAAAGGCGGTTTGCTTTCGCGGGACCAATTACAGGATCAGGTTCAAACCGGCTGACGGACTGCAAGTGCGAGTTCGTGGACGGGTTTCGATCTATGAGCCGCGCGGCGAGTTTCAATTGATCGTCGATTCGCTGCAGCCGTTCGGCGACGGCTCTTTGGCGTTAGCGTTCGAGCAGGTACGCGCGAGGCTTGAAAGGGAAGGGTTGTTCGCGGCGGAATTGAAGCGGCCGCTGCCGGCGTTTCCGCGAAGGGTCGGCGTGGTGACAAGCCCTACAGGAGCGGCATTTTTCGATATTCTTCACGTGCTTTCGCGGCGCGCACGCTCCGTCAGCGTCGTCCTGATACCGACACGAGTGCAGGGCGAGACGGCGGGCGACGAGATACGGCGGGCGATCGGGCTGGCGAACGAATTGAATCAAACCCTCGCTGTCGCGGACAGGCTCGATGCTTTGATCGTCGGACGCGGCGGCGGCTCATCGGAAGACCTCTGGGCGTTCAACGAAGAAGGCGTCGCGAGGGCGATACGGGCTTCGCTGATCCCGGTGATATCGGCTGTCGGGCACGAGATCGACAACACGATCGCGGACCTCGTCGCTGATGTGCGTGCTGCGACACCTTCGGCGGCGGCGGAGATCGTAGCGGCAAAAGAAGAAGACATTCACGGGTTCATCGACTCGCAGGAGCTGATCCTGGAAAGGCTGGCCGAGCGAAAGATATTGCAGCTCCGGTCGGACCTGCAAACGCTGGCGTGGTCGCCGGTGTTTGTCGAGTTTCCGAACAAGATAGAGAACTGGCGACATGATGTAGATCAGCATGTTTCGCAAATGCGAGCATCGATGACGGATAAGCTTCGAGATTCGGGCAGATCGGTTGACGAGATAAGGTCGCGACTATCGCCGGTCAGGTTGGCGAATAAGCTTGGGCGAAATAAGACGGATCTTGCGGTGCTCGAGCAGCGGCACACGACGGCGGCGAAGAATATTGCGGAGTCGAAGACGGCGGAATTAGGAAATCTGGCGGCGCGCCTAAATTCGCTTTCTCCGCTCGCGGTGCTAGAGCGAGGTTATTCGATCGCAACGAATGCGAGCGGAAAGATACTCAGGGATGCTGCAGACGCGAAGGTAGGTGATAAATTGAAAATTAGACTGGCACGTGGGAAACTTGAGGCCGGAGTTAAGTCTTCCGAATCCTGATGTCGAATTTTGTGATCGATCTTCGCGACGAACCCGCGGCAAGTGCCGAGGATGTCGTTCGCCGCGGAAAACGGCGACGGGCCGCTCTGATCGCGGCCGGGTCGGTGTTATTTCTAGCCTTGGTTTGTTTGGTCGCCGGTTATTTTTATTGGCAGAGTTTCAAATCAACACCGCAGTATTCGTTGGCTCTTATCGTCGATGCTTCGCGGCGAAACGATCAGAAGATGACCGATGATCTCGTGGACATCGATGCGGTCGTCGATGATTTTGTTCCGCAGATCACGGCGAAAGCAATAGAAATGTATGGCCGCGGGATGCCGCCGGACACGATCCAGAAGATCGCCAATGTCGCCAAGCCGCTGATGCCCGCCTTGAAGGACCGGGCTCGAAGCGAGCTGCCAAAGGTGATTCGCGAACGGACCGAGAAGTTTCAGAACATTCCGTTTTTCGCGATGGTACTGGGGGCAAGCCGGTATCTGGACATCAAGTTAGATGGCGACCGTGCGCTCATTACAAGCAAGCTGCCGGACCGGCCGTTCGAGATGAAAATGGAGCGAGCCGGCGACCGATGGAAGATATCGGGCGTGAAGGACGAACAGCTCGCGACGATGATCGCCCAAAAGGTCGGGCAGGAGATCGTGGCTTTTGCTTCCAAAGGCGGGCTGAATTCTAGCGGGCTGGGAATTCAGAATCTCGCCGATATTCTCCGGCAGGCCGAGCGCGTTTTTGACGAACAATAATTTATGGAGAAGAGTTTTGAATCGTCCCTCGGCGAACTGGAAACGATAGTACGCAAGCTGGAAGGCGGCGACCTCGACCTTGAGGAAAGCCTGAAGCTTTTCGAAAAAGGTGTGAAACTTTCGCGTGAATGCCGCGAACGGCTGACACGAGCCGAGCGGCGTATAGAAGTTTTGATGAAAGACAGCGATGGCAATCTGACACTGCACGAGCTGGCGCCCGAGGCTCCGGACGAGGACTGACGTCTATTTGCTCAGCATCACGAACGCGACCGCGAACGCAAAAAACAAGATAAAACAAACCACGCCGACCACGACGCTATAAATGATTATGTTCGTCGTGTTGTCGCCGCCTGTCTTGCCGTTGTACTTCTTACCGCAGGTACCGCATTTTACGTGCGTGAGAATGCGCGGGCCGATTGCTCCGCTCCACCAAGTGAAGTTAAGTTTTTGGGCCGCACTGTTATTACATTGCGGACAGGGTGCGTAGTTGGTCATTGGCTCCGATCTCCTAACTTAATTTGACTATGAAAAGAGCCGGCCGTTTCGAACGCGGTCGGCTCTTATGTTTTCAACCTGGATATTTAACGACGCGAGCTGAATATCCGCAAGACGTACCAGAATAGCAATGCGATGCTCGCGAAAAGCGTCAGCGCGGCGGCGACATGCTGGTTGGTATTGTAGCGGTGCAGCACGTTAGACGTGTTGTATAGGATCGCGCCTCCCGCGAAAGCGACCATCCCAAAAGCAAATAGATTGCCGAGGTTAAAGCCAAACAGAATACTTGCGACGATAAATCCCAGTGCAGCAAACCCTCCGATCGCGAGGATCGGACCCAGAAACGAAAAGTCGGTCCTGGTAAGGAAAACCGTCGCGGTGACCCCGAGAAAAAGCCCGATCGAGACCACACCGGCTTTGATCAACACTGAGCTGTCGCCCGAGTAGATCGTCGCCACAAATATCAGCGGCACGAAAATTATCGCCTCAGCCAAGATATAGAGGCCTAATCCCAAGTACTGTATACCGACAGAGCTGTCGGATACTGCCCATTTGTTGGCAACATAGGAGACCGCCATGAACAGACCGAGAACCGCTAGCCATCCCAAGCCGCCGGCCTTTATAACCCCATAAACTATCAGTCCCGCCGCGGGCGTCATAAAAAGACCGGCTTCGACCGCAATGAACGCGAGGATCGCCGCCGCGAGGAGCATGTATGTCTTGCGGATGAACGCGGCACGATCTGCCGGGGCCGCATCCGCTGCTGAACTACCGTATGTAGAAGTAAAGTTTTCCATATAGATATTGGTATTCGATTAGATGCAAATAAACGCTCAATCGCTACCTTTTCCTCGGAGCGAATCGACACTCCAGAGGCCCGAGCCGCGGGCCGCGATGAAAAGGAATATAAAGCAGAACAGGACCGACGCGTCACCGTTGTTGCTGGCCGGAAGAGCACCGCTAGACTGGTGGAACATGAAGTAGGCAACCGCCATTTCGCCGCTCGCAAAGAAAGCCGCAACACTGGAGAAAAAACCGATCATTATCAGAAAGCCCGCCACAAGCTCCAGAACTGCTCCGAACGTAAAGAAACCAGTCATAAACGCGGTCATTTCCATGTGCGGCATGCCCGGCGGGCTGGGCGGAAAGCCGAACAGGCCCTGGCTACCGTGGCACATGAACATGAATCCGACCACGATCCTAAGAATGGCGTAAATGTAGGTCGAATACCTTCCCAAAAGTTTTGTCATTTTTCCTTCTCCGGAACGAGGTAAGTTGCTGTAAAACCGGATTATAGCTCAAAACAAGCGAAAGTTTGCTATTGGAGCACGATCGTAACGAATACGGCACCGACAACTAGAACGAAAACGAGTGCCATCATCGCCCATACTAGAATCCGGCTTCGGCGTCCAAAGACGATCTGGAACACGCCCGTGATGAGGGAAACGAGGCCAAAAAGCATTAACAGGCCGAACATGCCGAAGGCGAGCAGCAGCTTAAACTCCTCGGCCCGAAGCTTCGCGGCAGCTTTGGGATCGGCCCCACCCCAGACGAGATACACGACGAAACCCGTGATCGCACCCATGAGCAGGATCAGAAAGGCACCAACAAAAATGAGAATACCGCCGCGGACGCGCAGGTTGGTGCGGCTTCTAAGCCGGCCGCCGCATCGCGGGCAGCAAGTCTCGGCTGTGTCACCATCAAAATAGCAGTTGAAGCAGCTTTTGTGGTCAATACCGTTCATTGAATGGAACGATAAAGGAATCGAGCGCCGATTTCAACGTTTCGAAACGCGAAACGGGCGAACCGCATGGGATCCGCCCGTTTCGGGAATTGGAACGGGTGAGTTTTAAGCGACTGTCGATCCGGCTTTTCCGGCCGTCTTGGCCGCAATGATATCGACTTTGTCGATCTGCGGCGGTTCGGCCAAAAGTTCAGCAGCGTTTGCCATGAGAGCTGCGGCAACCGCTCCGTTGAGATGAGCGTCGCGGCCTACCTCGCCGGCGAACGTATCAAAAATTCCAAATGTGGTCTCGTTGAATCTCACCGCATACCAGGTGACTGTCAGCGGTTCGTCATTGACCAGTGCTAGGCCGCTATTTAAGAACGCTTCTACCTCGGCTTCTTTGCCGGGCTTGGCGACCAGTTTGACTGAAAGAGCTTTTTTTATCATTTATACAAACCTCCGTTAGTGATCGATCTTAAGCCTGATAAGTATATCGCCTGGCCGACGGAAAATATTCCCATCGGCTCGCGAAGACGTCAATACCTAACTGGCAGCCTTCATTTGTTCGGGTTCGGGCCGTGGAGTAGCGAGACCCAGTTCGGGTGAGCGCCAAAGATTTGAAAGCAGGAGCTCGCGCATGAATGTCATTTCCTTTGGCAGTCGATCGTAGAGTTTGAAAAACAGGTCATCGTGCATGGCGATCTCTTTGAGCCAAATATCTCGATCGAGGCTCATCACCTGATCGAACTGCTCGCGGCTAAAATCCAGTCCGCGCCAGTCCATATCTTCGTATCTGGGCATCCAGCCGAGCGGAGTTTCGACGCCCATTGATTTGCCGCGCGATCGTTCGACGACCCATTTGAGGATACGCATATTCTCGCCGAATCCGGGCCAGAGGAATTTTCCATCCTCGCCCTTGCGGAACCAGTTTACCGAAAAGATGCGCGGCGGTTCGGGTATCTGGCGGCCGAAGTCGAGCCAGTGCCCGAAATAGTCGCCCATGTGATAGCCGCAGAACGGAAGCATTGCGAACGGATCGCGTCGAACCTCGCCGATGTTGCCGAATGCGGCAGCGGTCATTTCGCTGCCCATCGTCGCTGCCATGTAGACGCCAAAGGCCCAGTTGAACGATTGCTGGATCAGCGGGACAACGCTGTTGCGGCGGCCGCCGAAAATGAACGCGGATACTGGAACGCCTTTCGGATCGTCGAAGTTCTCGTCTACGACCGGGCACTGGGTTATAGGTGCCGTGAAGCGGGCATTTGGATGGGCGGCCTTGTTTTCGCTTTGAGGCGTCCAATCGTTGCCCTGCCAATCGATAGCGTGTGCCGGTGCAGTACCCATGCCTTCCCACCAAACATCGCCGTCATCGGTAAGAGCGACGTTAGTGAAGATCGTGTTTTCCTTGATCGAATCCATCGCGTTCGGATTCGTTTCGTAATTGGTGCCAGGTGCGACGCCGAAAAATCCTGCTTCCGGATTAATGGCGTGAAGCTTTCCATGTTCGTCTGGTTTGATCCAGGCGATGTCGTCGCCGACGGTCGTGACCTTCCAGCCTTCTTCCTGAAATGCCGTCGGCGGAATAAGCATCGCAAAATTTGTCTTGCCGCAGGCAGAGGGAAAAGCGGCACAAACATAATCCTTGCGGCCGTCGGGCGACTTGACGCCGACGATCAGCATGTGTTCGGCGAGCCAGCCCTGGGCACGGCCAAGGTTTGAGGCAATGCGAAGTGCGAGACATTTTTTACCAAGCAGTGCGTTGCCGCCGTAGCCGGATCCGTAGCTTACGATCGAATTCTCTTCGGGGAAGTGGACGATGTATTTGTCTTTGGGATCAGGACTGCACGGCCAGGCGACGTCCTTTTGCCCGTCAGCCAAAGGCATGCCGACCGAATGGAGACACCGGGTGAATTCGCCTTCGCCCAAGGCCTCGATCGCACGCGTGCCCATACGTGTCATGACGCGCATATTCACAGCAGCGTAGGCCGAGTCCGTTATCTGCACACCGAATTGCGAGATCGGAGAACCGATCGGTCCCATGCAAAACGGGACGACATACATTTTTCTGCCCACCATGCATCCATCAAACTTTTTCTTAAGGATCGCCTTCATCTCGATGGGCGCCATCCAGTTGTTGGTTGGACCGGCGTCGCTTTTCGCAAATGAACAGATGTACGTGCGGTCTTCGACGCGGGCGACATCCGATGGATGAGAGCGGGCGAGAAACGAATTTGGACGTTTCTCTTCGTTAAGCCTGATGAACGTACCTGAACCGACCATTTCCTGACACATCTGGTCGTATTCTTCCTGCGATCCGTCGCACCAATGGACGGATTCTGGTTTGCAAAGCTCTACCGCGTCGGTCACCCAACGGATCAGTTCTTCGTTGTTTACATTTGACGGTTTGTTAATGTTCGTCATAAAGATCTCCGGAAAAACGGCTGTAAAAGGCTGATTTGACTAAAGAAACGAGTGATAAATATCGTCTCTTGATGTTATTCGCCTAGCTTATCACAACATAACAAAAAGCGTCAGATGGCCAACCGCATAAACCAAATTTGTCGGATGAATCGGGGCTGAACAATGTAAGATGCAAAAGTTTTAGGACAAAGCGGGACTTGGTTTTCGGTTGTTGACGAACGTGTGGACGGCAACGGTCAAAACGATAATGGCTCCGCCGAACAATGCCCATTCCGACGGCCGTTCGCCGACAAACAGGAAAACCCAAACTGGGTTTAAGAGCGGTTCGATAAAACCGATGATGCTCGCGTCCAGAGGTCGGGTGCCGCCAGTAACACCCTTGATAAATAGGATATAGGAAATACCGATCTGAAAAATCCCCAGAAAAGCGACGGCTCCGGTATCAGTTAAAGTCATCGTGGAAAGTGAAGCTATACCTGACGGCAAGGTTAGCAACGCCAAAAGAAAATTGCCGTAGATCACGGTGATCGCCGAATTCATTCCCAAAGCCCTCGGATGCCGGAGAAGCATTATATATAACCCTAAGAAAACACCAGAACATAGGGCAGCCAGGTTTCCCTGATAATCCGTCACCTCGAGTTTTCCTACAAAGAAGAGACTCATTCCGCCGATGCAGAAAATGATCGTGATGAGATCGCGTCCCTGAAATTTCTCGCCGATCACGAACGGAGCAAGGATCAGGATATAGATCGGTGCCGTGTATTGCAGAAAGATCGCGTTGGCTGCAGTAGTGTGCTTGGTTGCCCAGACAAAGAGAAAAAGCAGCGTCGCGTAAATCACGGATGCTATCACGCCGAAAAAATTTATCCGCAGGCCTTTGTGAGCGGTCAGTATAAGAACCGTGATCCCGGCAAGAAGAGAGCGAAAGAAGGTGACCTGATAGGCGTCGAGTGAAGTGAGTTTGATGAACAGCCCGCCGGTGCTCCATAGAAGGACGGCGATGACGACGTACCAAACGGGATTTATCTTGGTTTCGGTATTGTTGTTCATACGTTAACCAAGAATTCTCACGCAAAGGTCTCAGTGAACGCAACGCAGAACTCGAAAAGAATATTTGGGAAACCTCTTGACAGAGTTTTAATTGTGTCGTATAAAGTAACAGTATGCCGGTGAGCACACAGTTTTCAATTGCGGTTCATTTGATGGCGGGTCTGGGTTACGGCGTCGCGCATGATATGACTTCTGCGCAATTGGCACAGAGTGTAAATACAAGTCCGAGTTTTATTCGCCGGGTGCTGGCGAAACTTTCAAAGGCGAATTTGGTCAGTACGACAATGGGTAAGACAGGCTCAACTGCTTTGGCGAGGCAGCCGCAAGATATATCTCTCCTGGAGATCTATAAAGCTGTCGAAGCGCCAAAGGCATTTGCGATACATGACTATCCCGAACAACAGATGTGCGCCGTTAGCTGCACTATAAAATCTTCGCTGGAAAAAGTATTGAGCAAAACGCAGCGGTCGATGGAGGATAGCCTGGGCGAAATCAGCCTGGCTGATGTGATATCAGATCTACCGCGGTAAAATTTTTTGGTTGGAAGTGTTACTTATAAAGTAACATAAAATTAACATAAGTAAGGAGTATGAGAATGTCAGAAACGAAGATCGCACTTATAACAGGAGCAAATCGTGGTATTGGATTTGAGACAGCAAGGCAGTTGGCAAAACAGGGAATTAAGGTCTTGATCGGTGCCCGCAGTGAAGAAAAAGGCAAAGAGGCTGAATCGAAACTCAAAAGCGAAGGTCTCGATGTCGAGTACATCGCTATTGACGTCAATAATGAGAAAACGCACGAATCGGCTGCGAAGTTTATCGATTCGACCTACGGCAAGCTCGATATCCTGATCAACAACGCCGGCATCTTTCTAAACGAATTCGATAATGGAGCACCGATACCGGCAAGCAAAACAAAACTCGACACCTTTCGCGAAACGTTCGAGACGAATTTTTTCAACACGATCGCTCTGACGCAGCAGTTCGTTCCGCTTGTCAAAAAGTCCGATGCGGGCCGCATCGTGTTTCTTTCAAGCGGGCTTGGATCGCTTTCGCTGCATTCGGATCCGAAATCGCCGATCTATAACTTCAAGGTGCCCGCCTACAACATCTCGAAAACGGCTTTGAACGGCTATGCGGTGCATCTGGCGTATGAGCTTCGCGATACGCCGGTCAAAGTAAATGCGGCACACCCGGGATCGGTCGTTACCGATATGAATGCGAATGGGGAGATACAGGTCGAAGATGGTGCGAAAACATCGGTGGATCTGGCGACGCTTCCGGCGGACGGATATTCGGGCAGGTTCATTCATCTCGGCGAAGAATTGCCGTGGTGAGTTGGTTGCGGGGTCGATGACAGGTTCGCGTGTTATTTCGCGGACCTGTCGGACAAAAGGAGGGCAGACACATGACAGTTTCAGTTGAAAAGAAAAAAGACGATAGAGCGATCGTGGTAAAGATGGTCCTCGACTCATGGAAAACTCAGAACGCGAGGATCGATAAATTTTTAGCGGAGGTCTCCGATGAACAGCTTGCTTGGCCTGCTGTACTCGGGCGAAACAGCGCTCTGTATGTGATCGGGCATTTGACGGCGGTTACTGACGGATTGCTTCCGATCCTCGGCTGGGGCATTAGAAAATACCCGGATCTCGAAGAGGTATTTATTACAAATCCTTTCGATATTAAAGCCACGCTGCCGACTGCGGCGGATGTTAGACAAGCTTGGAGACGGGTAAACGGCATCGCCGAACAAAAATTTGGCGAAGTGTCGCCAGAGGAATGGTTTGAGAGACATACGTCAGTAACAGAAGAGGATTTTGAAAAAGAGCCTCATCGAAACAGGCTGAACGTAATTATCAACCGGACCAATCATCAGAGCTACCATCTAGGTCAGTTCGCACTGTTATTAAAGAAAGAGGAAAACTAAAACAATGGGTAAGTTAGACGGGAAAGTGGCAGTTGTGACGGGAGCGTCCAAAGGGATAGGAGCCGCCATCGCAAAGCATTTGGCAGCGGCCGGTGCATCGGTAGTTGTTAATTATGCATCGAGCAAAGACGGGGCCGACAAAGTGGTCGCGGAGATCGAAAAAGCGGGCGGCAAAGCTACGGCGGTCGGCGGCGACGTGTCAAAAGCTGCGGAAGCGGAAGGCATTATAGAGGCAGCTGTAGAAACCTACGGAAAGCTCGATATCCTCGTCAACAATTCGGGAGTCTACGATTTTCTTCCGATCGAGGCCGTTAGCGAAGAACATTTTCATAAGATATTCGACGTTAACGTATTAGGGACGATCCTGGTTACGCAGGCCGCGGTAAAGCATCTGGGTGAAGGTGGGAGCGTAATAAATATTGGATCGGCCGTAAGCAGAATAACGCCCCCAAATTCAGTCGTTTACACGGCCACGAAAGGAGCGGTGGATGCTATTACAGGTGTTTTGGCCCGCGAGCTCGGTGCACGGAAGATCCGGGTGAATTCGATCAATCCGGGAGTTGTCGAAACTGAGGGATCGGTCGCCGCCGGATTCATAGGTTCGGATTTTGAAAAAGCTGCGGTCGCGCAGACGCCGCTGGGCCGCACGGGCCAGGTGGACGACATTGCTCCCATCGCAGTATTTCTTGCGTCAGACGACTCGAGATGGCTGACCGGCGAACAGTTATTGGCTAGCGGCGGCTTGCGTTAAGAGGCATAAGTCGTTTTTCAACGGCCTTCGGAAATGTCTCCGGAGGCTTTTTTATTGGGAAGGCGAATCTTTTTCACGTTGATCGGAAAAATATTGAACAATGCCCGGCGAATTTATATAATCCTTAAACAAATTGCATTTCAGCGTTCTTATCGTCTCATTTCGCGAGGTCTAAGGACCTCTAACCCCTAAACCTTGGAAGAACCGAGCCATCATTCATGAGCTTCGGGGAGGTAAAAATGGCTATATTCAAAACAAAAGACGGTACCGAGATCTATTACAAGGACTTTGGCAAAGGACCGGCGATCGTATTCAGTCATGGCTGGCCGTTGAGTTCGGACGACTGGGACAACCAGATCTATTATTTTGCGTCCAAAGGTTTCCGATGCATCGCTCATGATCGCAGAGGTCACGGGCGTTCCGGTCAGACATGGGAAGGCAATGATATGGACACCTACGCGGACGACCTTGCAGAATTGACCGCGGAGCTGGATCTAAAAGATGCGGTACATATCGGGCATTCGACCGGCGGAGGCGAGGTGGCTCGCTACATAGGGCGTCACGGTACGTCGCGGGTGGCAAAGGCCGTGTTGATCAGTTCGGTCCCGCCACTAATGGTAAAAACCGATGCAAATCCGGGTGGCCTGCCGATCGACGTTTTCGACGGGCTTCGCTCGTCATACCTTGCCGATAGGGCGCAGTTCTACATCGACCTGCCGACTGGTCCTTTCTACGGATTTAATCGTCCGGGTGCCAAGGCCTCGCAGGGGTTGATCGACAAATGGTGGGCTCAGGGAATGGCGGGCGGATTCAAGGCAGGTTATGACTGCATAAAAGCCTTTTCCGAAACTGACTTTACCGAAGACCTCAAAAAGTTTGACGTTCCGACGCTGGTAATGCACGGCGATGACGATCAGATCGTACCGTATGCCGACGCTGCTCTTCTCTCGGCGAAGGTGGTTCCAAACGCCACGCTGAAGATCTACAAAGGCCATTCGCATGGGATGTTCACCATCAACCACGAGGAGATCAATGCGGATCTGCTCGAATTCATTGGATCCGGTGCAGCTAGCAGTACAGCCGGTGCGTGAGATCAATTGCCTAAGGGCGCACATAAATGAAAATACATCGATTATGGAAGATTTTGTTGCTGATCATCGCTTTGGGACTTGCATCGTGCGGGAACGTGCAGGCGCAAGGGAAGTCGTACGAATCGCTGTTTGCTAACGTTAATGGTGTTAAGATCCATTATCTGAAAACTGGAAGCGGCCCAAGACAGCTTGTTTTGCTTCATGGGTTTGGCGAGACGTCGTATATGTGGACATCCTTGTTCGGCGAATTCGCTAATGATTTTACGATAATTGCGCCGGACCTTCGCGGTATCGGAGATTCGTCGCAGCCCAAGACCGGATACGATAAAAAGACCGTAGCGATAGACATCCACGAACTGGTAAAGAGTTTAGGTTACAAAAAGATCGATCTCGTGGGCCACGATATCGGATTAATGGTCGCATACGCGTATGCGGCGCAGTTTCCGGACGAGGTTGAAAAGCTTGCCTTGCTTGAGGCCCCATTGCCAGGCATCGGCGACTTTTGGGACAAGATCTTTAGTAACGAGCGGACCTGGCATTTTCATTTTGTCGAAAGTGCCTATGCTTTGCCCTTGGTCAAGGGACGCGAACGGATCTTTTTAAGTCATTTCTGGGATGAGCTCGCGGCAAATTCGAAAGGCATGTCTGAGGAAAGTCGTGTGATCTACTCAAAGGCTTATGCTAAGGATGGCGTGATGTGGGCGGCATTCGAACTGTTCAAGCAATTTAATCGTGCAGACGCGGCGGACAACCGCAAATTCTCGGTTAATAAACTGTCCATGCCCGTGCTGACGATAGCGGGCGATGGATCGATGGGAACCTTACTCGAAGGGCAGGCAAAGCTCATTGCAACGAATGTTCATTCGGTCATCTTCGCCGATACAGGCCACTGGTTGACCGAAGAGCGTCCGGCCGAGACCAAAGCTGAATTAAGGAATTTTTTTACTCAATAGTCACTAAAAACTTATGACGCAGATTCCATCGGAACCTCTCGTTCCAAATAACACACTCATAACTGCAACGCCGGAAGAAGGAAGGGCGTTGGCAATAATGCTTTCGCGGCATTCGGTCCATGCGATGCAAAAAGAACTCGAAATTCTGAAAAGCGGTCGTCCGCAATATGCGAACGATGCGTTTGGCTTAATAGCGGCAAGTCATGTGATCGCAGTGGAATTTGCGACGATCGCTGCCGCAAATAATTATTGGCGATAAGTCTTCGTCGTTATTTGTAAGAACGAGGCCGCGAGATTCACTCGGGCTGATCGATCTTGGTTACATATAGGAGAAACAATGAAAGAATCATCATTCGAAGGCACGGGCGGGCTGAACATAGCCGCGAGGTCCTGGGCTCCGGAAGGCACTCCGCGGGCGGTGCTTGCCATTGTGCCGGGATTTAATTCGCACAGTGGATATTACAATTGGGTAGCCGAACAGTTTGTCGCCGCAGGAGTAGCTGTCTATTCGGTTGACCTTCGCGGCCGCGGAAAATCGGATGGCGAGCGGTTTTATGTGACGAGCTTTGACGATTATGTGAGCGACGTTGCCAAATTGGTCGAGATCGCCCGGTCTGAAAATCCAGGATCGCCGGTTTTCATCCTCGGTCACAGCGCAGGCGGCGTCGTGGCGTGCATGTACACGCTCGAGCATCAGGCCGAACTGGCGGGATTAGTTTGTGAAAGCTTTGCGTTTCAGGTACCGGCTCCCGATTTTGCGCTGGCCGCACTTAAAGGATTGGCGCACGTATTCCCACATGCTCACGTCTTGCATCTGAAAAACAAGGATTTCTCGCGCGATCCAAAAGCTGTCGAGATAATGGACAACGATCCGCTGATTGCCAATGAAACGCAACCGACCCAGACGGTGGCTCAGATGGTGATAGCTGACGAGAAATTGAAGGCGGCGTTCCCGCAGATTACGCTGCCTGTATTGATCATCCACGGAACGGAGGACAAGGCGACTAGGTATCAGGGAAGTCAGTTGTTCTACGACACCGCGAGGTCGGAGGACAAAACGATCAAGTTGTACGAGGGACACTTCCATGACCTGCTGAACGATGTCGATAAAGAAGTAGTGATCTCGGATATCAAAAATTGGGTCAACGCACGGATACCGGCTGAGGCCTCGACGGCAAGTGGCGCGGCCATCTAAGTCCGGCATCGTTAGTTCAAGCCGGAGCGTTCAATAGTTCGCTCCGGTTAGCGTGATATGAGTCGAAAATGGCAATCGCTCGGCAAAATCGAAAAAAATAGCAACCCCACAACGGGCTATTTGCTACTTAGTAAAAGATAAAAGAGAAGTTCGGCCGCATTGCGGACGGATCAATACCAAAACATTTGCCGACGCTGTTCACTAAGCCCGCAACCGACAGCTGTTCAGAAAGAGAAAAAAGATATGAAAAAAACGTTAGTGCGGCGCTCTTCTACCATATTATTAGCGATCATCGCTCTCGCTCTCGCTTCATTTGCACAGACTTCGCCCTCAGAATTCACAGGTGTAAAAATAAAAAACTTTGGGCAGATGGAAGCGGGATTTTTCCGGGGCGCTCAGCCGCTTCCCGATGACTATCGGTCTTTAAAGGATTTAGGCGTCAAAACGGTTGTGGATCTCCAGTCGGACCCGACGGATTATGAAAAGGCTGACGTGGAAGCGCTCGGTATGAAGTACGTCAATATTCCGATGAGCGGCTACAAGACCCCTCGAATGGACGATATCAATACGTTCTTAGCGTTGGTAAATAACCCCGATACCGGAACCATTTATGTGCATTGCAAAGCAGGTATTCACCGGACCGGCGTCATGGGTGCAGCGTATCGCTTTACCAAGTCAGGATGGGATTATGATAAGGCCTACACTGAGATGAAGAATTACAACTTCTCGGCTGGCCTCGTACATGGCTCGTTCAAATCGTTTGTTCGGGACTGGAGCGACAGACTTATCCATGACAAAGCAGCAGCTGGCGCCAGTACTGCTCCTTCAAGTTCGACGGCTGCTATTTCCGCATCGGCAAAAACCTCTAACTAGATAAATTAGATAAATAAACGAAGGATCACCACTGGTCCTTCTTTTTTTATTACTGGTAGATGTCGTTGGATCCCTTCGATTTTGACCACTGTATTCCCTCTATATTGCTCGTATCGGCGCCCAGTATTCGGTCGCTGACATAATCGGTGGTTAGCCGCAATCGGAGATTCAAATAATAGACGATCGATCCGACGCCCTTCGTTTCATCCGGCGGAATAAGTTCGCGAACTTCCGCGTCGATCTTCATCCGACGAAATATCTTCTTTAGAACCTCCTGCGTTCGTTCGGTATCCTTGGTTTTTACCGTCAATTCCATGGCACGAACGATCTGGTCCGATTCGTTGTATTCCAAGATCCAGAGAAGTCCGAGGGCGAAAAGGCAAAGGGCGATACCCAACTCCCATCGGCCAACGCCGGCGCTTAGCCCAAGCGCCAGGCTGATGAGCAATACCGTGATCTCTTTTGGATCGCGGATGTTCGTTCGGAATCGAACAAGCGACGCGGCCGCGAAGATGGCGAATGCTCGGGCAGTATTGTCGCCGACGACCATCATTAGTCCCGCGGCCACAACGGCCAGAAGTATCTGGGTCTGTGACACAAAAAGGCTTCTGCGAAATAGCGGAACGTCCTTTCGCGGGCGGAACGCGAGAATTCCAGAAAGGATCACCGCCATAAGCAGCCGGGAAAAAATCTGAAAGGCCGATCCCAGCCAACTGGACGATTGCGGGTCACTGGTGGCTCCGGTCGAATTGGCCGCGTCCACGATCGGATTGTCGCCTGTCTGCGTCGTGTTCGCCGAAACGTTGGAGTTGGACGCCGCAGTGTGGTTTGCCGTTGACCGATTCTGGCCAGGCACTACGACGGTTGAGATCAGCACGATCGTAAGGCCCGCGATGAGGGCAAATCGCATTCTGTTTATCATTGCTTATTTTCTCGCAAGATTGGTATCGCCGGTAAAACGGTCAAGCTCGTTCAGCCTTCGTTTAAATGCCTGCGTGAACGTTTGTATATCGGCCTGCGAATAGTTGGCCGCACGGAACGCAGACTTTATTTGCTCATCGCTTAAACGATTTAATAGTGTCGCCAACCATCGTCCCTGTCCCACGGTGATCCCCTTCATTAGGTCGCGGCTCTTACCTTTGAATGCCATCTGGAGATGCCCGTTCTTTACACCTTTTATGAAGCCTGCCTTGCTCCAAGCCTTTGGGTCGCCGGTCTTGCGGCCTAGTCTGAAGAAGATCGGTAAATTATTGCTCCCGAGTTTTCCAAACGTAGCCCCGAGGTCGCTGATCACGTAATCGAGTTCATTTGGCCCCAATTTTTTTACATTGAGTATCTTGTTCTGCATGTCAAGGAGATCCCAGTTGGTCACGAAAGCCATCATGATCTTGAGACCCTGTAGCTGGTCTGTCCCGACGAAAGGATTGTCGCGCCATTTCCATGGATCGAGACGTTTAACGTTCTCAGGCCTGGCTTCAAGACGTACGTTAGTAAACGAGCCTTTCCCGGGAATGGTTATACTCGGCACCAGGTAGTTGATCTCGGTCTTATATCCGAGGCCCCACAGAATCCTGACGGCGGCAGTTTCCGGCTTCGCTTCGCGGCCTAATTTTGCGACCCAAATATTGCCCGCTCCGTCTTTGATTTTGTATTTCTTGTTATGCCCGCTTTTATCCTGTTCGACAAACTCGATCTTGCTGAGATCTGGCCGCATCGCATCGCCGCCAGGGCCGTTGAAAAGGTCCCGACGCTCAATATCTACCGGCTCCCAGAGGACGGCATTTCCTGAAGGCGAAGTCTTTCCCGGGGAATGTTTCTTCTTTTTCTGCGCGATCGACCCGGAAGCAGCTAGTGAAATGACGATCACAAAGATCAGAAGACGAAAAGCTTTGATCCGGCTATACATATTAAATTACCTCGCTCGTATCCATCAGTCTAAAAATATTTATCGCCCGCCAAACTGCAGCAGTCTCGAATTTTCCTGAAATGATTCTTGGACGTTGAATTTCTCTTCGCCGTCGGACGGCGTGACCCGCGAATAGCGTCCGTCGGTTTGCAGCACGAACGCCTTTGTATTGTCCGCTAGATATGCGGCAAGATATTCGTCCTTCAGAAAGGCTTTCAGCTCAGGAGATTCGACCGGCGTCAGGACCTCGAACCGGCGATCAAGATTTCGCGGCATCCAATCGGAGCTGCCCATAAGCACCTCGTTCTCTCCGCCGTTCTCAAAATAATAAACCCGGCTGTGTTCGAGAAGCTGGCCGACCACGCTACGCACCGTTATATTTTCCGAGAGTCCGGGAACTCCTGGGCGCAGCGTACAGATGCCGCGTATTATCAGGTCGATCCTTACTCCGGCCTGTGCGGCCTCGTAGAGTGTGTTGACGATCTCGGTATCGGCAAGACGATTTAACTTAGCCATGATACGTGCGGGACGACCGTTTCGGGCATGTTCGGCTTCGCGATCGATCCGCGCGACGATCTTTTCCCGAAGGTCGGTCGGCGCAACTAACAGTTTTCGATATTCACGGTTTTGTGAATAGACAGTTAAAAAATTGAACAGGTCGGTGACGTCCTTTCCGATCACTTCATCCACGGTAAGCAGGCCAAGATCCGTGTATGCCGATGAAGTCTGCGGATTATAGTTGCCGGTGGCAACGTGAACATACCGTCGCAGATCATCGCCCTCGCGGCGAATTATCAGTGTAGATTTTGCGTGAGTTTTCAGGCCGAGCAGGCCGTAGATCACATGAACGCCGGCTTGCTCCAGCTTCTTGGCCCATTCAATATTGTTCGCCTCGTCGAAACCTGCCTTCAATTCGATCAGGACCGTGACCTGTTTGCCCAACTCACTTGCGCGAATTAGCAGCGGCGGGATCGGCGAATTCTTACCCATTCGATAAAGACATATTTTGATAGCCAGAACATCCGGGTCTTCCGACGCTTCCGCGATAAAGTCAGTGACGATCGCGTACGGCATATAGGGATGATGAAGCAGGATGTCCTTTTCTCTGATCAGGTCAAATGTTGAACGGCTGTCGTCGAAGATCTTCGGGCGTGTCACACGCAGGGGTTTGTCTTTTAATTCGGGCCGATTGAGTTTGGCGAGCTCCGTCAGGTCGCCTAAATTGATCGGACCATCGACAGCGAAAACACCGTCATCGCTTACCTCTAGTTTTTCGGCCAGATGGACGCGCATCTCGTCGGGCATCGAATGCGATATTTCCATCCTGGTAACATGCCCAAAACGCCGTAGCCGAAGATTTTCTTCCATTGCCTCCAGCAGATCGGCAGCCTCGGACTCATGAACCTCGAGGTCGGCATCGCGCGTGATACGGAAAAAGTTGCAATCGTCGGCTTTGGCTTCCGGTATAAGCCGGCTAATGTTCGCTGCAATTAGATTCTCGACCAAGACAAATTCCGACGAATCCGGTTCAACCGGAATAAGCCGCGGCAAAAACGGCGGGATCTTCATCCGGACAAAGAAGTCTTTTCCGGAATTCTTCAACGCTCGCGCTACCCGTCTATTCAGTTTCGGCTGAATCACTAGCGCTAAGTTCAAGCTTCCGCCGGAAATATACGGAAATGGATGTGACGGATCGACCGCCTGAGGTGTGAGAACCGGGTAGATCTTCTCGGAGAAATAGTCAGTCAGGCGACGTTGTTGATCTCTGCCAAGTGAACCGTACGAAGTCAGCACAATTCGTTCAGCTTTTAGTTTTGGAAGAAGGTCATCTCGAAACGTCGAATAATGCAGCGCAATGAGCTCCTGCAAACGCTCGCGAACGGCGGCGAGCTGCTGAGACGCAGTAAGTCCATCCGCGTAACTTCCATAAGCGCACCGGACTTTGCTTTGAGTCCGGCAACTCGGATCATGAAAAATTCGTCGATGAGCTCGGCAACGATCCCGATGAACTTTACTCTTTCAAGCAGTGGAATCTCGGTGTCCGACGCCTCTTCAACAACGCGCCAGTAGAACTCCACCAGGCTCAGATCGCGATTGATCATGGTGGCGGCCGGCCTATTTATCAATGCCTTAGCAACGGCAACCGATTCCGCAGTCGTAATAGACCGGGCCAAATTAGTTTCGCCTTTCATTTAAAATTACACTCCATCGGGAGAGCACGTACGGAGATTGCAATAGGCGTTCCAACGCGGCGAGACATCTCTAACCCAATTAGCGACAAGAGTTAAACAGTGTACTTGGTGACGGTTTATGAACATTCATATATTCGAATGTATCAAAATGATGCAGCTTGGGTAGAAGTTGCCCGCGATATGTTAGGTGAGCCTGACAAGGAAATCCGCCTGTTCGTATCGAAACCGAACAGACGGAGCATGTGAGCTAATTTTTGACTGTGCCTATCCTTCGTTGGATGCTGCACTGGCGATGGTCTCGCGGAGTCTGACCGCGGAGGTTGTCGCCGGCTCGAGTTCGAGTTCCTCGATATTGCCGTAAACCTTCTTGCCGAAGACTCCATTCCAGGGCGGGATAACAATTGTCACATTGCCCAAAGCCTTAGCCTGGCATGCCAGACGAAGAAACGGTTTTGGTTCGTCTGGCTGGTTGTAGCCGAAAACCTTCATTTGACGCCGTTCTCGCCGCGCAACTTCAGTGAGTTTGTCTTGGCCGCCGATAACCCCTACCCAGCAAGTTCCACAGCTCGCCGCACGGCATTCGACCGGTACGACGCCCTCCCAGCAGCGCTCGTCCCGTGTCTTCCAGTCGCGCGACTGATCGCGGGCACTTGCCGAAGCGATCTCTTCGTCGTTAATAATGTTAAATTTGCCAGCGTCCTGCGAATCTGTGTAAACGACCGAGAATTTTTTGTTGTCAGTCCTTAGAAAACCTAGAAGTCCCTGCGAATCGTCCTCTCCTCGTGCCCGAACGATTCGATCAGGCGATTTGGCCATCAAGCCCGAAGGCTTTTCAACCGTGCCGTCGGCAGCACTGAAAGATTCGATGCCGCTTTGATTTAGAGTCATCAGCCCGACGTAAACGATCGCGTTGATCAGTGGTCGTTCGACCTTGAGTTTTTCCGACACGAGCATACCCATCTGCTTGATCTCCTGAAGCAGGGTAGGCGTCTGATCGGTGAAAACCTGCGATTCAGCAACGATCGCCGCCTTTACCGTTTTCCAATAGCGATGCCCGTAAAGAAAAGTGTGCGAGGTGTCGACGTGATTCTTAAGCTCAAAATCGCCCTGTATAGCCAACCCGCGAATCACCTCGTCGCGATCCTCGGCCTTTTCAATATATTGATAAAGCTCAAACGGAAAGAACCGCGTCCATATCTGCACGGCCGTCCGGTCGACCTCGTGAATGCACTGCAAAAGCTCTTCGAGGGTTGCGGACCAGTCCGATGCTGAGAATTTTGATAAATATTGTTCTAAATTGGTTGATGACATAACTAAATATTAAGTATTAAAAACAAAACCGAGAGTTTAGCAAATTATTGCGGTCTAACCAACGTTTGATATATTTTACTCGTTTTTTTCCTATTTCTTTCAGAAACTCTCATGATAAATGGAATGACCCTTATTTGTAAGGCACTCTCAAAGTTCTCGAAACCCCTTCCTTCTGTCGTGCTTTGGATCTGGTTTCCCTCAACATGCCAGGAATTCATTGTTCGGTAGAAACACATTAGCTCTGTGAATGACCCGATGATTCAAAGTCGATGAACGATTCTGTAAAGAGAGGTCGGTTTCGCTTCATAGCACTTCATATCTTTTAGGAAGAAAGTTGAGAGAGCATCTCAACGTCGACTCACGCGAGGATATGGTGGAACGCGTGGACATGAACGCATATGGCAGGATGTGGGTTTTTGCAGCCATCAGGCGGTCATACTTGGGGCGTTAATGGTCCGTTTTCGACGTCTCATGGTCCGGTCGAGTGGTTTAGTCCCGCTAAGTGGCGTTGCACCTCGCTGCGTTTACAAGAAGGATTTCCCCGACTACGGAGCTAGGCTTCCGGTAACGCCCGTTTCGGCTTGACAAGACCGTTTCAAATTCATAATATCTAGAGTTTCGGACTTGAATGGTCTGTTTTGCTATTGCGGTATCTTGTTGATTCGCAAGGCGGATTTTTGAGAATTGAGACAGGAATTGTAGCGTAGGAGCGTTTCGCACGGAACGCGGGCGGTCAGAACATTTCTATATGCCACGCCACAGCAAAGCCTTAATACTCGAGAGTTTAGTTAGATAAATTACTTAATTCATTCAGCTTATAGCTGCTTGAGCTAACTGCCGAAAATTGATTCGGCAAGAGTCAGGTAAGGCGTTCGTTTTGCCTTTTGGGATTTTAAATGGATTGGCCACTGGGACGTGGCAGCACGATCAAATATGCCGACGATCAATCAATTAGTTCGCAAGGGCCGCCAACGCGTTAAATATAAGACGGCGAGCCCGGCTTTGCAGGCAAATCCGCAGAGACGCGGAGTTTGCACGCGTGTTTATACCTCTACCCCGAAGAAGCCGAATTCGGCTCTTCGTAAGGTCGCCCGCGTGCGTTTGACCAACCAGATCGAGGTTACGACCTACATTCCTGGTATCGGCCATAACCTACAGGAGCACTCGATCGTTCTGATCCGCGGCGGCCGCGTAAAGGATCTTCCCGGTGTTCGTTATCACATTGTTCGCGGAACCCTCGACGCTTCGGGTGTCGCCAACCGCAATCAGTCCCGTTCGAAATACGGTGCTAAACGGCCGAAGGGAGCGAAATAATGCCGAGAAGAAGAGTTGCAGCAAAGCGAGATATTTTGCCGGATCCGATCTACAACAGCGAGACGGTGACCAAGTTCATCAATGGTTTGAT
>JBDTXM010000014.1:0-26094 GCA_040006215.1 Acidobacteriota bacterium
GGTTTTAAGAAGACGGGTAAGCCGATAGGTCTGTGGGCCGCGTGCACGCCTGAATCCGTCACAGAATTTTCCGCCGCCGGATACTATTTCGCCATCGAGCTCGAAAAGGAATTGAAGGTGCCGATCGGGATGATCAACTCGTCTTGGGGAGGTTCGCAGGCCGAGGCATGGACGCCGGTCGACTATCTGAATGCCTCGCCCGACCTCAAGCCAACCGTCGACCGCACAAAGATCTGGGAAGCCGAGCGCGACAAGGTGCGTTTGGATTACGCCGCCGCTATCGACGCCTGGCGGAAAAAATCGGATGAGCAAAAAGGAGCCGGTGCGAGGCCCTCGCCGTCACCGGGGGTGCCGGACGCGCTTCGCGATTACCGCGTCGCTTCGTCCATCTATGACGGAATGATCGAACCACTCATCCCCTTCCCGATAAAAGGTGCTGCGTGGTACCAGGGCGAATCGAATGAAGACAGGGCTGAGCAGTATAACCTTTTACTACCAACAATGATTAGAGCCTGGCGGGAACGATGGCGTCAGGGCAACTTTCCGTTCGAGATCATCCAGCTCCCAAACTATCGCGCCGTAAGCCCGGAGCCGCGGGACGCACCGTGGAGTTTTATTCGCGAGGCCGAACGACGCACGGCGTTGAAAACCGCTAATACCGGATTGATCGTTACCATCGATATCGGCGAGGCGAATGACATCCACCCCAAGAACAAACTCGATGTAGGACGTAGGATGTCATGGTGGGCGCTCAAAAATGTTTATGGCCGCAAATTGGTTGACGCTCCTGTTTTAAGAAGCTCCGAAATAAAAGGCGGGAAGATAATTTTGACGTTTGATGATGTCGGAACCGGCCTCAAGATAAAAGACGGAGAAAGGTTGGATGAATTTGCCGTCGCCGGCGACGACAAAAAATGGGTCTGGGCCGATGCAAAGATAGTAGGGAAAAATAAGATCGAAGTTTCGTCGCCAAATATCGCGAAGCCTTCGGCAGTTCGGTACGCATTTAATAGCAATCCGAAGCATCCGAACCTGACTAACGATTCTGGACTTCCAGCTTCGCCGTTTCGCACGGACGAATGGCCCGACCCGACCGCCGGCAAGCTCTGATGTGCTAGATTTACGATATGGCGTTCGATCTAGCGGAGAATTCGCATCGCAGGTTTAATCCGTTGACGCGGGAATGGGTGCTGGTCTCGCCGCACCGTACAAACCGGCCATGGCAGGGCCAGGTCGAGAAACCCAACACGGTTCTGCCGCCAAAATACGATCCGGACTGCTATCTGTGCCCGACAAATAAACGAGCGGGCGGGCACCAGAACCCTGACTATAAAACAACATTCGTTTTCGATAACGATTTCGCCGCCCTCCAGCCGAGTGTTCCTGAGGCGAAACTAAATACCTACGACCTCCTCATTGCGGAAAGCGAACGCGGTATATGCCGCGTCATCTGTTTTTCGCCCGATCACAGCCTGACGCTTTCGCGCATGGATAGCGCAGACATTGAGAAAGTCGTCGATGAATGGGCCGCACAGTTCTCCGAACTGGGTCAACTAGATTACGTAAACTACGTTCAGATATTCGAGAACCGCGGTGAGATGATGGGCGCAAGCAATCCGCATCCGCATTGTCAGATCTGGGCGACGGAAAGCATCCCGAACGAGCCGACAAAAGAACTGATCGCGCAGCAACAATATTCTGAGAACGGCGGCAAGTGTCTGCTATGCGACTACGTAAAGTTGGAACTGGCAGCGAATGAACGGATCGTATGTGAAAACGCGAGCTTCGCCGCACTCGTGCCGTTTTGGGCTGTTTATCCATTTGAAGTGATGATACTGCCGAAGGAACATTGCAATTCGATCGGTGAATTCGACGAAAAAGAACGCATTGCATTCGCCGACACTCTGAAACGCGTGACGACGCGCTATGACAATCTTTTTCTGACGCCATTTCCCTACTCGATGGGTTTTCATCAGCGGCCGACCGATGGGAAACCCCATGATTCCGTTCATTTTCACGCCCATTTTTATCCGCCGCTGCTGCGTTCGGCCACAGTAAGGAAATTCCTCGTTGGATTTGAGATTCTTGGCAGTCCGCAGCGAGACACCACGCCGGAATCCGCTGCCGCACGTTTGCGTGAGCTTTCGGAAATTCATTATCTAGACGCGGGCGTCGTAAAGTAGCTCCTTGTGATAGATCGAAACCGACTAACTTCCAAATTCGAAGAAACGTACGATTCGAAACCAAGACTCTTTCGTGCGCCAGGCCGTATCAATGTCATCGGCGAGCATACGGATTATAACGAGGGCTTTGTGTTGCCATGCGCTATCGACTTTGCTACGTATGTCGCCGCTGCGGGTAGGATTGACCGCAAGATACGAGTGTCGTCTCTTAATTTTGATCGTGCGTTCGAATTTGATCTTGACGATCCGCCGTTAGGAAAGGAAACGGCTTGGGTGAAATATGTCCAAGGTGTGGCGTTGATCCTGGAACGATCAGGTTACGGCCTACGCGGGGCCGATCTTTTGATCGACAGCGACGTGCCGGTCGGGGCGGGTTTGAGTTCGTCGGCGGCGCTTGAGATCTCAGTCGCTTTTGCTTTGTCAAGAATTTCCGGCCATCCGGTCGACGGGGTGGAACTCGCAAGGATCGGACAATCGGCAGAGCATGAATTTGCAGGCGTGCGTAGCGGCATCATGGACCAGTTCGCGTCAGTTTTAGGACAGGCTGATAATGCCCTGCTTCTCGATTGTCGCTCGCTTGAATGGACGGCAGTCCCCCTATCGGGTGCTAACTTCGTTCTCTGCAATACGAACGTAAAACACGATCTGGCGGACGGCGAATATAACGCTCGACGAAAGCAATGCGAGGAGGCTGCCAAATTTTTGGGGGGTTCGTTGCTGCGTGACGTATCTGAAACTCTTTTTGAAGAGCGGTCGCCGGAGATGCCGGAATTACTGATGAAGAGGGCTAGGCACGTGATATCCGAGAATCAGCGGGTGTTAGACGCAGTGGAAGCGTTGGAGGCCGGCGATCTCCCCAAGCTTGGCAAGCTACTGACCCAATCTCACATAAGCCTTCGGGACGATTTCGAAGTAAGCAGTAAGGAATTGGACCTGATGGTCGAGATCGCTTCGAGGCAAGCTGGGTTTGGTGGTGGCCGGATGATGGGTGGAGGTTTCGGGGGATGTACCATCAATCTTGTTG
Organism: Acidobacteriota bacterium; assembly: GCA_040006215.1. GTDB lineage: Bacteria > Acidobacteriota > Blastocatellia > Pyrinomonadales > Pyrinomonadaceae > OLB17. The sequence goes on from JBDTXM010000014.1 coordinate 3,208, forward strand.
AGCCCAATAGTGCCGACAAATTCATCGAAAATGTGACGACCGACTACAAGAAAAGGACAGGGATAGAGTGCCATATTTACAGGCCCAAAACCTCATCGGGCGCATCTGAGATTTGAGCCGCATTATCTCTTTTTTAACTGCGGCGGAATTTATTTGCCTTTTGATAATAAAGTTGATATTCTCCGACATATCCATGAGTTAAGCGGTTTTCCCAGTCTTTATAATGAGTAATCAAGCAGCATCGGAATCTAAGTACAGATTCGTTAAATATCTTTGGAATGACGAAGAAGCGGACAAGCTGAAGGGCGTTGACCGCCTCGTTTACAGGTCGAATCGTTTAGGCGACGACCTGACGCTGACAAATACGGGCGGAGGCAACACTTCTTCTAAGCTTCCGGAGAAAGATCCGCTTACGGGCGAAGAGGTCGAGGTCCTTTGGCTTAAAGGCTCGGGGGGAGATCTCCGGACCGCAAAGCGCGATGGTTTTGCTTCGCTATACCTCGATAAAGTTCGGTCGATGCGGCCTCTGTATGAGAACGCTCCCGACAATGGTCCGAAAACGCCTATTGAAGATTCGATGTACCCGATGTATTCGCATTGTGTGTACAACCTGAACCCGCGGGCCTGCTCGATCGACACTCCATTGCACACGCTGGTTCCCTTTAAGCACGTCGACCATCTTCATCCTAATTCCGTGATCGCTGTGGCCGCTTCGGTTAATCAGGAAAAGCTTACAAAAGAGATCTATGGCGACGATGTAGTGTATATCCCGTGGCAGCGACCGGGCTTCGACATTGGGCTGAAGATCGAGCAGCTGATCAAAGACCATCCCAAAGCGAAAGGCATCTTGCTCGGCCATCACGGCATGAGTTCGTGGGACAATGATGACAAGACCTGCTACGAGACCGCTCTCGAGATCATCGATCGGGCGGCTCAGTTCATCGAAAAGCATGACCGCGGCGTAAAGACTTTTGGCGGGTCGAAACACGCTCTTCTTTCTGATGCCCTACGGCAAAGCTTACAGATCGAGATAATTCCGTTCATTCGCGGCCGGGTTTCCTCGTCTCGGCGATTTGTCGGGACAGTTCAGGATGACGAACGGATGCTGCGATTTGTAAACAGTATCGACGGCCCACGCTTGGCTGAGTTAGGAACGTCGTGCCCGGACCATTTTCTGCGAACCAAGATCAAGCCGCTCTTTGTAAATTGGGATCCTGCGTCGGGTGATATTGATTCATTAAAGACAGCGATCTCAGAAGGCTTCGTTCAATATCGAAAGGACTATGCAGACTACTACGAACGCTGCAAGCGGCCGGATTCTCCGGCGATGCGCGACCCGAATCCGACGGTGATACTCATCCCCGGCCTCGGAATGATCGCGTGGGGAAAAAACAAAAGCGAGTCGCGCGTAACGGCCGAATTTTACAACTGTGCTATCGAGGTGATGCGCGGTGCTGAGGCGATCGACAAGTATGAGGCGATGGATCAGCAAGAGGCGTTCGACATAGAATACTGGCCGCTCGAAGAAGCAAAGCTTCAACGCATGCCGCCGGAAAAAGAACTTGACCGCCAGATCCACGTGATCATCGGCGCGGGTGCGGGCATCGGTAAAGAAACTGCTCATCGAATAGTAAAAGAAGGTGCTCACATCGTCTGCGTTGATCGTGACGAAGCCTCAGCCAAAGCGACTGCCGATGAGATCATTGCGAAATACGGGCCTGGTATTGGCGTTTCGGGAACAGGAATTTCCAATTGCGGAGTTGCTGTTGGGCTTGCATGTGACATAACTGACCGTGAGTCAGTGACGAAGATGCTGGAAAATGTCGTGCTAGCTTACGGCGGCATCGATTCGGTGATCGTTACCGCCGGAGTTTTCGTCCCGCCTGATAAATCCGGACACGTCGAAGACAAGATGTGGGACTTCACGTTTGGGATCAACGTGAAAGGTGCCTACATCGTCGCGGATGAGGCATATAAGGTTTTCAGAAACCAGGGGCTCACGGGCAATGTCGTACTTACGACAAGCGCCAACGCCGTGGTGGCTAAAAAAGGCAGCCTTGCATATGATACGAGTAAGGCCGCGGCCAACCATCTGGTTCGTGAATTGGCGATCGAAATGGCCCCGCTTCTGCGGGTCAACGCTGTCGCCCCCGCCACGGTCGTAAAGGGGAGCACTATGTTTCCGCGTGACCGCGTTATAGCGTCGCTTACAAAATACGATATTCCGTTCGCTGAGACCGAAGAAACCGAAACGCTCACGGAAAAGCTTTCCAACTTTTACGCAAAGCGCTCGCTTACGCAGACGCCAATAGAACCGGCGGATCAAGCGGAAGCGATCTTTTTGCTGCTATCGAAACGGCTGGGCAAAACCACGGGACATATTATTCCGGTAGACGGCGGTTTGCAGGACGGCTTTATGCGTTAAGCTTGGTTAAAGCGCGAAAACCAGATGTCGACAAATTTCGAAATACCGCAAGACTTTATCGCTGAACAGAACGCGGCCAAGAAAGACTGGATGTCAGAAGACGTCGAGTATTTAGGGAAAAAGCTTGCGCGCCGTGGAGTCGACATTGAAGGCTTGATCGCCAAGGCGCAGGGTATCGAGATCGCAATTCCCTCTTGGGGCGTCGGAACGGGCGGAACCCGGTTCGCACGGTTTCCAGGCGTGGGCGAGCCGCGAAACGTGTTTGAAAAGCTTGAAGACTGCTCGACGATCCAGAGGCTTGTTCGTTCTACACCGTCGGTTTCCCTGCATATACCCTGGGACAAGACTGATGATCCCGCAGAACTTGTGAAAGCCGCCAGTTCATTTGGCTTAAAGTTCGATGCGATGAATTCGAACACATTCCAGGATCAACTCAGCCAAAAGCGTTCGTATAAATACGGGAGCCTGTCTCATGCGGATGTCTCAACACGTAAGCAGGCGATCGAACACAATATAGACTGTATTGAGATCGGAAAAAAGATCGGCTCAAAAGCTTTGACAGTGTGGGTCGGCGACGGGAGTAATTTTGCCGGCCAGTCGAACTTTCGCAAATCGCTCGAACGTTATCTCGAATCGATGCGTGAGATCTATGACGCGGTTCCGGACGACTGGCGGCTGTTCATCGAACACAAACTTTTTGAACCTGCATTCTATTCCTCGGTGATCAGCGACTGGGGGACAAGTTATTACTGCGCACGCGAGCTGGGCGATAAGGCATCATGCCTGGTCGATCTCGGGCATCATGCACCGAATGTGAACATTGAGCAGATCGTTTCCCGTCTAATCCAGTTCGAAAAGCTCGGCGGCTTTCACTTTAATGACAGCAAGTACGGTGATGACGATCTGGACGCGGGCTCGGTCAAGCCTTTTCAGCTATTTCTGATCTTTAACGAGCTTGTAGACGCCGAGATAAACCGATCACCCGGCTTCGATCCGTCATATATGCTCGACCAATCGCATAATGTGACTGATCCTGTCGAGTCGCTCGTGACCAGCTCGATCGAAGTGGTTCGGGCATACCTACAGGCTCATCTAGTCGATCGTGAGAAACTCGCACAAGCGCAGAAAGACGGCGATGCAATAGTCGCGTTGAGCACCTTGAAGGAAGCATTTACAACGGATGTCTCGCCGATATTGGCGGCGGCGCGTGAGCGGGACGGCGGTGCGATCGATCCCGTTAAGGTATATCGCGAGAGCGGCTACCGCTTGCGGAAAGCGAAAGAGCGCCCGGCCCAGTTGGGAATTTCCGCGGGAATAGTTTAACGTCGGAGACCATCTTCCGATCTTGTCGGGAACTCGGTCCGAATAAACCTTTCGCCAATCCCGAATGAGTAGCCCCTTTTATATCGCGGTCGATCTGGGTGCGGGTAGCGGACGAGTCTTTTTAGTCGGCTTCGACCCATCGGAATTAGTTCACGAAGAAGTACATCGGTTTCATTATCCGCCGCGCGAAGAAGACGGCCGCCTGCGTTGGGATTTTGATCTGATTTTTGAAAATATCATTAAGGGGCTCGGCCTTGCGAGCGAACGCGCGGCGGAACTAGATCGTCCTATCAGAAGTATTGGCGTAGACACGTGGGCTGTCGACTACGGCCTAGTTGACCATAACGGGAAATTGGTCGCGAATCCGATCTGTTATCGCGACGCCCGAACGGCGGCAGCGATGGAGCGGGCGATCGAGATCGTTTCCCGGAGAGAGATCTTTGAAAGAACAGGCATTCAATTTCTGAATTTCAATACCCTGTTCCAGCTTTTCACAGAAAAAAAAGACACTCCAAACGCTTCGCAGTTACTACTATTACCCGACTTGGTAAACTTTTTTCTCACTGGCAATGTAGCTACGGAATACACCAACGCAACGACGACGCAAATGGTCAACGCGGTTACCGGTGATTGGGACTTCGATTTGCTGAACAAACTGGAAATCCCAACCAGCCTGCTAACACAAATTGTTCCGAATGGGACCGACATCGGGAAGCTAACAAAAGAGATATCGATCAGAACCGGACTCCCGGACGTAAGCGTGATCGCTCCGGCAACACACGACACGGCAAGCGCAGTCGCGGCCGCCCCGCTCGATCGAGGTTGGGCATATATTTCGTCCGGCACCTGGTCGCTCGTGGGTATCGAGAGACGGTCGCCCTTGATATGCGAAAAGGTATCGGAAGGAAATTTCACTAATGAAGGCGGAGCGTATGGTTCTTTTCGATTTTTGAAAAACGTCATGGGCCTCTGGATCTTTGAATCCTGCCGTCGTGAATGGGAAGCAAAGGGCTTTGATGTGAGCTATGAAACGATCTTGGATCGGATCGCTGAGATCGGGGAAATTGCAGTCCTCATCTTTCCTGACGATGAGCGATTTCTTAATCCACCCAGCATGCTAGATGCTATCAAGAAACAACTTGAGGAGACCGATCAGAAGTTCGCAGACGATCCCGTCGTTATCTCAAAAACGATCTTTGACTCGCTCGCCTTTCGCTACGCTTCGGTACTAGGATCGATCGAGCAACTAACTGACGAAGAACTGGTTGGTATTCAGATATTGGGCGGGGGCGGACACAACGGATATCTAAATCAGATGACAGCAGATGCGACGCGGACGCAAGTGCATGCAGGGCTTTTCGAAGCGACGGTTGTGGGCAACGCTCTCGTTCAGGCCGTTTCCTCCGGTCGCTTCACTTCGCTTGAGGATGGACGTAACTATATCGCGAAGAAGATTGGATTTGAGATATTTGAGCCGCGTCGATCAGCCGGTATTGATCAAGCAAAACGAAAATATACCGCCATCGAAGCTCAATTTAGTCGCCCCGGTCATTACCAATAAAACAGAAGTTAAAGGAATATTGAAGGTCTCGCTTTTCATCACCTGTCTCGTCGACCAGATCTGTCCGAATGTCGGCACCAGTATGGTCAAGGTTCTTCGCCGAGCCGGATGTGAAGTTGTCTTCGACGATCGCCAAACCTGCTGCGGCCAGCCAGCGTTTAATACGGGCTATCGAAAAGAAGCAAGAAAATTCGCGAAGCGCTTCATCGAGATCTTTGAAGACTCCGACGCCGATGCATTCGTTAGCCCGTCCGGTTCGTGTACCGCAATGGTAAAACATTTTTACGAGCTCTTCCCCGACGATAAAGCTTGGCGTGTACGCGCCGAAAATATCGCCGCAAGGACACACGAATTCTGCGGCTTTCTCGTGAATGTTCTTAAGGTCGATGATGTTGGGGCGGTTTCGGGTGATAGGGTTACCTGGCACGACGCATGTCACGGTTTGCGCGATCTGGGTCTGCGTGAGGAGCCGCGAAAGCTTCTGAAAAATGTTAAAGGAATAGAATTTGTAGAATTGTCTGGTGCCGACGTTTGCTGCGGATTCGGCGGGACTTTTTCGGTCAAATTCCCTGAGATATCTGCAGGGATCTTGGACAATAAGATCGAAGCGATCGAAAAGGCGGACGTTGACCTTCTAGTATCGGGGGACTCAAGCTGCTTGATGCAGATCGGCGGACGCTTGTCGCGAATTGGGTCGAAGGTCAGGACTGCGCATATTGCGGAGATACTTGCCTCTCAGGAATAAATTGAATCCTCTAACCTCAGAAACTTTTGCTCAAAACGCTCGCGACGCGTTGCAGGATCCCGTGCTTCATGGCGCTCTTCGTAGTCTCGCGGATAATTTCGTTGTGCGCCGGGCGAACGCAATTTCCTCCATTGATGATTGGGAAGGTTTGCGTGAGCGGGCAAGAGTAATCAAAGAAGAAACGCTTTTGCACCTGGACCGCTATCTTTTGCAATTTGTTGAGAACGCTGGGGCCGCGGGGGCGAAAATTCACTGGGCCCGTGACGGGCAGGAGGCCTGCAGGATCGTGCTCGGACTCGTGAATAAATCGGGCGTAAAGATGGTCGTCAAATCAAAAAGTATGGCGACGGAGGAGATCCATCTCAACGATGCGCTCGAAACGGCGGGAATAGAGCCGATCGAGACCGATCTCGGCGAATGGATTATACAACTAGCCGGCGAAACCCCGTCGCACATAGTTGTGCCTGCGATACATAAGACCAAGGCCCAGATCGCGGATCTGTTCGTCGAGAAGGTCGGAATAGAAAAGACCTCGGACGTCGATGTTTTAACCGCCACCGCCCGCCGCATCCTACGCGGGAAATTTGGGGCGGCGAAGGTCGGGATCAGCGGGGTAAATTTTGGGGTGGCCGAAACTGGGACCATCCTTATTCTCGAAAACGAAGGAAACGTTCGGATGACGACCAGTTTGCCCAAAATTCACATCGCGGTGATGGGGATCGAAAAGGTAATTCCGTTAGTCGCTGACCTCGACGTGTTTCTCAAACTTCTTCCCCGTTCGGGAACCGGTCAGCGACTAACGGCTTATCAATCGCTTATTACCGGCGTCAAGCGAAAGGATGGTGACGAAGGACCGGATGAAGTCCATATCGTCCTACTCGACAATGGCCGTTCCAAAATGCTCGCTCATCCCGTAACCCGGCAGAGCCTCGCCTGCATTCGCTGCGGAGCTTGTCTGAACGCATGCCCCGTTTACCAGCAGGTTGGCGGCCACGCTTACGGTTCGGTCTATCCTGGACCGATCGGCGCCGTTATAACGCCACAGCTTATTGGCTTGTCCAAGGCGAAGCAGCTTCCGTACGCATCAAGTTTATGCGGAGCCTGCCGCGAGGTATGTCCGGTCAAGATCGATATTCCAGAATTGCTTCTTCATCTTCGGTCGGAAATTGCCGACGGCTGGGCGGAAGATAAAGCTAACCCCAAGAATAGAAGCGAATGGCTCGCATTTAAACTTTATAGCTCTCTATGGACGAATCGGTGGCGTTATAATCTCGGTACTAAAGCGGCACGTTTAGTGCAGCGATTTGTTGTTCGCGACGATAAGGTTGGAAACGTGAGCGGGATTTTGGCGTGGCTCGTTCCGCCTCTAGGTGCGTGGACTGCGTGGCGCGATGCTCCTGCAATACCTAGACGTTCGTTTCGCGACGAATGGAACAGACATCTTAAATCAGAATGACTGGAACAAACACAGGTGCCCGGGAGGCCATCCTCGCGTCGATCCGATCGAATCTAGCGGCCAGCGCACCGTTTGACGCCGTTCGCAGTGAGCATCATGGGTCGCCGTCGAAGGACTTGGCTTTCTCCGTACCTACCCTCGCGGATTCAAACGATCTGATCGGCCGTTTCCGAACAAACCTGGAATCAGTCGGCGGGGAGTGTGTAGTTGCTTCAAACGATATTGAAGCTTCGTCTTATCTAAGGGATTTGATAGCTACGCATTCCGTAAAGCGAGCCGCGATCTCGGATTCAGAGTTGGTGCGAAGAATTGCCGATCCAGTCGAGGGCGTGGAGATTATTGAACAAGCCACGGTGGGAGTTCTCTTCGACTGCGATATCGGAATAACCGGCGCCCAATTCGCGATCGCCGAAACGGGTACCATTGTCCTTATATCGGATAGTGAACGAAACCGGCTGACATCGCTCATCCCGCCGATCCATGTGTGCGTGCTGCGTTCATCTGACATACGGGAAACAATGCGGGAAATATTGGACCTCACCAAAGTCGACCTGAGTGCGGCCATCACATTTATTACTGGAGCGTCGAGAACTTCGGACATTGAGTTGACACTTGCTATCGGCGTTCATGGCCCTCGCGAACTGCACGTCATTGTGATCGAAGGTTAGAATTATGGCTGAAAGCCCATTGCTTCGAGCGGACCGATTGTGTAAGTCCTACGATGGCGTTCATGCGCTTATCGATGCGAGTTTCGTCTTGAGAGCTGGTGAAGTCCACGCCTTGGTTGGTGAGAACGGAGCGGGAAAATCCACTCTGATCAAGGTCATTACCGGTGCGGTTCCAGCAGACGAGGGCCAGATCTTCATTTCGGATGAATTGATTATCGACAATTCGCCTTCGAAATCGAAAGAGCTAGGCATAGCGGCGATCTATCAGCAGCCAGCACTTTTCCCCGAATTGACGGTCGCCGAAAACATCGCGCTAGGAACTGAGCGGTCGCGAGCCTTTAGTGTTGTAAGTTGGAAAACCAGGGGCGACACGGCTCGTGAATTGCTCCAACGGATCGGGGCAAAGATCGATCCGGAAGCTCTTGTATCAGAACTCTCGATGCCACAGCAGCAGCTTGTCGAGATCGCGCGTGCTCTGGGGGCGAACGCGAAACTTCTTATTTTCGACGAGCCGACAGCGTCTCTCTCGGAAGACGATACGCGCAACTTATTTAGAGTTATCAAGGAGCTACGTGCGAATGGTGTCGGGATGATCTATATTTCCCACCGTCTCGAAGAATTGCCTCTGGTTGCCGACCGCGTCACGGTGCTTCGAGATGGCAAAATCATAGAAACTCGTGAGATGGAAGGCGTCGGAAGCGAAGAATTAATTCGATTGATGGTCGGCCGCGACCTGTCGACGGTATTTCCGAAGCGTGCAGTCCAGATCGGCGACATTGTGTTTGAGCTGCGAGATTTCGGCTCGCGGGCCGCGGGAATTCACGGGATCAACCTCGCCGTTCGGGCGGGTGAGATCGTGGGGGTTGCTGGGCTGATTGGTGCTGGACGAACAGAGCTCGCAAAAACCATTTTCGGCCTCGAAGCTCCGGATCACGGCCAAATATTCCTTCGCGGCGAGCCGATCCGTATCGGGCACCCGTGTGACGCTATCGAATATGGGATCGCGTATCTGCCTGAAGATAGGCGACGGCACGGCGTCGTGCTTGATTTTCCTATCAGTTCGAACATCACCCTTGCGTCGCTTAAAAAACTGTCCGGTTTTGCGGGTCTAAATTTTGGCTTCGGAAAGGAACGAGAAGTTGCCGGGGAATATACGCGCCGGCTCGGCGTCAAAACCCCAACGATCTTCAATACTGTGTCGACGCTCTCGGGTGGCAATCAGCAAAAGGTCGCTCTCAGTCGCTGGCTCATGACCAAACCCTCAGTGCTTATTTTGGATGAGCCAACCCAAGGCATTGATGTTGGAGCAAAGGCAGAGATCCACGAATTGATGATGGAGATCGCTCAAAACGGAGTCGCCATCCTTATGATATCGTCCGAGCTGCTGGAGATACTTGGAATGAGCGACCGGATCGCTGTAATGGGCGGCGGGACGATTGTCGAGGTCCTGGATCGAAAAGACGCGACGCAGGACAGGATCCTGTCGGTTGCTCTCGGACATTTAAACGGAAGGGCGGCTTGAAAAATGAAAATTAGTCGATACAAAAGGGAGATCTCAGCAGCGATAGCTTTTTTTCTTCTACTTTTGGTGGTCGGCATAATTGCTCCTTCCTTCTTTGCACCCGGTAATCTCCGCGATCTCGTCATCAATAATGCGCCGGCGCTGATCCTCGCGGTCGGGATGACGCTCGTGATAATTGTGGGTCAAATTGATATTTCGATCGGATCGCAATTTGCGGTGTGCAGTGTGGCCGCAGGACTGCTAGCAAAAACCGGTATGCCGCTTCCGGTTTTGTTCATTTGTATGCTTCTTTTTGGGGCGTCAATGGGGTCTCTCAACGGTCTCCTGATCGGATGGCTTGGCCTTCCTTCTATTATCGTCACACTCGCGATGCTGGTATTGTGGCGTGATGCTCTTCGATGGGTCACGGAAGGCTCTTGGGTGCAGGACCTTCCGGATAATTTCCAATGGTTTGGATTTTCCCAAAGGTCCGGCGAATTCACTATTGCTGCGATATCTCTTGTATTGTTCGCCGTATTCGCATGGTCAACAAGAAATCTTGCAATGGGCCGCCGGGTCTATGCCGTCGGGTCGGACACCGAGGCTGCGCGGCTCGTCGGCATCGATGCGCCAAGAGTCGTATTTTGGGTTTTTGTAGTGATGGGTTCTCTAACTGGGATCGCTGCGTTGCTCAATGCCGTTCGTTTCTCGTCGATTCCTGGAAACACGGGTCTGGGCTTGGAGTTGAAAGCGATCGCGGCGGTTGTCGTCGGCGGTACGGCGATCTCCGGGGGACGCGGAACGCTTATCGGAACACTTCTTGGTGTTGCGCTGCTGGGAACGATAGGAACTGCCCTTACTTTTGTTGGTGTCAATCCATTTTGGGAAAAGGCGATCCAAGGGGCGATCATTCTTGTGGCTCTCGTGTCGGATATGGCCCTCGGCCGCCTGGAAAAGCATGGAAAACTTGATCTCGCAAACGCAAAGCCCGCTTAGAACGGAACAAGCGCTTGGCGAGCGTCTTTTCCCGAATAATGAATGGATACTTCTGGTAGTCCTTGCGGTAGAGTGCGTGGTGTTCAGTATCGCGGGCAATAACTTCTTAACGTCGGCGAATTTTTTCGAGATCACCCGCTTGAGTGTAGAGATCGGCCTTTTAGTACTGGTGATGACACCGATCATCATCACTGGGGGAATCGATCTGTCGGTCGGCTCGATGATGGGATTGTCGGCCGTAGTGATGGGCTCACTCTGGCGCGACGCGGGCTTGCCGATGCCAGTCGCCATTGGTTTTACGCTTTTGGTCGGACTACTGGGCGGTGCCCTAAATGCCGCCGCGATCACAAAACTAAAGGCACCTCCCTTAATAGTAACTCTGGGTACATTTTCGCTCTTTCGCGGTGTTGCCGAAGGGCTCACCCGGGGAATCGAGAACTATTCGGGGTTTTCACCGTCCTTTTTATTTTTGGGTCAGGGATATGTATTCGGCGTTATCCCGACCCAGCTATTCATTCTAATACCGGCAATCACCGCTGTCGGCTGGTGGCTGCATCGTACTGCCTATGGGCGAAGCCTCTACGCGATCGGCCTCTCGCAAGAGGGATCGCGTTACGCGGGTATTAAGGTCAGACGCCGCTTTAATTTCATTTATTGCCTGTCGGGCATTGCGGCCAGTCTCGCAGCGGTCGTATACGTGGCCCATCTCGGTCAGGCCAAATCCGACGCAGGAACGGGTTACGAGCTTACCGCGATCGCAGCCGTCGTCTTGGGCGGGGCTTCGATATTCGGTGGAAAAGGTACTGTTCTCGGAAGCGTTTTAGGCTTGTTCACAATTGTGATCTTGCAGAACGGCCTAAGACTGAGCGGTCTTCCCACTGAACTTGCAGGCATTTTGACAGGTGTCCTATTGGTCGCGACGATTTTGGCCGATCGCTTGTCGCGTCGACGCGGCTGGCACAACAGTCATTCTTTGACGGAGGAATTCGAAGTGAAAAATTGGCAGATCGGAGTTTTGAGCGGGGTTATTCTCGCGGCCGCGTTGATCGTGGCGGGAAGCAATTGGCTTTTGGTTCGATCGTTTCGGAATGATAAACGCCAACCAACGAATGCTGCAGTCGTTCCCGCGAGTTCGAAAAAGAGCGTGATCGCGATGATGCCGAAAGCCAAGGGCGACCCCTATTTCATCAGCTGTCGCAAAGGGGCCGAAGAAGCAGCTAATGAACTCGGAGCCGAGTTGCTCTGGGACGGCCCGACCGATCTTGATCCTGCAAAACAAAATGAGGTGGTCGAGGCGTGGATAACGCGTGGCGTCGACGTTATAGCCGTAAGCGTCGAAAACAAGGAAGGCATTTCCACAGTGTTGCGTAAAGCTCGTGCAAAAGGAATCAAAGTGGTGACATGGGATGCTGACGCAGAAAAAGATGCACGCGACTTCCTCATCAACCAGGCGACACCGCAAGGCATAGGCGAAACTCTCACAGATGAAGCGGCCCGGATCATGGGAGGTAGGGGCGAGTTCGCGATTATCACGGCGTCCCTGAGTGCCGCCAATCAAAACGAGTGGATCAAGTATATTAAGCAGCGTCTCGCCCAACAATATCCTGACATGAAGCTAGTTGCGATCCAGCCGAGCGAAGGCGATCGCGATCGGGCATTTCAGGAAACGCAAAACATCCTAAAGGTTTATCCGAACGTGAAACTGGTAATGGGCATAGCCGCTCCGGCGGTACCAGGCATCGCGGAGGCGGTGAAACAATCGAATAGGCCCGACGTCAAGGTCACCGGTCTTTCTCTACCGAACATGTGCAAGCCCTACATAAAGGACGGAATCATCGACAGCATAGTGCTTTGGAACACAAGTGACCTTGGATACCTTACGGTCTACACCGCCAACGCACTAAGCAATGGCACATTCAGAAAGGGCGATCCAAAAATCTCGGCCGGACGGTTGAAGGCCATCGAGGTGGTTGACGACGAAGTGCGGCTCGGGAAGCCCTTTATTTTCAATAAATCGAATATCGACCAATTCGATTTCTAAGGCTTTTGATTTTCAACGCCTTATAAATTATCGTGTAACAAAATGCGTATCAAGGACATAGCACGCGAGGCCGGAGTATCCACGGCAACCGTTTCCCACGTTATCAACAAGACAAAATACGTCTCCGACGGAACGCGCGAAAAGGTCCAAAAAGCGATCAAGAAATTCAATTATCACCCTAATGCTCACGCCCAGATGCTCGCCCTGGGGCGAAGTAAGATGATCGGCCTCCTAGTTTCAGATATCTCGAATCCGTTCTTTCCCGAGATAATCAAAAGTATTGAAGCCGGGGTTTTCGCGAGCGGCTACAACCTGATCTTATTGAATACAAATTATGATACGGCACGCGCTGTGGAATACGTCCAACGCCTGATCCAGATGAAGGTCGCCGGAATCATCCTAATGACCGCCGAATTCGATCAGGCACTGATCGACGAAGCAAGAAAGAAAAAGACAAGTATCGTCTTTCACGATCTCGGGATCGTGGGCGAAAGGATGAGCAATATCATTCTCGACTACGCTGTCGGTATTGACGAAGCCGTACAGCATCTAGTCTCGCTCGGCCATACAACCATTGTTCATATTGCCGGTGCTCGCGAGATCCATTCGGCAGGCGTTCGCCGCCAGGCCTTTCTCGATTCAATGAAGCGATATTTGCCGAAGGAAAAGCGGCCGAAGATCTATGAAGGCGATTTTAGATTCGAGGGAGGACGTAGGGCCGCCAGTCAAGTACTGGCTGAAAAGGTCCGTCCTACTGCGGTCATTGTAGCAAACGATCTTATGGCCCTGGGCGCAATGCAGGAATTCAAAGCTGCGGGGCTTCATGTGCCGCAGGACATCTCTATCGTTGGGTTCGATGATATTTCCTTTGCCAGTCTGTCCGAGCCTCCACTCACCACGGTCTGTTCACCCCGCGTCGAGATCGGCCGGCGTGCGTTCGAAGCTCTAATGCTTACGGTTGATAAGCCCCATCAGTTGGGCATCGAGGTCCGCGTACCAACATACCTGATCAACCGGGAATCAACAGCGCCACCTCGAACCCCGTAAACTCCACTTATAGCTTTATTTCAGGTATTCGCGAATCGTCGGGATCGGCCCAGCGAGTGTTGGGGACGATCGGCGACCAGTCGGGCCGAAGCGGGTCTCTGTCGTAAGAATAGTTACCCAGACGCTTATAAAGTTCCGCGTATTCGCCCAATTTGTTGCGATCCAGTTTGACGCCCAACCCTGCTCCCGATGGAACTTTTATTTTCCCATCCTTGTATTCAAACTTGCCGCCCTCGATTATGTCATCCGTCAGATGATGATAGTGGGCGTCCGCCGCATAAGTGAGATTTGGGATGACTGCTCCGAGGTGAAGCATGGTCGAAAGCTGGATACCTAGTTCACCACTGGAATGAACGGCAACACCGAGCTGAAAGGTTTCGCAAATATTAGCCGCCTTGATGCATGGACGAATGCCGCCCCAAAAGGTTGTATCGAGTAAAATAACGTCGACCGCCGTATCAAGGATGTTTGCCGCGAGCTGCTCAAAGTTTACGACGACTGTGTTAGTAGCAAGCGGCATACGAACCTTTTCGCGCGTCCGCCTCATTCCGTGTAGTCCAAAAACCGGGTCTTCGAGGTAATCGTTATTAATGTCCTCGATCTGCTGCCCGAACCAGATCGCCTGTTCAGTGGACCAAGCGGCGTTTGGGTCAAATCGGAAAGAATCGCCTTCTCGGGTTCCGCTGCCCAATTCTTCGGCGAGGGCCCGGTAACATTTCAGCTCATACACCGGATCGAAAACGCCGCCTTTTAGTTTGTGAGCGGAGAAACCATGTTTCTGACGGAGGTCCTTTGCATGCTTAACAAGCTGATCGATGGTTCGAACCTCGCCCAGACCGGTGTTAGAATTTGCATATCGAAAGAATACATACGACGCGAAAGGCACTTCATCCTGCAGCTTGCCGCCGAGAATATCGTAAACAGGCACGCCCCATTTCTGACCAATAATGTCGAGACAGGCGAATTCGAGGGCCGCGAGAATTTGGGTTCGATTGTTGTATAAGGAAGCTGTCGGGTTCGCGATCTTGAACCGCATTTCTTCTAATCGGGCAGGATCATGCCCGACGAGATATGTCTTCATCGCGTGAAAAGCCGCCTCCGCCGACTCACCGCCTCCGCCCATTTCACCAAGACCGACAATACCCTCGTCAGTTTCGACCTCGATGATCGTGCGGACAAATCGGCCCCAATGACAACCCGCGGCATGGCGCAATGGAGCTTCGAGAGGGACTGTTACCGTAGTTGCTTTTATGTCAGTGATCTTCATCTGAAAAATTACTCGATCCCGTTCGCCTTGAGGAATTTAAAGACCTCTTCCCAAGCTGGAATGTATTGTTCGCGCGAAAATTGTCCATGTCCGCCACCTTTAACAGTATAGAGCTCATTCTTAACGCCAACTTTGTCGAGAGCCGTGTGCAGGCGTGTCGCCTGCGTGTACGGCACGACATCATCCTTGTCCCCGTGGATCGTCAAGATTGGCGGCAGGCCGCTTCGAACGTATGTGAGCGGCGAAACGGCCCGGGCAATTTCTTCCGCATTTTTCTGACTGCCAAGCCACATCATTCCATAGTTCTTCAAATTCGAACCTTGAATGATGTCATTAACATCCGCAATACCGTACCAATTGATGATTGCCGCTACTGATATTTTAGGATCACCATATTTCTCATCCGCGTAACAAGCGTTATCGAGGGGAGTTTTTTCGGGAAGCATTCCGCTGATCAGCGAAAGATGGCCCCCGGCCGAGTGACCCATCAAAACTATTCTGGAAATATCAAAATTATATTGCTTCGCGTTCCGAAAAACCCACCGAAGTGCGCACCGCGTGTCCTCGACCGCGGCTGGGGCGGGCGAGTTCGAAGCCATGCGATATTCAACGTCTACGACTCGCCATCCTCTTTCCAGCATAGGGAGATATTGCAGTACCGAGTAAGCCTTTGCTCCGAAGATCCATCCCCCACCATGGTAATAGACGAGGGTTTTTGTCGGTGTCGTGACTGCATTCGGATACCAGACGTCGAGCTTCAGCGGAGTGTTGTTCGCGGTGTTATAAACAATGTCCGGCGTCACCCAGTATCTGGCTCCGCCTTCCGCCGCAAAGATAGAGGTCTCGCTCTGTGCCGGGATGTTCGCCGATAAGAAGAGGATCGAGAGGATAAGGCACGCCGAGTTTCGTCTTCTCATATTGTTATTCTTCGCGGATCCCGAATCTATCGGCCGAGTATTTCTTTCCCTGGTAATTAATATTTCGGAGCTCCGCTTTAGCGGTGAACTTTCCGAAGTTAGGTTTTGCCGTGATCCCGCCAAAAAGGCCCGCATTGATGCCGAATATTGAATCGACTATTGGCTCGAGATAATTACAGCCCGATACACACGCCCAATCGTTTATATACGGCTGGTCCGACGTCGATTTCGCGGCGGCTCCATTTGATTCGGGAGTATAAAATGCTTCCGTAAAATGTGCTTGTGCGATCGGCCCCTGTTGCGTGGTCTTCGCCAAGCCTTTCATCCATTCAAACGCGGCATCAACCTCTCCCGCGACAAAGAATCCGCTCAATGCCAAAGCGGGCCACGCGGTGTACGCCCCCGTCCACTGGTGGTCGGGGCGAATGCTGAATGTAACGTCGAGATCACGCGTTGAAAGAGCTCGCATCCACGTCGGCGTTTGCAGCTCTCGCTTAAAGAAGGCGACCATCTCGCTCTTCTGCTTTTGCGGCATCAGGTCACCGATGTTCATGAGTGTCGTGCCAAAATCGTAGCAGTGATGGACCTCGTTATAAGATCCATCCGGCAGGCGGCATCGCCAAATGCCCTTGCCGTCGACGTAAAGCTCCTGAACGCGACGCCCAAGTTCCATTGCCTCCGTTCGCATCGCTACTGCCCTCTCTTTCTTGCCCTTAAAATCCAAAAGTTCGGCCGCAAATCGCAGGTTATAAACATTCGCGGCATTCAATCCGGCGACCTCGTGTACATAACTCGAAACAGCTTCGAGTAGATTGTTCACTCCGCCGTAGTCTGCCAGTCCATGCTTGTTCGTATTGAGATCACGCCAATGCTCCGCATAAGAGATCAAATGATCGAACACCTGTCTCCCACCGACGGTTTTGTCGAGCCATACCTTATCGCCCGTCCAGCGAAGATATTCTTTCGCCATTCGCGACATCGCGAAATCGTTTACCGAATACCAAGGCCCGATGCCGGCACCCGTCAAAAACTCGGTGCCGAAATGCCGGTGCACGTCAACCGTCATCCACGTTTCCATCATCCGCCGCAGAATCGCCGGGTCGAGCATTGCCAGCAGCATCGCGCTCAGTGAGATATCCCAAAGAAATGTCGCCGTCTCCCAGTAACGCGGCATCAGCGTGACATACGTTGTCCCGTAAACCGAATGTGGGGTCGTCCGCTTGAAATACACGGCACTCATAACCGCTGTGTGATAAAGCCGCTTAAGCGATTCGTCGTCTGTGACCAGCGTCGGCAAATGACCGGAAAATCGCGAGTTGTTCGGCGTAAATGCGGCCCGCAACTCAGCGTTCCATTCGTCATACGTCGCCTTGGCGATCGCGCCGAAGTTATTGATGATCGCATCGAAATCTTTTTCCGCATCCGATGCAGTCGCCCCAAGCGAATTGACGAACGTGACCGACCTCGATTCGTTAGGTGCAAGATCAAAGTTGTAGCTCAGCCACGACGGCAAGATCTGATCCGAGGCCGGCGACGATCCCTGCAACACGCACGCTTCGGTACGGATCGATTTGCAGAGTACCGCATTACGTCCCCTGTCGACCGTTCTCGCATTGTCAAATTCACCCGGCGACGACGGCCCCCACGGTTCGACTGACTTAGAGGCTCCACCATTTATGGCCAATTTGATCTCAGTTTTCCGCCGCAGCTTTGAAATATTCCTGACAGTGAACTTGACGGCGACCGACATGGTTTTGAACGGAACGATCGTCGTGCTGGTTATCTCCAGATCTTTGTATCGGCTTTTTCTTTCGATCCGGTCCGGCTGCCAGACGAATTCGATCGGCGTTTTTGTCGAGGTAAAATATTCGCCGTCAATATACAGAATGCCGGTCAAGAGTTCGCCGCCCGAACCGAGCGGAGCCACGTTCATTTCTCCCTGGGCATATGGCGGAAACGCGATACTCCGCACGGCAACAATATCCATCGCAGCCTGAGCGCAGCCCCATTGATTGGTCAATCCGGGCCAAGCATACAAGTCGCCGAATTTATGCGTCATCGTAACCGAACGCATCGAATCGCATGTCGGGATGTCCGGCGGGACGGCCGACCTTTCCTCGGAAAGCGATTCGACCGGGGACGCCAATGTATCGGCTTTCAAAATGGCTGGCACTACCGCCGCCACGGAAACTGTCTTAAGAAAATCCCTTCTCTTTATTCCGCTCATTTATTGTAAGAAAAGCTATTCGATATCTACCTTTAAAGATAATGTCTGGTAGGGTTTTATCGCGACAGTCAGTGGTGAGATCTGATCGACGCTCGAGATCACCCTGTTTTCCGTGAGATTGACTATCGCCGCACTCTTGATCTTTACGGGTAATTGGATCTTAGCGTTCGCTCCCCGTCCCGCAAATTCTTGCAGCCGGATAACAAAACTCTTCGTCACCGTCGGATTCAACGGAGCAGAACTCACTTCGCCTCGGATCACATTTTCCGAAAGGCTCTTGACGGCTACGATCTGGACATTCGGCTGGTCCACACTAAAAAAGCTTCGTGTCGGGTCGACAGGCAGGTAATCGACATACTGGGCACGCAACGGCAGGTCAAAGTCCGCTCCCATCTTCCAAGAACGCACCGGATCAAAGATGCCGCTGCCCGCAAAAGCATATTCGAATATCATGTTTCCCGTGACGCCGGGTTCGACCGTCGGTATATTTATGATCCCGAGATCGTGCGTGTCAGCCTGGCTCCCCTCCCGCACCGCGCGCGAATAGAGCGTTGCTTCAGGGAGCGGAAATTTGCCCGTGTAGATCGCGGGAAACTCGGCCGCAGCGTCCTTTGCCAGCAGCTTTGTAGAAACAAAACCAGGAAATATCCAGTGATAGGCCTGCCGGTGGGCTACCAATGCCGTTGCTTTTCCGTCAGTCAGCCCGATCAAATGCTGCGTCGAAACCGAGTCCCACCTCGCACCCGGCAGATAGTCGTCGGGCAGCGTTTCAAACCATTTCTGTCCGCCCCGCATTACCTTCAATCCTTCTTTCGAAACATTGAACGGAAATGCAAAATAATACGAATCGTGCCAGCCGTTGTTTCCGCCGGTAAACGGCATTTTCGCAGGGTCAAGCTCATTGCGAAGTTCGACCCGGTCGAGATCGTCATACAGTATTATCCGTGTAACTGGAAAAAGTGAACGCTCGCGCGTGATCGTGATCTCGGTCATCCGGACGCCTTTCCTGACGCTTATTTTCGGAGCTATCGGATAGACGACCTTTGAGGCATCCGCGCCCTCGATCCGAAGCAGGTCGTTGAAGGGCAGTTCGCCGCTGTTGTTCACCAGCTCACGCCCAGCCCCGATATCGCGAATACTTTTCAGCGTTCCGTCAGGCCGAACTTCGACCGAAAATTTGCCGTTCGAAGCAATCGATCCAGCCGCCGCCCGTAGTGTCGACACTGGCTTGCCGTCGTCTGAGGTAACCTGGTACGTCTTGTATCCCATCGAAGGAACGGCCTTTGCGACAAACACGGCATCGCCATTTTCATCCGTATCAAAAACTACTGTGGAAGCGGTCGAGAGGTCTAATATCGCCGCGATTCGTTTCCGTTCCGCCGGGGGCTTTAACCGCACGACATCGCTTCGCTCCCAAGACGACCCGTTGTAAATAACAACCGGCACCGAGCTGGCGTTGGCCGCAGCGGCAACCTGGTCGAATCTCGATGCCTGCGCCAGTACTTTGATCCCCGTACCTAAGAGCCGATCCGTTTCCACTTTTGCCTTAGTCGTAAAATCGACGTACTCGCGATTCTGCTCCGCAAGCGGGCCGCTGCTGTTAAGCTGCGGCCAGCCAGTATTTCCCGCCCCGCTGTGTTCATCGTAGGTGAACATCAGGTCATAGATCTCTGAGAAATTCCCCACGGGAAAAGGGATCTTTCGCGCCATCGAAAGAGCGCTCCACAGCGACTCGGCCGCTGGTGCGTGATCGTGCGCATATCTCGCCGTCGCACTTATTCGCGGGCTTGCCGTTTTGGCCTCGGACCAGAGGCCGGACCATTCACCGCGATAGGTCGCGATCTCAGAAGCGTATTTCGACTGGATGTATTTGAAAAACTCGGGTGACGTGGCGATCTTGATCTTTACTTCGTTGTGTGCCGCATTCCACATTTTTACTGCCCGTTCGAGGTTCGCGACGTTGCTCGGTTCGAGAAAATCATGGGCATACATCGCCATCACGGCGTCGTATTTGTAGCCGGCTTTGTTGTACGTGTTGAGCAGGTCGGTCACGCCCATTTCCATTATCTCGAGATCGGTCTTCTTTCCGATCAGCGTAGGATTGAACATATCGAATGGCCTGCGGTTCGTATATGGGTCGAGCGTGTATGGGTCGAGATAATACTGCGTCAATGCCTCGACATACGCACCGCGATTTCCCTGACTTATCCAAAGCAGCACCTTGCTTCCATCTTTGGCTTCCCAGTAAAACGGCACCTTTCCCGGCGCAAGCGATGTCGCATTCTGGATGAACGTATTCGCCCCCGTGACCAGATATTTCGTATCGCCGCCCGCCAGCACCGACGCGACCGACATCGGATGTCCGGGTACGTCGTTCATATACGCGACCTCCGACTCAACGCCGTACGTGCTCTTGAGCTTTACATAATCGTAATTGATCCGGTTCAACTCCTCCGCACCCATAAAATCCGTGTGCATGCTGCCCCACGAGGTCGAAAGAGCGATCCTGCCCGACTTGATCAAATTCATCAGCCGAGCGATCTTCTCATTGTCCGGGGGAAGAACTGACGACGGCTTTCGCTGCCGCTTGAGCCATTCGGTCACCTGCCAAACGCTTTCGATCGTCCAACGAAACTCGGGATCGGCCTCGCCCATCAGGAGCACTTCGTCAATATGTCGGGCCGCACGTTCGCGGATCGCGTTCGGCGGATCAACAAAACCAAAATCATAGTGCGACGAAGGGCAAACATAAATGGTCTTGATCGAACTTTCAGGCAGCTTCGATTGTGCGTTGACACAAACAAAAACGCTATGAACACAAAACAACGCGATCGTAAAAAGAACACATTTGATCCGATTCATAGCGTTTTCCTAAATGCCTAAGAGAGCTTCGTTAGAAACTAAATCTGGCTGAAAGCTGGATCTGCCGCGGCCCCCCAAACCCAATCAACCCCCCAAGCTGATTACCCACCGTCGAAACGCTCTTTCCAAAAAATGCCGTCGGCACAAGCGAGTTCGGAGTGCTACCCGGTGTAACGCCGCCCGAAGGATCCGCAAAGTTTACCTCGTTCAACAGATTAAATACGTCCATTCGAAGCATGAGCGATGTAGTCTCAGTGATCTTCGTGTTCTTGGACAACGAAAAATCCACCTGTGCGAATCCCCGACCACGAAGGAAGTTTCGAGGGGTATTGCCGGGTACATTAACTCCAGGATCAGTAAACGCTGCGGCGTTAAATTGACATTCGGGCACGCTAAAGTTAGGACACCTGGTAGATACGCCGGGGACGATATTCGGCCGGAATGAGAATCCGCCGAATACTCCACCCTGTTTCGTAACATTGACCGGGAAACCGGTGCGAAATTGTGAGATCGTTGAGATCTGCCATCCATCAGCTATCCGTTTCGGGGCGCCACTCCACCAGGAACTGATGGGAATATTGTAGCTGGCGTCGAAGGTGAAATTGTGTCGAATATCCTGATCGCTACTCGCCCGCTCGCCGTGAGTATTGAACTCATCCTGATAGTCCTTGAAGAATCCCACAACGTCGTCGATCGCATGCGCCCACGTATAGTTGAAATTGTAGCTAAGCCCCTTTGAAAGATTACGTTTAAAGGTCACCTGCAACGCATTGTATTGCGACGATGGGTACGTCCCAACTAGGAATATATCGCCGAACTGGGGCAACCGACGCAGATTGAATCCGAAGAAATCTATATCGGCGCGATTTAGATTACGCGGCGAAACAACCCCATCGGTCAGCAAATGGGTCACATGATTTCCGACATATCCAACTTGGAGTACGCCGAACTTCAGATCTTGCTGCAAGTTCAGCGACCACTGTTGGGCCATCGCCGTCTTAAGGTCACGCTCGATCGCCATCTTGGTTGCCGTTCCGCATCCCGCAAAGATGGTCGGATCAACTGGAAACCCAAAGGTTGCTGGCGGAACCGGGCAGTTGCCCAACCCGAAAAGGTCAGCAATGCTGATACTCGTGCTCGGAAATGAATTTACCTGCGGTGAACCAAAACTTGCGGGAAGCTCACGGTTGTAAAAAATCCCGTAGCCACCGCGAAGAACCGTTTTCTGGTTTCCGAACACGTCGAACGCAAAACCAAGGCGCGGTCCGAAGTTGTTCGGGTCAACATTGTAGATCTTCTGGCCGCGTGGCGTGACGGCCAGCGTGTTCAAATCGAAATTCTGTAGAAGCCCGTCTCTCTCCCTGCTAACTGTGCTGACATCGTATCGAAGACCTAGATTTAACGAAAGCCGGGGCCGCACCTTCCAGTCGTCCTGGAAAAAGAATCCAAAATTTTCGTTCGCATAATGAAGCAGCGGATTGCCGCCTGTTGAAATAATGAAAGGCGAGTTGTTGTGAAAATCACTCAGAGAGCCGAATTGAAGGGTTGTTTGGGTTTTCGACTCCGCGTTGCGGCGGTTCAAACGAATATCCAATCCCGCCTTGAATGAATGATTTCCGTGAACGTAAGTAAGCGTATCTAAAAACTGATAGACGGTTCCTACCCTAAACTGATCAAATTGAGCAGGGCCTATGTTTGCAATTGCTGAATCGGCGAAAAGGAAACTAAAGATCGGAAAGGGCGACGGTCCTGCCCCAACGGTGGTTGTGTTCCTGTTTATTCCAAAAGCGGCCTCATTGATCATGTTGCTGGAAAACGTATAGTTGTGCGAGAGCTTAAAGAGTTGGACCC
>JBDTXM010000015.1:0-25846 GCA_040006215.1 Acidobacteriota bacterium
CATGCCGAGCGAGAAAATTATCAATGTTTTGGTAAGGGTTCTATACATTCGAACAATCTCCTTTTAGTGTCATCATCAGCGCAACGGGAGCTACCCTTGGGACGCTTTCGGCAAAATCAGTTTTCAAATTGGTAAGCCCAATTTATGCTGCTCAAAAACAACTTTTTTTCGAAGTGCTTCAATATATCGTGTGTTAACCGCTTAACTAGCCACTAAAAAAAAATGGATTAACCTAGTTTCGACTAAAAAAAAATAGTTTCTTAGCAAGACAATCCCGAGGATGACGGAAAACATACCACTTATTAGAAGCGGATGTCCAGAAAAAAGTTTAGTCGTCTCGCTAAAATAAGCCGCCAACTGGCTAAGGTGATGCCGTGACCGTCGTCGATATCTAAAAATGTTCTCGCCCATGTGGAATGAACCCCAATTGAGATCAATACAATGACAATCTGGATTCTTAGGGCTTTCAAAGGATGAAACTGTTGGGATGCGATACTCGCCCCATCAAACAACAAAAAGCCACCAACACTGTAGCCACAACCGCATATTTCATAGTGAGGTCCTCCGCGATATATTTGAAATTATTGACAATTTGCCATCTTTCACTAAACTTTTGGAACAAATCTACCCTCTCGAAATATGATCACAGGCGAACTCAAATCGAAGGTCGATAGCGGTTGGACGCCAGTCGGCTGCATCGATTTTGTTCAGACCATGAGTGAACTGAATGTGTAAGATTTGACCATTAGAATTTCTTAGGTGGGATTTTGGGTGGGAATAGAAAAAGAGTATGGGCTAAATGTCTGTAAACTATTGAAAACATTGGTGCCGACTACAAGATTCGAACTTGTGGCCTATCGCGTGTGAAGCGGAGAAATATATTTAGATAAGCAACCCTGAAATGGAGATTTGATGTAAATCATTGAATCTAATTCTCAGTCCCATAAATTTAGTTCCTTGTTCTTTTTGTCAGACTACATGGAAACATCAGCAGGTAGATCGGGCGGTGTGGGAACGGATGTCGAACGAGCAACGGAGTTCGTTCGTAGCCGGTTAGGTGTAGAATTCCCTTGACGCTAGGCTCCCGGGCGGGGAATGAAAGCGGTCGGGCTTGTACAAACGACCGCTATTATTTATTGAACGTGTTCGCCAGCTTACGCTGCTGATCGGCCAAGACAGATCAAGGAAACCGTATAGTATTTTTGCAACTTTATTCATAATAATCGTACGCGACGATTATAGAAAAATCGTTAATTCGGCTTGGATCGATTTGTATCCGAGG
Organism: Acidobacteriota bacterium; assembly: GCA_040006215.1. Taxonomy (GTDB): domain Bacteria; phylum Acidobacteriota; class Blastocatellia; order Pyrinomonadales; family Pyrinomonadaceae; genus OLB17. Next base: position 1,283 of record JBDTXM010000015.1, read on the forward strand.
GACAACGTTAATAACAACTGGCAATGCAGGCGTATCTAGACCATAGAGTTTGTTTAAGTCGGCTGCAGACGTAGAAGCGCCGCTATTCAAAGCAACTGACCCATTAGTCGACACAATGGTAATTGCGAATAAGTTGGGGTTGGTAATTTTGGTTAGCTTGCCGCTACAAGTGACCGCGAGGGTACCTGAATACGTTATGGGTGAGCCGGAGCTTAGTGTCAAAGGAAGGCTGTATCCGTCGGAATGCTTGAGGGTGCCGCAGTATCCTGAACCGGGAGAAGACCCCGTTGGTTTGTTGGCCACGTAATTTTCGGGTAGGCATGAATCCGACGTCGAGGGGCCGTCATCAAAAGTTTCCTCACCAAGGTCCGTTCCTTCCGGCATTGAAACAATAAAACTAACAGTATAATTAAGGTTTTTCCCGCCATAATCTTGCCAACAGGTGTTTTTCCAGTTGACCGTGTATGGATAGGATCCTCCTCCGCTAATCTCAGAACCGTACGAGCCCGTGCCAAAAATGTTACCACCTGGATCAGCAGTAATTCCTACCGGCCAATACTGGTGGAAGTATGCTCCCTCGACCTTTACTCCAGGCGGAAGATCCTTCCCGTCACCAAAAAATTTATCACCGCCGTTATTACCTGAACTTAGAAACCATCCACAGCCAGGATTATGCACGACGCACATATACCCGTTTTTTGAGGAATAAGCATCCTTAGAATCGCCCGAAGCGAACGACAAATACTGCTTTCCGGAAATTCGTTTGTGAACGTAAGTTAGGCCGCCAATCGCTTCTGCCCATTTGATGATTTCTTTTGCACAGCCGTCGCAGCTGGTCGAGAAGGCGATTACCAACAGGAGGAGATACCGCGTAACTCTCATGATTTCACCTTATTTTTGATTAGGAAGTCTCGTATATCACGCAAAACTAGACCCTCCGAAATAGGGTGACGAGCCAACAACTTCCAAGACTACAAATGCTTTGTGGGAAACTATATTTTTATTCGATTGCACAGTCAAGAAAATTCTTGGAAGAATCTGTGAATGTCATACTCGTGACACTATATCCCATCCACGATAACTTGGTTTCTCACAAACGAGCAAGGTCTACCTCCGGTGATATTTATGCCCAGGTATCGCTATATGGGCTTGGCGTTACCGCATGGAGAGATAGGGCCGCGAAAGTTTTCTTTTTGGAGGTTAAATGAGGATATTTATCTATCGTAGCGTTATTTTTCAACGACGCTTCAGGCGAATAACATCATGATCGACTAGCCGCAGTGTCATATACACGGACGAAAGATATCCTAAGGGTTAATTATTTCGTCCATCTTTCTCTTGGAATCATCTCTAAGCGCGATTTTTGGCCTTCCGCGTCGCGCCAGTCTAGCTCAAAAACAGCATTCTAGGTTGACCAATCAGCTCTACGGCCAGTAGATTCTTACAGGTTCTCTGAAAATTCAATTCGTTTTTTTTTTGGATACTTGATTTGCTGTAGGACTAACATTGCTTGTCGGGCGTCGGTCTGACGCACATCTAGCGTTTGACGTGATCGACTTCACTCTCTTGAGACTAATTATCCCGGACCGGGAGCACCTAGAAATCCGTATCCACTGAGTTAGAAACAATTATTATCATCGATCTTACGCAGCCGAGTGGTGCTCGTTCTCTTTCGCTGGTGTCTTTTCCACAGTTAGACTCGCCGGCGCCAGCCTCCCTATATGTCAGCATTGATAAATGCACTGATGCGATAATGACGGTTCGAAGGGCCGGTGGAGAATTTATTTAGAGTTACTAATTTCATTGACTGGTTTTTAGCCGCGCTATCGGAACTCTGATAAACCGCGGACGATAGCCGTCGATAAAGATCGAATCGCTGTTGTGCGTGCGATTCACATTGTACGAGATCAGGAGCTGTCCTGAACCCGAAAACTGCGCATGAATATGAGGATTATAAACGACCAGATGCCCTTTCAGCTTTTGGTTTTCTTCAAGACCAGGAACGGACCCAAATCGTATTTATGGCTTCGGAATTTACATCGCGAGGAACATAGACAGCGATACGAACAAACCCTGGGCGATTCACCCGAAGGCTTGGGAATCCAAAGTCGGAGGAATAACTCTTGCCATCGGCGGCAGTTACGTCCAGGGCTATCGTCGCAGAATGTGGATCGTTGTAAACCTCGACGTATAAATAATCCCTCGGGTCTTCAACAATCGCCGGGTCAATGCTGTTTCGAGCAGTCCTCCCTTCGCGGATCATCTCTTCAACCATGATCTTGGGTGAGGGCTTCGCTCCTACAATGCCTATTGCTTCCCACCGGGTGATTGCCTCCGCAAAACGAGCTTAGGACTATTCGCGACGAACTGCCTCTAGGCTCCCACATGGATCAAAAATCTATCGCCCTCAAACGGACCGGCTAAACTCCGCCCATCGCAGATATCGCTGGAAGTATTGTCGGCGTCAGGATGATCTGCTCGTCTTTTTGGCCGATCACCTGCTGAAAGCCTGTCCAATGGCCATCGACAAATCGATTGACCAGAACGCGGCCTTCGCGGATGCCTACCGCCGCGAAATTCTTCCGACCGGTATTTGCTGCTCCTGAGACCACCATTTCTTCGCCGCCTATGTATTCGAATCCGCTCCAGGTCATCGCCGGATCCGGCTGCGGCGGAAAGGTTATTATGTGAAAAGTGCTGGCCCTGGACGCCTTGCTGTACCACCTAAGGCCCTGCATCGTCAGGATGTTCAGCGATGTCGGGCCAAATGCCGACATAACAGGAGTTTCGAGATTACTTCCACCAAGGTTGCTAAAAACCCTTGCAGCGGGACAGCCGAAACCGCTGCAGACCTCGTCGCCCGGACCGATCCGGCGATAATTTAACGCCTTTGTATCCTTATTAAGAATTGCAATGTCTATTACGCCATCGCCCCAGGTCGCGGCAGCTTGTGGACCGAATGCAAGCTCATTGATCCGGAAGGTGCCAGGCACAAGTAGCCGAGGCTGCCACATGTTTCCTAAGAATCGTGATCGAAAAAGGCGATAGTCGACGTCAACGCCGAGCATTTCAAATTGTCCGACGCCCTTGTAGATCAGGATCGGAGCCGAGATAACACCTGTTGCGATCAAGACCGGAGCACTCCACGTTCCGTTTCGATACCGCCAGTGGTAGACGTTGTTGTTCGTCGCAGATGCGACCAGTTCGACAAGGCCGTTTCCATAGGAGAACGCGGAAAGAGAAGACAACGTAACCCCTGCCGGCGTCGTTAAAGTATTGATCATTCCGCTGCCGTCGCTAAAATTTCTGATATGCGACGGTTTACCGTTCGCGGCGATCGTGATCGTATCGAACATCCCAATGCCGGCAGAAAGAACGACGGGATCAGCAAGTGGACCGGTCGTACGGGTGGCGACCGTAGAGCCCAGGTAAAATGTCGCATTTGTTTGAGCCAGTCTCGCCCAGTGGACTGTCGGGCCAAAGCCTTGGCGGTTGCCGATGTGCGCAGTTTGGAAGTTGCGGTCAACGGCGGCGATCGCCGGCGTTCCCACTGCGTTGAAGCCGCCTGTCGCCTCCCACCCGCGCCATCCGACAGTTTTCCAAGGTGCTGTCGCCTTGGCGTAGCGTCCGCTTTCATATTCGTTAAAGAAGATGTGCTGTTTGGTGAAATACTTAGCTCTCGCGATCACTTCCGTTTTTCCTGTGCGCGTTCCAGCCGTAGAATACGAGAGTGCATTGCCGTCCGTCTTAATGCTGCCCGTAAAGAAATTGGTCTCAAGGATGTCGATCCAACCCTGCCATCCCGGCTGCACCGTCACGCCATCCACCGCGTAGGAGCCCAGAGCGTTAACGAAGCGGTTGTATCTCAGTTTCCCAGACGTGTTGGGAACCAGGAGTTCCGGCTGCTTGTAAGTTGAGCAGACCAGCACTGGCGAACCGCCGGGCGTCAATCCTCCGATGGGTTTCTCGACAGGAACGCTGATCGTCGAACCGCTCGCTCCGGCCGCGAGATTGAATGCCGAAACCGAAAGCGTATTCCGCCAAAGCGTCCCATCTGCTTTCACGTACGCGACCTCGACCTGACTTTCAGAGACGGTTACAGCCGCGGGGACAAACTTTATGCTACTTGGCGTTATCAATTGCGCGGCACCCCAAACACCGGTTTCCAGATCGAGATCCACTCCTCTCAAGCGATTCGCCGCATCTGCATAAACGACCACGACCTTGTTTCCGACGTTGACCGCGACCGGGTCGCGATATGGCGCGGTTGTAGGCGCATTGATCTGCGGCACGCGACTCGGGATCTGCCACGCCCCGTTTATTCGGCGAAGATGCCAGAGTTGGCCATCGCTGCCGACGACCACGATCTCGACCTGACCTGGAGCCGACGACGCGATCGCCGGTTTTCCCTTGTAACTGATCGCAGGGTTGAATCCGGTGTTCGGTTTGATTACGTTCGTATTTCCCCAGGCGTCCTCACGATAATGAGCGTAGACAAGATTGCCGGCTGCGTCGGTTGCTGCCAGTTCAAGCTGATTCGAACCAGAATGGATCAAGGCCGGCTCATTATCAATGCGCGGCAGCGGGGTAGAAGACGGGCTCGGACCCGGCGTTGGAAACACAACCGCCGAATAGCTCGTCCATTGATCATCGATCCTGCGCGCGTGATAGAGTTTCCCATCGGACGCTCTTGTAACGATATGCAGCAGTGGCGATGCGGCATCCGGCCCAAGCCAGTCCGCCTTTGCTCTGTATGCCACCTCAAGATGGCTGTTGGCACCTGGTGTGAGAGTGATCGCGGGTAGGGCAAACCAACTGTAAGATTGTTCGAACACCTCATCCACCCGAGAAGACAGATTGTTTCGCAAGAGGTCTGCGACACCGTCGCGAACTTGCTGGGGCAAAGAAATTCCGCGGTCTGAAACCCGGATCTGCCCGACAACTTGCGGGCGCAGTTTGAATTCGATCCGACCGGCGTCGGCAAAGGGCGATTGTAAATTCACTTCACCCTGAAGGCGAAGATTGTCCATACTCACGGTCAGCGGATATGTCCCGTTAATGTCAAAGAAAATATCCAGGAACCAATCAAGGGCCGTGACCTCTATCTCACCGTTAATGGTGATCTGCAGACTGACATCGAAGGCTATCGTTTGACGTTGCGAGTCGTAACTAAAGGCCGGATCGTTTAAGAAAAGAACGCTTACGCTATCCAGCCTGTTCAACCGGGCCTGCTCTGTTCCGGCACCGCGATACAGCTCCAGACGTCCTTCGATCCAATGGTCGATCTGTTTTTCGAGTTCGCCCGAAAGCCTTGAAAGGTCGACGGCCGACTGGCTGGTTTCCAGCTGGGCCATTTCCGTTCGACGCATTTCGGCCAGAAGGTTGCTGCCGACCAATCGCGGCGAGTCCGTAGAATTATCGAACTGCATGTCGATCGTCCGTCCCTGAAGATTATCGAACGTCGTTGTGGTGACTGACTGGGTGGTGAGCACGCTTGTGTAGGCGGCGGTTTCTTTTTCGGAAAGATAGAAATCGTCCGTGCAGCCAGTATAGACAAGGGAAAAGAGCACCAGGGCCGCCGACTTCAAGATATTTACGGTGATCGATCTCATATTCTATTTCGCTCCTCTCAGCTTGCCACTAGGGTAAATTCGATTATCAGATCTTGATCTAACGCAGGCACATCGCAGCCCGCGAAAGGGGCTGCTGTATCGCACGGTGTCGAGAGATCTACGTCAGCGCGTTCTTGCTGGTTAAACTCGACGAGCCACGTAAGCTTCGAAAACTGATTTTGCGGGAGGAATTCGTAAGTTGGGGTAACGGATTTCATTGCCGTCGCAAGTGTTCCGGTACTGTACGTTTGTCGGCAGGTGTCTAGATTGAAGAAAGCGCCTTCTTCAGTTCCCGAAGTATTTGAGTAGCATCGATGCAGCGGCTCGCCTCCCTGATAGTTCGTGACGCTCCCGGCGAAACCAGGAAAGAATAAAATTCGCGAAGGTTGAACTATGCTCTCAGAAGGGGCCCGGCATTTACCTGAAAGGGGGTCCGGTGAACACCTTCCTTTAAGAACGCGGATATTCGTGACACGAAGATTCGGACTAAAATTCTCAAACCATGGATCGCCAGGAATTTCCCAAGTCCAATAATTCACCGCGTCGATCGTTTGTCCGGTTAACTGGTAAGACACCGTATCTTTCTGCTCAGACTTCAGAACGTGGATCTTCGTTTCCTCCATCGTGACGCCCTCCTGAATGGGGCTCATTAGCCGAGTGACCATATTTGTTGATGGAGTGATCGTTACCGGCGTTCGACCCGACATCGGGCAGCCAACCACGTAATCCGTTCCGGCTAGGGTCCATAGAACGTCAGGCTTGGAGTCCAGAATGAACCCCTTATACGCCAAAAGAGCATCGTACTGGGAGATGTTGTAGGAACCCGTAACCGGGATTGTGCAACCGCCTCTGCAAAGATCGCAAATGCTACATTTTTCGGCCGGCTCAGTTCCGTCGAACGTGCAATTGACACCCTCCTGCGCCAGTTCCCAATGGATCTCAAATGTTTCCCAAGTAAAAGTCGCTTGTTCGCCATCTTTAAGCCACAGATCCTTGCTGTTTTGGATCTCGAAAGTCGGTCCGTGGAAATTGATGATCGGTCGTACCCGAAAGCCGTCCAATTGGGCTTCTTTCGCCCGATAACCGTTGAGCGTCCCGTTTTGTGAGACGTTCTTCGGATCGAAACAACAGATCGAAAATATCGAGAGCCCGATGACTAACAATAGCTCTGATAAGCGACCCAAATTGATAGCCGGTGTTGGTCGTCGCGATCTGACCTGACTTTGGAAAACATTAGGCACGGACTGTGTCTCGATCATAGTCATTCCTCGAAGATCGTTTTTTAATATCTCGATGCTTCAAAAACGGTGTGCAGTAAGGGAATCTTTACGTCGATCTGAAACAAGAGTAATCTGTTCCCTAAATCATTAAGACGAAGCCGATGGCAGTTTTCTCTCACGGATCGAAAAAATAAGTGCAGCAGGGATCAGATCCGTCATCCGACGCTAGATTCGAGGAGATAATCGAGAGCTATGGGAAGTTCCTGCGGCAGGCGATCGAGCGCACTTGCCCACGCGGTCTCGGAATTGAGTTTGATGACGTCGAGCAAGAGGCGAGAGTCAAGCTTTGGAAAGCGCTCAAGAGTGAGAGAAAGATCGAAAATGTTTCGTCTTATCTTTATAGAATAGCGGCGACCGTCACGATCGATGCTATCCGGAAGGTCCGGGCCCGCAAGGAAGATCAGATGATCGAACCCGATGCGGATGGGCCGATTGAAACGCCCGTCGCCGTAGTAAAGGGCGATTCGCCCGAGGACAATACCATCCGACGCGAGTTGGCGACAAAGGTAAATCACGCGCTTGATAAACTATTGGAGAATCGGCGACTCTGTGTCAGTCTTCACCTGAGAGGTTTTACCAATATCGAGATAGCAAAGATTCTCGGCTGGACTGAACCGAAAACGCGAAACCTCATTTACCGTGGATTGAACGATCTAAGAGAATTTCTGCGAGATGAGGGCATCGATCTGGAACTCAATACGCACGAAAAATGAAGATCAACGAAACCGATCTAAAAGATGCTTTTAAGAAGCGGGCAGGAGCACGCCCAGACTGCGTTTCGTCGAATGACATTAAAGACCTTGTATCCGGAAGCTTGTCGTTAGAACAACGCCGCGTGGCGGAGGATCATCTCGCTCTATGCAACTCCTGCGCCGAGGATTACAGATCTCTCGTTTCACTGAAAGAATGGGCTGTCAAAGAAGCTCTCAAACACGGCTGGGAGGAGCCAAAAGTGACTTGGGTGGAGCAATGGCACTCGATCCTGTCGTTGCGATTTGTTGTAGCGGCTGCGATAGTTTTGACAGCCGTGATCGCGATTCCTTTTTTTGTACTTCGAAATCAGTTGGATGGCCGCTCCGGTCGCAATGCTCAGCGGGGCAGCAGCTCGGTTTATCTCGTGACCGATCCGCTCGACGATTCTCTCCTTGATGCGCCGCCAGAGAAATTATCCTGGGAGCCATCCGCCGGTTCGTTTGGCTATAAAGTTTCTCTTTTCGATCGGGAATCAACGTTGATCTGGGAAAGTGATTTGACGAAAGTCAGTTCAGTTTCGCTGACAGCAGACGTGAGGTCACACCTGGAAGCCGGGCAAGTTTACTACTGGCGAATAACGATCTTCGACGGAGCTCCTCGACAATCGAGTTTGCTTAAGTTCAGGATACGAGAAGATGTCGACAGGCCGAGGTAAAACTATCGCGATCCTCATCGATCTATGGTGGCGCCATTCGAACATTTGGGGCGTGATCTTCCTTGGGTTCCTACTGATCGATCTGCCTATCTCGGCCCCTGCTGCAAGACGCGCTCAACCATCCGACGTGAAAAATGCATGCGCAGCACGACAAGCGGCAGATGATTTTAACGCGCTTCTCACCTGCTACGAGGACCTGATCGAAGTCTATTGTCGAAGAGGACAACTTGGACCTGCCAAAAAGATCGCCGAGGCTCTTGCTGCGACTCAGGGTGACAATTCACGGCGTGCCGAAGCCTGGAGCATGGATTTCCGAGGCAATATCTTATTCCAAAAGGCCGAGTATGCGGATGCATTCACTACTTTTGAACGGGCGGTACAATTGATGAGTGAGGCTGGCGATGTTTTCGGCGAGGCGATCGCGCTCAAAGATAAAGGCATCGCACAAAAGTATCTCTATCGCCCGATTGAAGCGATCGACACGTTAACTGTCTCGTGCTCGCTTTTTCAACAGATAGGCGATCGTTCGGGTGAGGTCTCTGCCCGCCTTAATATCGCATCGGCGTACGATCGGCTCGGCTTTCGGAAAGAAGCCTTCATGACGCGAAAGCGGATCCTCGATCTGGCAAGAGAGACCGGCAACCAGAATGAGATATTTCACTCTCTCGCTGCTATCGGTGACTATTATCTCGGCGTTGATTCGATCGATCAGGCGATCGAAACGTTTCACGAGGCGCTCGATATCGCCGACGAGGCAAAGATCGAGCCCGCTTACCGCGCGGTACTGCTTTCCAGCGTGGCTTGGGCGAATTACGCAAAAGGCGATCTCGACGAAGCGTTGCGCATCCAAGTTGAGGTCTTGCATTTGAGCCAACGCTACGGGAGCTCCGATCAATTAACGGCCGCTTATCGCGACCTCGGTGACATGTGCGTAAAAACCGACCCTCGTCGGTCTCTTGTGGAGTACCAGCATTCGCTTGAACTTCGCATGAAGGAAAAAACGCCGGTCCTTCGCTTCGCCTATGCAGGAATGGCGGCTGCCTATTCCAACCTTGGCGATCTTGATCGGTCGATTGACCTTTACGAAAAGGCCCTAGCCGAATTTGAGGGAGTTAGGCATAGTCTTGTTTCGATAAGGCAGCGTAACGTTTTTCTCCAGGACCATCAGTTCATTTATCAAGGACTCGTACAGACGCTTCTTAAGCGTGCCAAAACGAACGACAATTTTCACCAGGATAACGAACGCGCATTCCAGGTTTACGAAGCCGCAAAGGCGCAGCGACTCTTGGAAACGATCAGCAGTGTAGCCCTCACCAATAGTTCCGTCGCTCCCGATGAACTGACGTTGCAGCATGAGGCCCTGTCGAAAAAGATATCTTCTATTCAACAACATTTATTGGAGCAAGATCTGACATCAGTTGAGCGCAGTTCGTTGGTCGACGATTTATCAGCGAACGAGCTAGAACTCGGTATTCTATCCGCCAAACTCAGCACCTTCTTGCAGCCCGAGCAGCAAAACTCTACAACGCCGCTAGCATCGCTGCAGCATTTACAAGCGGCTCTCGTCCCGGAGCGTGTATTGGTCGCGTACGCTGTCGGTGACGAACACACGGACGTTTTTATCATTGGGCATCGAACCTTTGCTGTCGAGAACCTTGATATCGGAGCCCGCGACCTGAATGCTCGGGTCCAAAATTATGTAGATCTGTTGGCGAGCGGCGACATTTCCAACTGGCGAGCGATCAGCGAACGCCTGGATCATGACCTCGTGTTTCCGCTGCTGCCACATCTTCATCCCGGCCTCCAAAAACTAGTGATCGTACCGGATGCAAACTTACACTTTCTTCCCTTCGAGTCTTTGATCAATTCAGAAAGCGGTCGATATTTGATCGAGGATTACGAAATTTCCTACGCTCCGTCCGGAGCTATCTTTTCGCAGCTCGGGAGTCGGTCGAATTCGAATGCCAAGCACGGAGCCCTCGTCTTCGCGAACCCGACCCTCGCCCCGGATTTGCGTACGTTTGCAAACAATAATAATTTGAGTCAACCCATGCTCTCGGTATTTGACGTTGCCAATGGGACGATCGAACCGATCCCGCAAAGCGAGAACGAAGCCCACGCGATCGAGAATATTATTGGAAATGAAACCAAAGTTTTAACAGGTGGATCCGCATCGGAAAATCAGTTGAAATCGGCGTCGCTTGAGGAATTTCAGATCCTGCACTTTGCCACCCATGGCCTATTAAGCGACGAGATGCCCGAAAGATCGTCGCTCCTGTTAGCTCCGGGCCCCGAGCAGGATGGCGAGGACGGCTTCCTCCAGGTTCGCGAGATCTTCCAGCTCAAACATCCGCCGGAACTGGTCGTCCTCTCTGCTTGTCGAACGGCCAGCGGACAAATCCTAAGGGGCGAAGGACTCATGGGCATTTCTCAAGGATTCTTGTATGCTGGCGCTCGGTCTGTAGTCGGAAGCCTTTGGAATGTCGGCGACCGGCGATCCGCTGAACTGATCCCGGAGTTTTATCGGGAGATCGCAGCGGGGCGTTCGAGATCGTCCGCACTACGGACAGCAAAACTCCGAATGATCAACTCGGATACAAATATGTCGCCGCTATCCTGGGCGCCCTTTATTCTGATCGGTGAACCGGACGGCACCTTCCGCGGATCCCAGTCAGACTCGACCGGGGGGTTGATCGAATGGATCCGCTCAGTTTGTGTTGGTTCATTTCCCATCCCTTTGGCAGCCTCAACTCACCCGCGTGACGGAATTTGAACAGTACCGGCCCAGAAACACAATAGACTGCCATCATTTCACTACCGGCAACTGACGACTTGATCTCAAAAGCTCCCTCTCTACCAACTCCTGGAGCCCATTGCGGTACCACTGAGTCCACGCATTTCACCAGCTCCCGTCCTTCGCGCTTCGGGCCGGTGAGCAAAAAGCTACTAATAATAAGATCGGAGCCAAGAGCATCTTAAAGTGACTCTCTCGAATGGTGCCAAGGGTTCATTGCGGGCATGAGGCCGAGCTTGACCGCCATTTTGACAAGATCGGCAAGGGAGTCGGACTCTATCTTTAGCATGACTTTCCCCCGGATGTGCCTTAACCGTGATCTCGCTGATACCGAGCTTTAGTCCGACCTGTTTATTTAGAAGTCCCGACACTACGAGCTCCATTACCTCGCGTTCGCGGGGCATCATTGATGCAAAGCGCTCTGTTAAGTTAGCTCCAACTGCGCGCGGAATTTCTTGCAGTAGACATAGCGAAATCGAAAGCCCAAAGGGGGTACGCAATTTTTGGTCTTGCGTCTGTTTTTCGAATATGCTATTAAGTTAACGTTAACTTACCCAACAGCGTTCTATTGATGGCGAAGAAGAAACCGACAACGCTCAGTGACATAGCAGCGACGATTGGCGTCGCTCCAATGACCGTCTCGCGCGTGGTCAACAGAACTGGCTATGTCAGCGCTGAGACGCGTCAAAAGGTTTTGAATGCGGTTAAGGAAATGAACTATCGTCCCAACGGCTTGGCGCGAAATCTCAAAAGGCAGCGGACCGAGACTGTCGGTCTTGTAATCGGCGATATTTCGAATCCTTACTCCACCGAACTTGCCAATGCCGTTCGAGAGACTCTTTCTGTTCGTGGCTATAGCCTTTTCATCTGTATTAGCGAGCACAGTGCCAAGGAAGACATAACGGCTTTCGAGTCGCTCGTTGATCACAATGTCGACGGTCTAATCGTAGCGACCCGATCTAACTCGGAGGGTGACACTCACTTGAGGGAAATCGTGGAAAGCCACGTGCCGGTTGTCGTCGTCGGACGCGACTTCAGCCATGACGAAGTTGACAGCATTTCGGCCGACAATTTTACGGGCGGATTCGAAGCGACACAGCATTTAATTGATCTTGGCCACGAGCGAATTGGTTTTATAGGAGCCGCTTTCGCCGACCGAGACAACCTTAAACGTCTGCAAGGATATCTTAAAGCCCTCGAATCGCACGGGATCAAAATCGACGAACGGCTCATCACAGGACGGCGTCACGAAGTCTCGGAAATTCCTGGATACTCCACCGAAAGGATGGGCTATGAGGGAATGAAGCGATTGCTGGCTTTACCCAATCGTCCAACGGCCGTGTTTGCGAGAAATGATTTTACAGCAGTAGGAGCGATGACCGCGATAAAAGAGGCCGCGCTGTCGATCCCGGATGACATAGCCATCGTTGGCTTCGACGATATTCCGCTTGCGGTGCATACCGTGCCGCCTCTGACGACGGTGCGGCAGCCCATGCGGATTCAGGGCCAACTCGCTGCAGAAATGCTTCTATGTCGGATCTCCGGTGATGAAGGCTTAAAACGTACCGAGCGAACGTTAGATTGCGAGCTTATTATTCGCGGATCAACGGTTGCGAATAACTAACAGAGTGTTGGGAATTAGCGACTTTTTCCCCTCAATCTGGTAACGATAACATATCTAACGGCAAGCTTTGATTTCTCGGTGCCGGGGGCGCGGCCACAATTGCGCTTCTTGAAAACGGCGGGACTGGAGTCGATACGTGGGATAAAGCCGACTCGCTAGGCTAAAAGGAGCCGACCAATTGGTTTTACCAATTAAGCTTTAACTGCCGACCCTGCTGTAATTAACACCCCAGCGCCGAAGGGATCGTGGGTTGGAAAGGAATTTCCGAGTAACCGGCTCCTCACTTCAGGAGGCGAAGATTATTTATCTGGTAATGAGAAATTTGTCAGGACAAATTGTATCCGAAGAGCAAGGTATAAGGATCCCCGGCTTGCGGTGGTGGATCATCGGCCTCATCTTTCTGGCCACGCTGATAAATTACATTGACAGGCTAACGATATCGGTGCTCGCGCCGCTTATCACTCAGGATCTTCATCTAACGAACACCGAATTCGGCAGCATCGCTTCAGCATTCCTCCTCGCATACACGATCAGTCAAGGCGTTTCAGGAAAAATATACGATCGCGTCGGAATTAAAAAAGGATTCACTTTTTCTATCGTCTTATGGTCGATCGCTGCAATGGCCCACGCTTTTGCGATGGGATTAAAAAGCCTTAGCGCTTTTCGCTTTGTACTCGGTTTTGGCGAAGCGGGAAACTGGCCCGGGGCAGCAAAGACCGTTGCCGAATGGTTCCCCGCCCGCCAACGAGCGTTTGGCATGGCAATTTTTAATAGCGGCGCCGCTATCGGTTCGATAATCGCACCGCCCCTGATCGTCGGCCTAACCACTTTTTTTGGACACTGGTACGAAACCTTTATTTTTACGGGTCTTCTTGGCTTTGGATGGCTGATCCTTTGGTGGCTGATCTATGACACACCCGAGAAGCACAAGTGGCTAAGCCGTGAAGAACTAGATCTAATCCAAGAAAAAAGCAACCCTGACGAACCTGCCGAAGCCGATTCGAGTTTTTCAGATTCCGGCACCCCGACAGTTGAAGCAGACCGTTCACCCGGATGGTTCGAACTTCTCACCTATCGTCAGACATGGGGGATCGTGATCGCAAGATTTTTTGTGGATCCGGTTTGGTGGCTTTACATCACTTGGTTGCCGTTGTTCATGCATCAAGTTCATGGTTTTGACCTTAGACAGATCGGGTTGTTCGCATGGGTTCCGTATGTTGCAGCGGACGTGGGAAGCCTCTTTGGAGGTTGGGTGTCCGGCTTTCTCATCGGTCGTGGTTGGTCGGTGAACCGTGCAAGAAAGGCCGTGATAGCCTTCGCGGCCTGTCTGATGCCCGCGGGTATTTTTGCGGCATTTACGCCCGACCCGATGGCTGCTTTGGGACTGATAGGCGTTGTGCTCTTCGGATTTCAGGCCTGGATCAACAATGTTCAGACGCTCCCGAGCGATTTTTTCCCGAGAGGGGCGGTGGGCTCCGTCGCCGGTCTAGGCGGCACCGGCGCCGGTATCGGTTCGATGATCTTTGTTTTTACGACTGGCTGGATCGTCGATCATTTTTCTTATACTCCGATCCTCGTGGCGGCGGGAATCCTGGCACCTGTAGGCACGATCATTTTGTTCGCTCTGTCTGGCAGAATCAGGAAATTAGAGACAGTTTGAATTTATTCTCAAAAGATTTAAGGAGGGATTGTGTTTAATCCATTTGATTTTACCGGAAAAGTTGTTCTCGTAACCGGCGCGTCGAGCGGCATCGGACGGGCAACCGCAGAGCTATTTGGCAACTGCGGCGCGTCGGTCGCCATTTCATATCTAAAGAATCAAGCTGGTGCCGAAGAGGTGGCGAACACGATACACGCTTACGGCCAGAAGCGGGCCGAAGCAGTTAACTCCACGGCCGGCGGTCTCGCCAAAGAACGGGCGATTGCGATCCAAGCTGATGTCATCAGTACCCGGGACATTACGTACATGGTCAGACAGGTCGAGGGCCGCCTCGGGCCGGTAGATATCCTGGTAAATAACGCGGGTTCCCTGATCGAGAGGCTGCGAACAATGGAGATGACCGAGGAGCGTTGGGACGAGGTGTTCGACCTCAACGCTAAAGCTGCGTTCTTTTGCTCTCAGGCCGTACTTCCGGGAATGCTGGAAAAAGGAGGAGGAGTGATCGTCAACGTGACATCGATTGCGGGCCGCAACGGCGGTGCTCCGGGTTCGATACATTACTCTTCGGCGAAGGCCGCTTTGCTTACGATGACCAAGGGGATGGCGAAGGAATATGCCTCGCAGGGGATTCGTATCAATGCAGTTTCGCCTGGTGTGATTGACACTCCCTATCACGAGACATTTACGACGGAGGAAACAATGAAAAATTTGCGTGCTGCGATCCCGATGGGCCGGGAGGGTCGTTCGGAAGAGGTTGCCGGCGTGATCGGATTTTTGGCATCTCATGCCGCAAGCTATCTCTGCGGCGAAACGATTGAGATCAATGGCGGATTGTTAATGGACTAGAAAGGAGAATAAGAAAATGAAAACCTCAACTGCAGTTCGAACTCTATTACAGGCCATGTGCCCACAGCATGCGGTTGGAATCCTCATCTTTTTTGCGATTCTATTGGCGATCCCCCTGAGCGCTGTTGGCCAGATAACCAGCGCAACCATCGTCGGCACTATATCCGATTCCAGCGGTGCTCAACTGCCGGCCGCGACTGTGACCGCGCGCAACGTCGAGACGGGCCTCAAGCGAACCGTCACGTCCGATGAAGACGGGAATTATCGAATCGAATTTCTTCCTGTCGGCAGCTATGTGGTCGAGGTTTCCGCGACATCCGGCTTTAAAAAGGCCCTTCGCGAGGGCATTGTGCTACGAGTTGGCGATACGGCTCGCGTCGACGTTTCACTCGAGCTTGGGTCCGTAAGCGAAGAAGTCACCGTCACGAGCGCACCACCCGAGATAAATACCAGCACGACCGAACTGGGGCGAACTATACAGTCACAAGAGATCGAGAACTTGCCGCTGGTCGAGCGTAACGTTTACACGCTACTTGACCTAACCCCGGGAGTTCAATCGAACAACGGAGGTGTAGGCAGCATCGCGACGGCCTCTGCCGCAACGAGCAACCTCAGCCTAGGTTTTCCTGAACAGCGGACACTCATCAATGGCGGTACTGATGGTGGGACTGGTTCAGTTAATTACTACCTGGACGGCGGAACGAACATGACCAACCTCCGAAACACGGGCAACATCCTGCCGAATCCAGATGCCATCCAGGAATTTAGGGTTCAGACTAACGGCTACAACGCGGAGTTTGGGCGTTTTGCTAACGGGGTTATCAACGTTCTAACAAAATCGGGAACGAACAAATTTCACGGTTCGCTGTATGAATTTGTCCGAAATACGGCTTTCAACGCGAATGAATGGGGCTCGAAGTTGGCAAAGGCACCCTATCACCGAAATCAGTTCGGCGGGACGGTCGGCGGCCCGATCATTCACGACAAGACTTTTTTCTTCTTTTCGTACGCAGGGCTTCGCCAGATTACAAGCACTTTCCTATCCGGCGGCGTAGTTCCTACGGCCGCGGAACGCTCCGGTGATTTTAGAGCATCCAGCGGCGCCACCCCAAAGGATCCTGCAACAGGAACCAGTCTGGCCAACGCTACAATCTTTAGTTGCAATGGCGTTCAGGGGGTGATCTGTCCAAATCGTATTGATCCCGTTGCCAGGAAGATCGTCGATACCTATATCCCGCTCCCTAACGTTGTGGTAGGAAATAGGGGTTTGATCGGATGGCAGGGCAACGTTGCAAACCCATTTAGCACGAACGAGTTCCTGGGAAAGGTTGATCACCAGCTCAATGAGGCTCATCGCTTAACCTTCTCATATTTTACGACCGCGGGAACGACAACGGTATTTCCAGGCAGTGGCAATATTCCATGGGCCACGCAAGATTACACCTGGAGACAGCACAACATAAACCTGAGCGATGTTTGGGTGGTCAGTCCCGACAAGGTTAACCAGATCTGGTTTACTTACAGTCGACTTTTCGGCGGCCGACTAAACGTGCCCGATACCTCTCTTCGCGATCTTGGCTCAAGCTTTACGCCTCAGGGCACTCCGTCATTACCGCAAATAACAGTAAGCGGGTATTTCACGCTGTCGAACGCCATCGGCGGCCCTACCGCCGGTACCGATCTTTATTCTATCCGCGACGTCTTTAGTTGGATCAGGGGACGCCACTCGTTTAAGGTTGGCGGCGAGGTTTCGCTTAATAAGGACATTCAGCAGACTCTTCTAAATAACTACGGAGTCTTTACGTTCAACAATACATCGACCGGAAACGGATTTGCAGATTTTCTGGTAGGTGTTCCGAGCGGCCTGACTCAGGATGCACCTGTCACCGGTTATACGAACACCTGGTACACCGCTCTCTTTGTGCAGGACGATTATCGCTTGAGTCCGCGTGTCACGCTTAACCTCGGGTTGCGATGGGATGTTCAGACGGCACCGACCGACCCACTCAATCGTGTGGTCAATTATGTTCCGGGTCAAAAGTCGGTCGTGAATCCCATCGCGCCGATAGGGGCTTTGTTCTACGGCGACGCGGGGGTTGAACGGGGCGGTATTCCGAATCGTCTAACTCACTTTTCGCCAAGGTTTGGCATAGCCTGGGATCCATTCGGCGACGGCAAAACCTCGGTTCGTGCCGCCGCTGGACTTTTCTGGGGAAGCATCTCCGGTAACGAGTGGAATACGATGACCAACTTCCAGCCGTTTTCCACCCGGCTAAACTTTGCTGGCAGCAACTTAAATCGGCGAGAAGATCCGGTGACGTTACAGCCGCTGGGTGCGTCGCTCAGCAATCCGTATAACAACTTTCCCGGTGGCAACCCGTTCCCATATAACGGAACGTTCACCAGCGGCGGAGGACTTTTCGCTGTCGCGCCGGATTTCAAGTGGCCGCGGACCTTCCAGATGAATGTTTCGATCCAACGCGAGATATTCAAAAACTTTGTTGCAACTATCGCGTACGTGGGAACCCTTAGCAACAATTTGCCTTTCGGACGCGATGTTAACTACCCCGTTCTGACGTTAGGCGCGACAACCGGGAACGTAAACGCCCGGCGACCAAATACGGCATTCGGCGCGGTCACCGTTCTCGACTCTGATCAGAATGCGAATTACCATTCGATGCAGTTCTCCAGCTCGTATCGCCTTGGCACTAGAGTCAGCATTAACGGTTTTTACGTTTTCAGCAAGACGCTTAGCAGTGCTGAGCTTTATAACAATACGACCCAGGGCCTTGCCCAAAATTACAGCAGGCTCGAACTGGAACAGGGTCGCGGGGACACCGACCAGCGTCATGTTTTCAGCATGAGCATGAATTTCCGACCCGATTTCTACACAGGCGACAACAAGGTCTGGAAAGGGATAATCAACGGTTGGAGTTTGTCCCCGATCGTCAAGATACGTAGCGGACGGCCATTCACCGCTACCAACGGCAACATCGACGCAAACCTTGACGGCAGTACTAATGACCGGGCCCAGTTGATCGGCGATCCGCATCTTGATACCCCTACGGCTGACATGTGGTTCAACATAAACGCATTTCGCCAGAATACGATCGCAAACGGATTTGCGGAGGGCAACGCTGGCCGAAACCTTCTGACCGGCCCGGGTTACCGGGCGGTTGACCTCGCTCTGTCACGCGATTTCAGATTTGGAGAGCGTTTTAAGCTTCAGTTGCGCGCCGAGGGCACGAATATATTTAATGACGTTAATCTTGATCTGCCGAATTCCAGCGCACCACCCAATGTCGCGACCTCTGCTACATTCGGACGCATTACTACCGCGGGATCGATGCGTAAGCTGCAGTTCGGCGCCCGCATGACCTTTTGACCAAACAGTGTTGGCCGTGATTTTCAGGGAGTCTGAATAATGAGGTTGAACTATTTTGAGGTTGTAATAATATTCCTCGCCATGGCCTTTGCCATTTACGCACAAACGTCGGCTCCCACGTCGACCCTCGACCCGCTGAAACCCACTCCTGCCGAGGTCCTGCCAAAGCCCGACATCGTAAATGGCAAATACGGCCCGTTCGGCGCAAATACGTTCGACGTCTGGAGGTCGGTATCGAAGAAACCCACGCCGCTCGTCGTCTACATTCACGGCGGCGGCCTCGCATCGGGCGACAAGTCCAATCTGTCTGCGAATCAGTTGAAAAGAATGCTCGAAGCTGGTTTTACCGTGATGGCCGTCAACTATCGTCTGACCGGTGAAGCCGTCTTTCCACAGCACTACATGGATTGCGCCCGTGCGATCCAATACGCGCGGTACAATTCGAAGGAATTCAACATCGATCCGAAACTTGTCGCATTGACGGGCAGCTCGGCGGGCGGAATGACCTCGATGTGGCTAGGGTTTCATGACGATATGGCTGATCCGAAAAACGGCGACCCAGTGCTTCGCGAATCCACTCGTGTCAAAGTGATAGCGGTTTCGGCTGCTCAAACAACTCTGGAGCCCGAGATCGTTGCCAAATATGTCGGGGCGCTTGCCAATCAATACAATAGTTACTCGAACGGCAAGATGTTCGGAATGCCGAAGGAAGAAATGTCCTCGCCGAAAGCTCTCGGGCTTTTTAGAGAGATATCGCCTCTGACATACCTGACCAAAGACGACCCGCCGGTTTGGGCGATCTACAGTATTCCCGACAAACCCCTGACGCCAACCTCTACCACCAGCGAAGCCATCCATCATCCCGGTTTCGGCAGGGTCCTGAAAGAAGAAATGGACAAACTGAATATCGAATGCAAGTTGCGGCATAAGGATGACGGCCAGAACGTGCTTGGAGACATGGTTCAGTTCCTTTCGAAATATCTGAAGTAAAAAAACATCGTGAAAAACAAATTTATCGCAACACTTGTCGTCTTATCATTCACCGCTAATTTCTTGGCTCAGGACAAAAGCGAGCTTGAGGCCGAACGCAAAGCTTCGCTCAAGTTAAAAGGCGAGCACCCGATCGCCTCTCTTATGAAGAGCACTTCGTCTTCGCTTAAAAAGGAACTCGAAGGAGTTCATCCGCGCGTTTTTCTGACGCAGGCCGAGATCGATGACCTCAAAGCCAAAGCAAAAACGCATAAGGACCTGTGGGAGACGGCTTTGAACAGCGTTCGCACGTTGACAGCGGAACCGGCTCCGCCGCCTGCCGAAGCTCGGCGTGCGCAGAATGATGTCGGGCTTGGCATCGCCGAGGCTGCCTTCATGTACAAAATGACGGGCGAAAAGAAATACCTTCAGGCGGCCAAGAAATATATGGACGCCGCCGTTTCGTACAAGGTTTGGGGCTACTCGTGGAACAAGCCAGATACGGACCTCGCCGCCGGACATCTGCTTTACGGACTCGGTTGGGGATATGATCTGCTTTACAACGATCTCTCCGACACGGAACGCACCACCTATCGCGACAAGCTGATCCGTCAGGGTCATCTGATGTACGAATTCTTCAAACCGAAATCCGGAAAGACCTACGCTTACAGCCAGAACCACACCTTTATTCCGATCGCGGGTCTCGGTGTTGCAGCCTATGCGTTGTTGGGCGAGACGCCTGAGGCAAAAGATTGGGCCGCTCTTTCGCGCGCTGTATTTGACCGCGTCACTGCTACTTATTCGCAGGACGGTTTTTACTACGAGGGGATGGAGTACTGGATATTCTCGACGCCGTGGATGACCCATTATATGGACGCACACATGCACGCAACGGGTGAAAATCTGTATGAAAAATCGCCCGGGCTCAAGCTCGCCTACAAATATGTGACGCACGCGACCTTGCCCGGCGGCGAATTCAATTTCGACTACGGCGATATTTATTCGGGCAACATCACCCGTTCGCGCAAAGGCGATGACTATGAACGCGAAAGGATCAACGGGCATTTTCGCACCAATTACAACATTATTTATCACCTCGCATCTTTATATAAGAACGGCGAGGCCCAGGGTGCCGCCGATTGGCTGAGATCGAAAGGCCAGGTGAATGCGGAAGAGTTCTGGACCTTTATCTGGTATGACGATTCAGTTAAATCGGTGGCAATGGAGAAGCAGCCGACCTGGCATTATTTTCCCGATCACGATGTGATCTACTGGCGTTCGAGCTGGGCTGACGATGCAACGGCGTTTTCGTTCAAGGCCGGGCCGCCTGAGGGTCACGCAACTACGGCCCGATTGAAAGATTTTCCCGATTGGCGACTTTCGTCAGGCCACGCTCATCCTGATGCTGGTAGTTTCATTATCTGGTCCAAAGGAAAATATCTAACGGGCGATTCGGGTTACGCCGGAGTTCCAATGACCGAGCAACACAATGCGGTCGTTTTTGACGGCAAAGGCCAGGGCGACGAGGGCTCAGGTCACGATGTTTTTGCGAGTGTTCCCTACACGCTGCTTGATCAGATCCGGCTTCGCGATATTGAGGTGACCGATAAAGGACTGACAGTAACGGCCGACCTTGCTTCTGCATATCAGCCGAGTGTCGGTGTCAAAACCTACACACGAAAGTTCGAATTCAAGGTGCCGGGCGATTTCGTTATTACGGACGATATAAAGCTTGACCGAGCGCAGACCATAACTGCGTTTCTCCACGGGGACAATGCGATCAACAAGAAAAGAGACGATCAGTTCGAGCTGGAACCGGGGGGCACTTCGCTTTTAGCGTCAATCGTTAAGCCCTCTAACATAACTGCGGTTATCGAAATAAATATGCTGATAGCTCCCGGCAAACCCGGCAGTGTCGATAAAGGAGAACGCGAAGAGCGAGGTGTACGGCTGAGGTTCTCGACAACAATGCCCGTGGATGCTCTGACCTTTAAGATGACCCTTTCGATAAAATAGAAGCCTCTGCTTATCGAAGTCCGCGTTTCAAATCCTTTCTTACGTTATTCGCAGGCGGACCTACTTGCTGTGTAACCTAATAAATACTAAAACTGTACTCGACCACGCGGACCACAGTCTGGGGCTTATTGTCCTTTTCCCTTGGAAGGAATTTCATCCTCATAACCGAAAACAGAGCTTGATTCAACAAACCGTCCGGCAAAGCCCTTAATACGACTATTTGCGGCACCCAGCCATCCTCACTGAACGTCACCCTGACCGCTATGGTGCCCGCGGCGCCGCTGCTTCTAGCCTTTTCAGTAAATCCCGGTGCGGGCTTCAGCAAAATTTCAAGGTTTTCACCGTCATTTGGAGACTTTACTGCCGGCGGGCCGCCCTTCGCCGGAACGGGAAGCGAAGCCGCTGGGTTGACGTCCAGCTTTACATAGGAAATTTTCAGTTGCGAAAACTTAATGTTACTGCTCGCAACTACGCCCGCGGGCTTATCGGCGAACTGAACGGAATCGAGGTATCGTGTCATATCAGGCGTCGTCCCCCTGCGTGAAGCGGCGGTCAGGATATAGATGCGGTCCTTCAAACCAAAATACTGCCTGAACACCACCGTGTTTCCAACCCTCCACGAGAGCTGTCTAATCGGGACGCCGTGGTCTTTAATTGTCGTTTTTTCGGGTTTTGTCTTGTGTAATGCATCCTGCTCCTGCATCTCCCCCGCCGCACCCTTACTCCCCTTGTAAGATTCAACGGCGAGTAGTGTACCGTTTACGTAGCTCGTCAGGTATTTCGCCTCCCCTAGATCGAACGAACCTCCGCCGGTGCCGAAATGCGAGAGCGAAAAGCCATTCTTGTACGCGACGAACTTATACTCCTTCGGCACCTCGACCGAAAACTGCCCGTCGTCACTCTCAATCCGCATCCAGCCGTCCAACCCCGACTGTGCCCTCCCCGACAAACAACAAAAAGAGACCAACACCGCAACCACAATCGCATATTTCATATGTAAGGCAACTCCGAAATGTGTATTTAATAGTGTGGACGGAATTATAACACCAGCGATCGAGCTAATTCAGCTTCCAGGGATTCTACCGCAGTAATAGCTGACGCGACTTCGGCATGATCTCTCCGATCCTGTCTCTCCTTTTTTGTGAACGGTGCGATGCCGTGGTATTCACGGCCAAGTAGTGCGTGTGTCAAAGAAATACTGCCAAAATAGATCGATATCTTTTTAGTCAGTGGGCCGGGATCAAGATGCGCGGTGCCGCCATCGCGATCTATTTCTTTGCCGTTAATATCGGAGCTATCTGATCGGGTCAGCGATAATAGGCGTCCTGAACGACAAGGTAGGAGGACGATCGAACCGGGCATGCTGCGATACCCGCTCGACTTCGTACCCAAGTTGCACCTTCCGGGATCATGCTCCTGCTAACAAGGCACTATCAAAATTCACCGAAGGCAAGATAGCGTACTGGGTACTTCGCTAAACTCGAACGCAGACACCGCCAACTTCGTGAAATCCCGGTGGGCAAGAGGCGCTTACCGATTTTTCAAGACCCGCAATGTGAGCTGCGAAGTCTTTTGCCCGTGACGGATTCAGACGTATCCATTCCTGCTGATGTTTAACTGCGATATCACCACGCAACCCTTGAACCGCCTTAAGCACAAACTCCGCAAACTCCTTAGTTTCCTTGGTTGATTTAGTCGCATCCTTTGCGTTATCCAATTCGATCAGGGCAAATTCCGCAAGGGCCAAATCCCTTAATGAGTCGAGCGTCTGGGTCAAACTAATGAACGATTCTTTGTCTATCATCTTTTCTCCTTATTTGAAATTTTCGATCATCGAGATCGTCCGTTGTTGTTTCTGCCTGCCGTAATAAATAGTTTTGCTGTCTGGTGACCATGAAAGGCCTGAAACGTACATATTGGGCGCCGTGTTCGCTATTGTCGCTTCTTCACCGTCCGCGCTTGAAACGATCATTATTTTATCATTCCCTTCTACGTGGGTAACGAACGCGATCCAGCGCCGGTCCGGAGAGAGTTGGACGTTGTAGAAATACGCCGCATCGATCAAAGCCAAATCTGTACTCCTGTTTTCGGGAGAGACGAGAATCAGCTGGATCTGAAATGGCTTAGCAGTGGCCCTATTTTCCGGCAAAGCGATCAACAAATTGTTGCCGGTCTGGTCCCAGCCCAGCAATTTAAACTCTGATTTTGAGGAAAATAATATTTCCGGATGTTCGCAGGATAGCAGGCAAGCATTGGCTGTGGTCTTTGTATCCGAAGTTCGTGTAACGTAGTTCGAAACATAACTTATACGTTTACCATCCGGCGAAAAGATCGGGTTGGAAAACCGGACATCTTCATCGTTGTTTTTTGAGACCTGATTAGGTTCGCTCGCTCCAGTAGCAGCTACCTGCCAGATGTTCCAAAGTCCATCTTTCTTCGCACAATAGATCAACCCACTCCCATCGGGAGTCCACGAATAGTCGTTAGCCTGCACCCGATTATAAGGTACGAGGCTGTAGCCGTTAAATGAAAATCCGTCGGTCCTCAGTGCCCGCTCATCCCCACCGTTTCGCCCTGTTACCCAAAGACCAATGCGATTTTCGGAATCACGTAGGAATGCCACTTCTTGGCCATCCGGGGAGAATTTCGGAGAAAAACCATTGGTGGCAATATTTATTTGTTGATCGTCTCCAATCGAACGTAGAACTATCAAACCTTCAAGCAAGTGCTTAGATTCGGTCGCTTTCTGAAAAACGATACTTTTACCGTCGCTCGAAATGTCCGGCCAGAGTTCTAGTTCGGGATCAGACGTGACCTGCTTTTCACTTTTGGTTTCAATTCCAACTTGCCATAGATCACTTTCCTCGCGTGCCTGATCAAAGAGTATTCTGCTACCGTCCAAAGAGACATCGTTAATTAACGTATCGTTAATGCCGAGATTTATTTGCTCGGTTCGTTTTTCGTCCAAAT
>JBDTXM010000016.1:0-25399 GCA_040006215.1 Acidobacteriota bacterium
TCTTATTCGCATCCTCCCGTGTTTCAACACCAAATTGTTACTGCCATATTTATTTCCCCACTTTCTCGTACGTAATAACTGAAACTAATATTATTTCGAATGCACAAAACTTTTTTCTATCTCTTCCTCGTTAAATCTCGACCGGTCGTTCTCCATCTCCCATGAAAATATATCGACAACTTTGCCTTTGATCACTGACGCAATAACGTACGACCAAACCGGCAAAGCATGATCGAGGTCATACTGTGACGGAACGGCAGGTGATTCCGGATGCGAATGGTAGTAGCCGATCACATCTAATTTCTTTTCTCGCGCATATCGCTCAGCTTTCATCACGTCGACTGGCAAGATAAGCACGCGATTATGTCTGGCTTCTTCTTCCCTTGAGTTTTGCAGCGGTAACGTTTCCACAACCGTTTTCACACCGCCTTCGTCAAAATGCCCGATCAGCATTCCGCCGCATTCATGCGGATGATCGCGTTCCGCATGTGCGGTTATCGCCGCAATATTGTTTTCATCGATCCTTATCATTCTGTTAGGCGGCCACAACCGCTGCCTTTGCCGTCTCCACCGCGGCCAAAGCCTGCTCAATGTCCGCGATTATGTCATTGACATCTTCGATGCCGACCGAGATACGAATCAGGCCCTCGGTGATCCCGAGCTTTGCCCGCCGGGCCGGCGAAAGCTCGCGGTGCGTGGCGGTCGCCGGGTGAACGATTCCGGTAAACAGGTCGCCCACGCTCGCGGCACGCGTGCAAAGCTTTAGTGCATTCAAAAACCTGTAAGCCGCTTCACGGGTATCGTCACTTAACCTGATCGATACGATCGCACCGAATTCCGAGCTGTGAAACGAGTTTTCCAACGCGGCCGCCTGCTCGCCCTCAAAAAACTTCGGATAGATCACGTCCGAGATCTGTGGAACCCTTTGCAAATGTGCCGCAAGCCGCTCCGCGTTCGAGCATTGTTTTTCCATCCTCAATCCCAGAGTTTTTATTCCTCCCAGGATCGAATGTGCTTCCCAAGGGCTCAGCACACCACCAGCCAGTGTCAACGCTCCCAATAACGCCGGTTTATCAAACTCTTCCCTTGCGATAACAACTCCGCCCGTGGCATTCGCGTGACCGCCAAGATATTTGGTGGCACTGTGAACTACCAGATCGGCCCCGAGATCGAGCGGGCGGCAAAGGCACGGGGTCGCGAATGTATTGTCAACGATCAGCTTGGCTCCTATCTCTCGGGCGATCTCGGCACACTCTTCGATGTCACAGACCTTCAACAGCGGATTCGAAAGCGTTTCGCAGACCAAAACACGTGGCCTTAACTCAAAAGCTTTTGCCCGCAGTGCGGCGATATCGGAAAAATCTTCCGTAACGGTTTTGACGCCGAAGGGTCCGAATACCGTGTAAAGCAGCTCGAACGTCGAGCCATAAAGATCGCTCGAAGCCAAAACGACCGACTCCTGTGAGAGCTCACATGCAAGTAAGGCAGCATGCAGCGCAGCCATTCCCGACCCGTACGCAAAAGCACATGCGCCGTTTTCGATCCCGGCCATTGCATCCTCGAACGCGGCGACCGTCGGGTTGCCGTAGCGGCTGTAAACGTAGTCGCTTACCTCGCCTTCGACGATGCGGTCGACGTCTTCGAGACGTTCGTGAATAAATGAAGATGTTGCGTAGATCGGCGTAGATGCAGGTATACCTGACGGTGCGTTTCGCCGTTCACCGGCGTGTACAAGCCTAGTCGCTATCGAAAAGTCGGACATAATTTCCTCCGACAACCGCCAAAAAGAAAAAAGCCCTCGTGCTAAAAGCACGAGAGCTTCCGATGAAATCTCTTTGCAGTTGTTTAGCAGTTTTTTATAGTGGAGCAAGTTAACCTTAAATCGCCACTCTGTTGGTGCTTTCAAAAAAGAAAGCGTGAAAAGAACTAAATGAAGATTAAAGCAACCTCACCGACCTTGTCAAGCACTTATTGCCGACAGTTATGATTTTTCAAAGATCATCATCTGCAGAAGCCCGCGCGTAAGCCAGGGTGGAACACTCAACTTAGTTTTAGCACCCTGGCTTACGCGAGAGCTTCTGCAATCACTCATTCCAAAAACTTTCGTTTAAATACTTTCCTCCCCCATCGCAAAGGATCGTAACGATGACCGCTCTTTCCTCAAGTCTTTTCGCGATCTCGATCGCCGCAAACACGTTCGCGCCGGAACTCGGGCCGACGAGCAATCCTTCTTCGCGGGCAAGGCGCCGCGTCATCGCTTGGGCATCCTCGGTCGAGATCGCGAAGCTATCGTCCGCTAGGTCGGGATCATAAATTCCGGGCACGATCGCGGTAGCGAGGTGCTTCATTCCTTCCAGGCCGTGAATCGGCGATTCCGGCTGGAACGAGATGGCTTGCACGGCTGGGTTGAATTGTTTCAATCCGCGGGTTGTTCCAACGAACGTTCCCGTTGTGCCGAGGCCGGCGACAAAATGAGTAATCCTTCCGTTCGTCTGATTCCAGATCTCAGGAGCGGTCGTTTTAAAATGCGCCTTCCAGTTCGCTTCGTTGTTGTATTGGTCAGGGTAGAAATACTTGCTCGGATACTTTTCGACCAGTTCACGAGCCACTAATTGTGCTCCGTCCGTACCCGACAGGGGATCAGTTTCGATGATCTCGGCTCCATAAAATCGTAGAATGCTTTTTCGTGCCTCATTAGCATTCTTAGGCAGCGCGAGGGAAACCCGATATCCGAGAGCCGAGGCGATCATTGCGTATGCGATGCCCGTGTTGCCGCTGGTTGCGTCGAGAATTACCTTGTCTCGCGTCAACTCACCGCTCTGCTCGCCCGCAAGGATCATTGCAAGTGCGGCCCGGTCTTTGACCGACCCGCCGGGATTCAGATGTTCCCCCTTTGCGTAGATCTCAACGTCTTCGCGAAGACCCAGAGTGACATTTCGCAAACGGATCATGGGCGTATTTCCGATCGCTGCTCCGAGCGATCGGTCGCCCGTATTGGTTCGCCCAAATCCTGGGATACTCTGTTCTACGGTTGCTGTCTGCATTCTCAAGATCACATCCGACTAAAAAGCCGTGACTCTAAATTACTAGATCTCACGGCCGAACCATTTCTGTTCCTTGATTTTGCGTTCCCTCACATTCCTCCGCAAAACAACAGCCGCAACTGCCAACAACAGGAGTATTCGCAACAACAGTTGCGTTTGTTGATTGGCGGCTGAGTTCGTGTCATCTTGAATCCTTACTAAAAAGTCTATATTCTGACTTTAGTGGTTCAGAAACGACTTGTCAACTGAATTTTTTGACGGTGGGTGCTACACTATCGCTTCGAGTTTCGAGCGCGGCTTTATGATCGAAGAAAGGGTTTTAATCCAAAAATTTGTTAGTCGAAAAAATCGCGAAAGGCTTAAAAAGCCCGACTGGCTGAAGATCAAGCTCGGTGATCCGCGTAACCAAAATGCAGTTCTCGAGTTGATCGAAGGTTTGAATCTGCACACGGTCTGTCAGGAAGCTAAGTGCCCGAACATCTTCGAATGCTGGACGGACAAAACCGCGACTTTTATGCTTGGCGGCGATACGTGTACGCGGCATTGCGGCTTTTGCGCGGTAAATAAGGGTCAACCGACGGAGCTGGACTCGATGGAGCCGACGCACGTCGCGGAAGCAGTCAGACATCTTGATCTCAAGCACGCCGTCATCACGTCCGTAAATCGAGACGATCTTTCCGACGGCGGCTCGATGCATTGGGCGGAAACTATTACCAACGTTCGCGAGCTAAATCCCGAATGTAAGGTAGAAGTTCTGATCCCGGATTTTAACGGCGACGAATCGGCCTTGAACAATGTCCTCGAAGCTCGGCCCGATGTTCTTAATCACAACACGGAGACAATAGCTCGTTTGTATCGCCGTGTTCGGCCCGATGCGATCTACGAACAGTCGATGGAGTTATTGGCTCGGGCTGGACATTTTCGTGATACTCAGATGCCGACGATGCTAACCAAAAGCGGCATTATGGCCGGCCTCGGGGAAACTTTTGAAGAGGTCATCGATCTGATGCAGGACCTTCGCAAAGCGTCCTGCAACATCATGACCATCGGCCAGTACCTCCAGCCCTACGAAAAACGTCTACCCGTCGAACGATATGTAACGCCCGAAGAGTTCGCGGAATGGAAGAAGATCGGTGAAGCGATGGGATTCAAACACGTCGAATCGTCGCCACTGACCCGAAGCTCCTATCACGCGAGACAGCAGACCGAGAATGGTGCGACCTTGTAAACCCGACCACAAATGAGTATAACCGACGAAGAAAAACAACAAGCGATCGAGGTTCTGAACAAGATCCTCGAATTAGAATTGGCCGGAGTGGTGCGTTATACGCATTATTCGCTGATGGTGTTCGGATACAACCGCATTCCTATCGTGTCATGGCTTAAGGGTAACGGCGACGAGAGCCTAGCGCACGCATATAAGGCGGGTGAGTTTGTTACGATGCTCGGCGGACATCCTTCACTGAAAATTGGTCCTCTGCTTGAAACGCATAAACATGATATCGGCGATATCCTGCGGGAGAGTCTCGAGCAGGAAGGAACGACTCTTGCGGCCTACTACGAACTCCTTGCTCTAACCGAAGGCAAGAGTGTCGCGCTCGAAGAATATGCGAGGGAGATGATCCTGCTCGAAGAGCTACATCTCGACGAGGTCAACAAGATGCTTCGCAAGCCCGGCGAGATCGAACCATTTGCAAAATGCCTATACTTATTCGTCCTACTCCTTCGCACGCGATACCCTCTGACAGGTTTGAGAGATCGCACTCAGAGTTAGATCAGGAGCAGATCAATTGGACAGTTTCAAACATAACGTTCCCCGTCTTAATGGCGGGCAGGCAAATTTCAAGCAATGCTGGTACGCCTCGTACCTGATGCTTCACCGGTTTCACGGAAAAACAACGACCGACATCGAATCGAAGTTGACGAGTGGAAACGTCGACGTGGACGACGCCAAGCAGAATGGTTTGATCGATAAGGAATTTGCGAAAGCCTCAACTGCTTTGACTACGACCTCGTTTCCGTCGGCGCCGTTCAAAGACACAAGCTTTTGGGATTTTGACGTTTCAAGCGGTGCAAAAGACTTTATCAAAGAGCTTCAAAATGGGCCTCTTTGGGTGTCGCGGTTTATAGCGGACGGTACGTACCACATTGTACTGGCGACCGGTTACAACAACAACGGAACCGGCTACATCATTTACAACAACCCATTCCCGGGCCCGGATCACGCGGTTGAGGTCACGAATATTACCGCAACCTCTTTTTGCAAATTTATCACGGATGCCCGAGGTTCTGTTCAGGGATTTCGATAGAGCGACTTGATCGAATCATAATTTAGCCTTTGAATGCGGTGATCTGTCCCCGCATTTTTTCTATGCAATACGGCCTGATCGCCGGTAACGGCCAATTCCCTTTTCTCGTGATCGAAGGAGCCCGCAAGAGCGGCGAATCGCTAGCGGTTGTCGCGATCAAAGAGGAGACCGACAGACGGATCGACGAGGTCGCGGACAATGTCGTATGGGTCGGGATCGGGCAGTTGGGCAAGATGATCTCGTTCTTCAAGAAACATGACGTGACCAAAGCGATAATGGCCGGGCAGGTTAAGCACGTACAGATCTTTTCGGGGTCGCTCCCCGATATGCGCATGCTCAAAATGCTCTGGAATCTGCCGCGAAGAAATACAGATGCGTTGATCGGCGGCGTGGCTGACGAGATGGCGAAAGAGGGCATCGAGCTGATCGATTCGACATATTTCATCCAGGACCAACTCGCCGGCGAGGGTGTGCTTACCAAGCGAAAGCCCGATGAGACCGAGCTCGGGAATATTGAATACGGCCTGCGTATTGCCGATGAGATCGGGCGGCTCGACCTGGGCCAGACGATCGTCGTTCGTGCAAAAGCCTGTGTAGCGATCGAGGCGATGGAAGGCACCGACGCCACCATTCGCCGAGCCGGAGAGTTAGCCAACGGAAAACTGACCGTTGTGAAGATCGCCAAACCCGATCAGGATATGCGTTTTGACGTGCCCGTCGTCGGCGTTCCGACGGTCGAAACAATGGCAGCGGCGGGAGCTACCTGCCTTTCCGTTACGGCTGGGAAAACCCTCATATTTGATCGCGAGGAAATGCTCAAACTCGCCCACAACTATAAGATCGCCGTAGTAGGTTCGCCGCCCGAAACAAAAAGGACACACGCTGCGTAACACCAATTGCTGATAATCACCGCCTAAACGCATTTGACCCGGGGAAAACTCAAGTGATCGGATTGCTCACTTGATCGACCTTTGCGCCAGTGCGTTCTGCTGGTTCTAAACCTTTCGGAGAAAACATGAAAAGAAATCTGCTCGCATTATTATTGGTTACCATCTTTCTACTTCCGTCCGCTGCATTTGGCCAGGCCGCAATAAAACTTTCGTCCGAAGAAAGAAAGATCGCTGAAGGCGTGACGGCCAAACAGCTCAGCGACTATCTTTACTTTGTCGCCTCGGATGAAATGGAAGGCCGCGATACGCCTTCTCGCGGACTCGATACGACTGCCAAGTTCATCGGCATGAATCTTTCCAAATGGGGATTCAAGCCCGCCGGCGACAACGGCACTTATTATCAAAAGATCGCTCTGCACCGCGATACAGTCGACGCAGCTGGAACATCCGTCGAGGTCGGAGGCCAGAAGTTCTCTTACGGCGATGATGTCGTCCGGGTCGCCGGCACCAATCCGATCTCTGCTCCGATCGTGTTCGCCAGCAACGGCTGGATGATCAAGTCGAAAAATCTGAATCCGTACCAAGGCATCGACGTAAAAGGCAAACTGATCGCAGTCTACAGTGATGGTCCGCTGACGCAGCGAAATCTAGTTCCGATGCCTGCGGGCACAACGCTGGCCGATCTTACCGGCCAGCGGGGCCAGGATTGGGCCGATCCGATCACATATGCACGGACGAACGGAGCGGCCGGTGTGCTCGTTCTGCCGTCAAAGATAATTTCCGACAACTGGGGCGGTATCGCACAAAACCTCGGCCGCAGCCGCGTCGTACCGGACAAACTGCAGCCGGCCAACCCGGCGCAGGGCTCCGGAGCCCCGACTGTCCTCATTGCCTCGCCAAGGCTGGCGAACGCTATCTTTAGCGGTGAAGCGGGAAATCCGCTCACGGGGGCGACGAATACGTTGGAACTCGGGGCGAACAAGACGTTCAATTTCACCCTGTCGATCAAACCCGAACAGCTCTGGACGCAGAATGTGGTAGCCCTCTGGGAAGGCAGCGATCCAGTGCTTAAGAACGAAATGGTCGCCATCGGTGCTCACTATGACCACATCGGCATCAGCCAAAATCCTGCCGCAACCGACAAGATCAATAACGGTGCTGACGATGACGGTTCGGGCACGGTTTCCGTTTTGTCGATTGCCGAGGCTCTTGCTCACGCGCCAAAGCATCCGAAACGCTCGGTCCTTTTTGTCTGGCATTGCGGCGAGGAAAAAGGCCTATGGGGCAGCGAGTATTTCAATAAGTTCCCGACCATCGATATCAAGAACGTCGTCGCTCAGTTGAACATCGACATGATCGGCCGTAGCAAAAAGGTCGACGATACCGAGGTTAAGGATAAGGATCTTTCTGGCGAAAATGCTATTTATGTCATCGGAAAGGACATGATGAGCTCGACGCTTGGTTCGATCGTCGACGGTACCAACAAGGGCTACCTCAATCTGAATTACGACACGCGGTATGACGATCCTAAGGATACCAACCGCTTCTTTTTCCGCTCCGATCACTTTAACTATGCGTTAAACGGCATCCCGATCACCTTCTGGTTTGACGGCGTCCACGTTGACTATCATCAGCCGGGCGACGAACCGCAGAAGATCGATTACAACAAAATGGAGAAGGTAGCGAGGACAATTCTGCTGACTCTCTGGGAAGTAACCGAACTAAAGGAACGACCAAAGATCGATAAACAGCTGCCGCCGGAACTGACTCAGCGTTGACAAAATAAAAGGCTGTCCTATCTATCTGGACAGCCTTTTCCTGGTTTCAACCGAACGCGGTCTACTTGAAAACGAAGCCGATTCCGAGACGGACATTCTGCTGCGTTGAACCATTTATCCTGATCGGATTGTAATCGACCTGAGCTGCCCGAAAGTCAATCTTATCGGTTAGCCTGATATCCAGGCCGCCTCCGAGAGCAGCCGCAAAACCGCTGCCTGAATCGCCGAAGTTTGCCTGGCCAAAATCTATCGGGCAGCCCGGTGCCGTACAAACCTGATTGCTCACCTTAGTAGTGGCGTGTCCTACCCCTATCAGCGCATGTCCAAAGGGCTTGAAACGGCTCTTCGAGGCATTGTCCTTGACCTGGATACCGCCAAGAACATTGTAGAGTGAGTTACGCGTGTCGAAGCTTATGGTACCAGGGGTTGCGGTCGCGTTCGGAATCGTAAACGCGAAACTTGTCTTGTTGTAGGTACCGGACACATCGCCTTTTACCCCGAGATAGCGGCTGAAATTGTAAACGCCCGACGCCTCGAACCCATTGAACGGGCGACGATCCCTGAAAAAGGCTCCGACGGAGTTTCCGGTATCGAAACCCTTGTCGACCTGGCCGTTAGAATAGCCGCCGTAAACTTCCCATTTGTTGTAATCGCTTTTGTTTTGGGCGAAAGCGAGAATGCCGGAGAGACTTATAAAACATAGTGCAAAGATCAATTTTTTCATTATTCCCTAATACTCCTTGAATTAAGAATTACGTGGGTCGTGCAGACGCAAAAATGCCCAACAAATTCGATACTGCTAAATTTGTCAGGCCGTTACTCTGGTCGCGACTCGGTAACGATAGCTATGATGGAGTAATAGGGAAACCGGTTGCTTTCGTGTGCGATCTTTTTTAGTTAAGTGGTTCGTACATCTAGTTTTCCGTGTTCGATTGGCCGGCAACAACCGCGCTTGCCCGACGGATAAATTTCGCGATGACCGTGCTGCGGGTCTGCTTGTAATCAGGCATCGCATCTTTCTCAGTAGCTGTTGTTGCGGCCGGGATCTGGTCGCGAAACATTTCGGAGGCGAGGGCTTCGTCGCGATATGCGTTGCTGTATTCTGAAGCAAGGCTCTCGATCCTTGGATCGCGAAGAATATCGGCGATCAGGCGCATTGTTTCTGAACGGCGATAGTCGGTCAGCTCTTTTGTTTTTAATTCCTCGAGAAGAAACCCGGCAAGACGCGGGTCTCCCCAGTGTTTGACGAGGTCGATCAATTCGCGGTCGCCACGGACGAGCGTTCGGACGCTGTCGCCGGAAGCGAGCGGTCTACGGTCGAGGAGGATGTTCGCGAGCTTGCCTTTTTGATCGACGGTCAAAGCACGGGCGAACGAACTGCTATCCAATGCATCGACCTCATCTGAAACTATCATGCCGTTAGAACTCTCTTTGTTTTGCGCTGTGGGTTTTGGTTGTTTTTCCTGATACTCAAGCCTTTCATATCCCTTGGCCAATTCGAATGTCGCTTCCCATCGTGTGGCCGGTTCCTCGGCACAGCGAATAAGCCACGCGTTCACGGTCTCTGGCGTAACCTTTGGGGCGGAAAGGATCGCGGACAATTCGTTTATACGTTTTCTGTAAACATCGATATCGTCGCTCGAAAGCTTTTTTACGCCTTCGTCATCGTTTGCAAGATCTAGGGTCCGGCCGTCGTCACCGAACTTGAGGAATAAGAGTACCGAGTCGCCCGAACGAAGACCGTAGGTGATCTCAACATCCTCTTGAGCCTCGCCGCCCGAACGGGCAACAAGGTATTTGCCGTTCTGGTCGCCGCTGTAGCGATATTCATCTTCGGTGAGCTCGAAAAATTTTGAGCTGCTGCCTTTTAACGTGGAATAAACGTCGAAATGCTTTTTCGTTTTTACGACCGTATAGCCTTCATCTTTTCGAACGATATCGCCGTCTTCGGTCCGTGCATACCGTGCCTCGAAGATCACGTCGCTGCGGCGA
Source organism: Acidobacteriota bacterium (assembly GCA_040006215.1). Taxonomy (GTDB): domain Bacteria; phylum Acidobacteriota; class Blastocatellia; order Pyrinomonadales; family Pyrinomonadaceae; genus OLB17. The sequence goes on from JBDTXM010000016.1 coordinate 10,014, forward strand.
TAGAGGTCGAACAGCGTGGCTGGCATCGTGACCGGCCGGTTCTGTGCCAGGGACACGAACGTAAAGACCAGGCAAGACGCCAAAGCTGCGAGGATAGATTTTTGGATTGAAACGCCCTTGGTCAAAGTTCTTTAGTTGCCGCGTTTACAGGATCTTAATAGATCTGCAGCCGTACTGCTGTATTAATATTTCCGAGCTATGCTCCCACTACACAACGAATAGCGGCTATTGTCCAGCTTTTTTTTCGGCCTCAACCATCCGGTACGCCTGGGATTTCCCTAGCCCGTATTCCTTCGCCGCGGTTTTCAAAGCCGTTTTTCGATCGACTCCCGAGCGTTCCAGTTCATCGAGTCTTTCGATCAGCGACTGCTGTTTTACGGGCGCTTCTCGCCCTCCATTGTCCTTATCTATAACAATGACGAGTTCGCCGCGGGTTTTTGCGGCAGAAAAATGTACTTTTAGCTCGAAAAGCGTTCCGCGGACCGTTTCCTCGTGAATCTTGGTCAATTCGCGGACGACTGCCGCTTTACGATCGCCCAGGACCCCGGCACAATCCGCTAGCGAGGCAGCAATGCGATGCGGAGCCTCGTAAAATATGAGCGTTCCGGGAATCGCCGCCAAGTCCGTCAAACGCTTCACCCGTTCTCCTTTTTTTGACGGCAAAAACCCACCGAAGAAAAGACTGTCGGCAGGCAGGCCGGAAACGATCAGAGCATTGACAAAAGCGACAGGTCCCGGGATCGGGACCACCTTAATGCCCGCCCCGGCCGCTTGCCGCACGATGGCAAATCCCGGATCGCTGATGCCGGGCGTTCCGGCGTCAGATACAACCGCGACCGACTTGCCCTCCAAAAGTAGGTTTATAAGCTCAGCGGACCGCTCGGATTCGTTGTGTTCGTGGTAACTGACCGCTCTTGTCGCGATCCCGAAGTGATTGAGAAGGTTTCGCGTATGCCTCGTATCTTCGCAGGCGATCAGATCGACGGAGCGCAGCGTTTCGATCGCGCGTGCGGACATATCCTGCAGATTCCCGATAGGGGTTGCAACGAGATAGAGCGTTCCTGGTTCGGAATCCGGCATTGGAAATTATTGCGAGCGAAGCCGATCATGAACAAATGCCGCCATCATCCGCAGCTCGCGTTCAGTAAGCTGGCCGCGAAATGGCGTCATGCCGTTGCCGCCGTTGGCGATCTGGTTGTAGATCTCGTCTTCGCTTTTGAACTTAAATTCGCCCTGACGGAGGCTCGGCACCTGCTTACCGTCGTCCAGCTTTCTACCTTCCGCCTCGGGGCCATGGCAGATCGCACAACGCTGGCGGAAGATCGACGCGTCATACAGCTTGCTGTCGGCAATAACGAAGCGAGACTGCCCATTTGAAAAGCAGCACGTCAATGCAAAGACCATCCCGATAAACAAAACCCCCAACTTCGCGTGAATCATTTTTGTACTAATTACAGGAGAACGATTCACTCGCTCGTGAGTTCCTCCCGCAGCGCCCGTTTGAATATCTTGCCGGTCCCGCCGATCGGGAGGCTGTCGCGGATCTCGACCTGCCGGGGATATTTGTTAGCCGCAAACTGTGTCTTGCACCAGACGATAAATTCGTCAGTATTCAGATCCGCTCCTTGTTTGAGTACTAGATAAGCCTTGACCTCCTCGCCCATGCGGTCGTCCGGCACGCCTATGACGGCGCAGAGCGATACCGCGGGGTGCGTCATTATTACCTCTTCAAGCTCACGCGGGTAAATATTGTAGCCGCCGCGAAGGATCATGTCCTTTTTCCTATCGACGATCGAAAGATAGCCCTCCTCATCCATGATGCCGATATCACCGGTGTGAAACCATCCGTTGACGAATGCCTTTTCGGTAGCTTCGGGCCGTTTGTAATAGCCCTTCATCACATTGGTCCCTCGGATGACGACCTCGCCTCGCGCCCCTCGCGGCACTTCCTTGTCATCGTCATCGACGCAACGAACGTCGACGCCAAAGATCGGCTGGCCGACGGATCCGGGTTTCGACGGCCGTTGAAAATGATTGAACGTCGCGAGAGGTGAGGTCTCCGAGAGGCCGTAACCTTCCATAACGCGAACCTTGAATTTCTCCTGGAATTCGCGCATCACCTCGACCGGCATCGGAGCACCTCCCGATGAGCAAACCCGCATATTCTCGGCGACATGGGAGATGTCGAAACCCGTTTCCTCGACATGCTTCAAAAGCGACCAGTACATCGTCGGAACGCCAACCCAGAAATTCACTTTTTCCTTGAGCATGGCATCAAGCGTGGCTTGTGGCTCGAACCGCGGGAGCAAAACGATCCGGTTGCCTCCGTAGATGTTGGTATTCATCTGAACAGTCTGCCCAGTCGTGTGAAAGAGCGGCAGCGTGATCAAAACCGTCTGCTGTTCGCCGGTCGTAAGATCGAGCATCGGGAGGTGGATCGAATAGGTCGTGACGACGTTTGACCAAAGATTCAGGTGGGTTAATTCGGCTCCTTTGGGCTGACCCGTCGTCCCCGAAGTGTAAAGGATCGCGCAGGTGTCGTCAGGAGCCGTCGGATATGTTTCAAAGTCCTCGGATCTGTCGAATGTGATCTGCGTGATCGTTTTATGCTCGGGGAACGGGCTCGGGGCCATCAGGTCCTTTGTCATTACGATCAGGTGTTCGCAGGTTTCGACCTGATCAAACGCGGCCTTGGTGGATGTCCCGGTCGGTAATTCGGGCGTGCCCTCGAATACAAAAACTGCTTTCGCATCCGAGTCACGCAATTGATAAGCGATCTCGCGCGGCGTGAAAAGCACGCACGTAGGCACGACGACCGCACCGGCTTTCATGATCCCGTAATAAACGATCGGAAAAAAAGGTAAATTCGGGCAGTTCAATGCGACCTTATCGCCGTGTCCGATGCCCATCTCAGTCAGCGCATTTGCCACACGGTTAGTCAAATGATCGAGCTCGCGGTACGTCAGCCGGACATCGTTCCAGACTATGGCTTCGCGATCGGGCGACAAGCGCGCGTGATGCGAAACCATCGACGCCAAATTCAGTGTAGTGGCGGAATACTCCATTGATCTGTCGACAAATTCGGAATTGAAGTTAATACGTGATGCTTAACTTTTATTATACATTCGCGGTCCTGTCAAAACTCATCGCGGCAGCAGTCGAGATCTCGGAACCGAGCTTTTGGATCGAATGTGTCCGCCACTCTTCACGCTGTTGGGGAAAATCCGTGCGAAAATGTCCTCCGCGAGATTCTTCGCGCCAGAGCGCTGCAGTTGCGACGAGGGTGGCCAGCGTGACAAAGTTGCGCGATGAGGTGCCGAGGTTGCTGGCTGCGATCTGGCGGAATTCGGCCAGAGCCCGCTCGAGCGAATCCTTGTCCCGGATGATCCCGACGCGTTCCCACATCAGACGCTTTACGCGTTTTTTGACCGCAGTACTCATCGCGGATTGGGCATCGCTGGTCGCGGCCCCGTCGGAATGCGGGGTTGGTGCTGCCGCCTGTCTAACGTCATCGGCCGCGGCTTCGCCGGCTCTTGCACCGAATACTAGTCCCTCCAGAAGCGAGTTCGACGCAAGGCGGTTCGCTCCGTGAACACCGGTGCACGTAACCTCGCCCGCGGCATACAGGCCAGGCAGTGTGCTGCGGCCCCACAGATCGGTGCGAATGCCTCCCATGCAGTAGTGCGATGCGGGAGACACCGGCAGCGCGTCTTTCGCGATATTCAGCCCATAATTGGCACAGGTCTCGTAGATCGTGGGGAAGCGATGTTTCAGGAAATCCTCGTCTAAAGCGGTCATGTCGAGAAAGACACTCCTCGTACCTGTCCGCCGCATTTCGGCAACGATCGAACGCGACACTATGTCGCGGGGAGCCATCTCGGCGCGTTCATCGTAGTTGGGCATAAACCGCTCGCCGAATTTGTTCTTCAGCAGGCCGCCCTCGCCGCGCATGGCCTCGGACAATAGGAAACGCGGGGCGTTTTCGAGGTTTAAAGCCGTCGGATGAAATTGGACAAACTCCATGTCCGCCATTTCGGCCCCGGCAAAATAGGCCATCGCCATGCCGTCGCCGGTCGCTACCAGCGGATTGGTTGTGTGCTGGTAAAGCTGGCCCGCGCCGCCCGTACACATAATGACCGCCTTTGAGTAGATCTCACGGGGAGCGCGGAGGATCGGGTCAAGAAAACGAACGCCGACGCATTGGCCGTCGGCAACGATCAGGCTTTCGGTATTGGCGAAAGGCGTGAGGTTTATGGTCTTTTCGAACCTAGCTCGAGCGATCAGCGAACGGACGAATTCGGCTCCCGTGGAATCGCCGTGGGCGTGAAGGATACGGCGCCGCGAATGGGCAGCTTCCCGGCCCATTAGAAGCTCGCCGCCTTCCTGATCAAACTCGGTGCCCCAGGCGATAAGCTGTTTTATGTATTTGGGCCCGTCGTTTACGAGCGTTTCGACGGCCTTGACATCGCACAATCCGGCACCCGCGACGAGAGTGTCGCCTTCGTGGAGATCGACATTGTCATCGTCCGAGAGCACGACGGCGACGCCGCCCTGGGCATATTCGGTGTTTGACTCGCTGGCCTTGTCTTTGGTCAGGACAGTCACTCGGGCGCCGCCTGTCGCAAGCTCGATCGACGCCCTAAGCCCGGCCACGCCGCTGCCGATTACGACAAAGTCCGTTTCCATAGACATTAAGAGAAATGTAGCAAATTCGGGAAACGGTGTCTTGCGCGAACGGCGTCAAGCGACTGCGTCGCTGTGATTGCTCTTGGCGCAGTACAATCCCTCGTAGGCTCCCTTTCGCAGATTTACCTCGTACTCGAGATAACCCTTTAGAGCAAAAACCATTTGGGACCAGCCCATACAATTGCCGTATGAGCTTTCGAGGTCGGCTTGGGTTTCGCGCCAGCCGGTCTCAGAGATACGAACGATCGTAGCGTTGCCGTCGGCTTCAAAATTCACCTCGACCACGGTTTGCAGCCCTTTGGCCCCTTGCCAGTGTAGGACGATCAGCTCATTCGGGACCGTTTTCGCTACGGTGACTGGAAACCTGTTTTTCTCGTCACCCGGGTTATCCGCGAACGCCCACGTGACCGTGGCTCCTTCATCCAGCGGGCCGCTTGCATTGCCGGTCGTGAAATAGCCGCTCAGTTTTTCGGGATTATAGACGGCGTCGAAGACCTCGGCAACCGGTTTTAAGATCTTGGTTTGTATCTTGAATTTCAGCTCCATGCCAATACTCCTTGTTTGTTTGCCGGGAAGCCTTGGTCTTCCCAATTCGTTGTTCCAGCGTTCATCCGTTCAAGTGTTCAAAACGTTCGAAGCGTTCGTCCCGTTCGATAGGTTCACGGTGTTCATTCCTGTTCAGGAGCGTTCATCGTGTTCATTCTCATGCTAACGACTTTCAATGAAACGTATAATATGTTATAATTTTATAACATGTCAAGTGAAAATTCGTATGGTCTTGTCTTTAAAGCACTTGCGGACAGTCGTCGGCGGCAGATACTCGATCTGCTTAAGGACGACGCCAAAACTACCGGTGCGATCTGCGATCAATTATCGGAACTTGACCGCTGCACGGTAATGCAGCACTTGGGCGTCCTGGAAAAAGCAGGGCTTATCTTTGTAAAAAAGGAAGGAAGATTCCGGTGGAATTATCTGGATGTGGTGCCGATCAGAGAGATCTACGACCGGTGGATCAGCCAATACGCGTCAGCCTCCGTGGAAATATTGACAAAGCTCAAAAATGACCTTGAAATCTAATCAAGCTCTAAAATAACACTGGCGTGCCTCGAAAATACGAAACACGCCAGAGATTCAATAAAAATGAATCGAATCATTCTAGATCGGGATCTTCAGTTCCTGGCCCGGATAGATCTTGTCGGGATCTTTCAGGATGTCGCGGTTGGCATCCCAGATGGCTTTCCATGCAATGCCGTATTTCCCGCCGATCTTGCTGAGGCTGTCGCCTGATTCGACGGTGTAAGTATTTGCGCCACCGCCAGCCGCGTCGCCAGTGGTCAGGTTCAAGATGAGATCGCCCGATTTGTAATCGGGATCTAAGCGATTATATTCGTCCCAAAGCGCCTGTTTTGCTTCGGCGCTAGGTGCAGTACCCGTGATAACAAGTGTTCCGTTGTCTCCCTCGCTCAGTTCGTACGTCGTCCCGTTCTGGTTAGCGAGTTCAAGAAGCGATTGGTATTTTTCCTGTGCTGACATAATTTATTTCCTCCTTGACTTAGCTGCCCTTCTTAAGTTCGTTCTTCAAACCGGTGATCCCGGCTTCCTGAATGGCCTGCATGCACGCCTGATATTTCGCTGCCGGAACTTCTCCTAGAACGGTCACCACACCGTTTACGACCGTTACATTAGCACCGGTACACCCGGCCTTTTTAAGGCTTTCGGTGATCTTACCGGTCAACGCTGGATCAGGAGCGGACGGTGTCGCAACCGGAAGCGGCTTTAAGGTCAAGCTGTTTGTAACAGATTTGATCCCTTCTACCGCTTTTGCCGACGTTTCGGCCTTCGCTTTTACTGCCTGATCGGCAACCTCGCCGGTAAGCGTGGCCACGCCGTCTTTGACGGCTGCGGTCACGCCTGTGACCTTGTCGGCAGCCAGTTTGTCATTAACGGCTTTTGCTAAGTCCACATCGCTTTTGCCACACGCGCTTATGAAAAGAGCGATCGCAATTGTTAGAACGGTTAAAAATTTAACTTTCATCTTTCCTCCTGAATGATTCTGACTAAATAGTTTCGAAGCTAATACCGACACTAAAAGAAGTCATCGGCCACGTCTGACTATAAATGCTCCTCCGCACGACCGGCAGAAGAATACCTACATTAAGTTAGTAACAATATATTGCGGCATCCACCGTGTTTTTTCAATTTATATCTTTCAGATTTCAGCAAATCTCTTCCGCGAGATGGGCGGCAATATCGTAGGAGTTGTATTCCGGCCGGATAATAAAGTGAACGTCGGCCAAACAGTAGTGGAGCTCCCTTTCCGCGAAAAGCTTTAAGGCATCGCTTTTGGTCCTCGCAAGCGGCCGGTCTTTTCGTGAAAACTTGATGTTATACCAGCAGTGTTCGAAAGTGGATTCGAGCCAAATGCTCGTAAATCCTGCGTTTTTAATGAGTTCGCGATTTTTGGAGACCGTCCATGTCCCGCCGCCAAGCGACAAGATCGCGGAATCGGTAGCGGCTATCTCGGAAATCAGGGCCTCAGTTTCGAGGCGGCGATATTCGTCGATACCTGCCGCATCGATTATTTGGGCGCTGCTTCTGCCTGTCTGTTCCTCGATCACCAAGTCCAGATCAACCCGGCGGCAGCCAAGCCGGTTCGATAAGTGCCTGGCAACACTAGACTTGCCCACACCCATAAAACCCGTAAGAGCTATTCGAACTGGTTTAGCCATCTGTATTCTCTGGAAGTTTCGCGGGCCGATCTCCTCCTACGTCGTCACACTCGAAAGAGTCTCGAAAAAGCCGGGGAACGAGACGCCCGCGCATTCAGCGTCGAGGATCTCGGTTTCGCCGGCCGCAAAAAGTCTGGCGACACCAAACGCCATCGCGATTCGGTGATCGCCGAATGAATCGATGCTGGCGCAGTGAAGCTCGGAGCGTTCGATCTTAAATCCATCGTCAAATTCCGTAACGCGGCCGCCCATTCGTTTGAGATTTTCAACGACCGCGGCAATTCGATCCGATTCTTTTACGCGAAGCTCGGCTGCGTCGCGGACCTCGAGGCCGCCGGCGAGCTGGGTTCCGAAAACGGCCAGGATCGGTATTTCGTCGATCAAGTTTGCGATCACACCGCCGCGGATAATATTCTCATTCTCCATATTCTCAAGTCCGCCGATCACGACAATATCACCGACATGCTCGTTGCATTCCGTACGTTGATTCCTGATATCTATTTTCGCGCCGAGTTTTTTGAGTTCGTCGATAACAGCGGTCCGTGATGGGTTGAGGCCGACACCGGCGAGTTCGAGGCTTGAACCGGGCAGGCACGCGGCCGCGACCATAAAGAATGCGGAAGACGAAACATCGCCGGGCACACGAAAATCTTTTGCAGTGAGCTGTTTGGTGCCATCGATGGTCAAACGTCTTCCGTTCTCGGAATCGCTTTCGTCGAGCGGGGATCCGAACCAAGCCAGCATCCGTTCGGTGTGATCGCGGGTCGGGACCGCCTCAATGACCGACGTTTTGCCGCTTGCGAACAGGCCGGCGAGAAGAACGCAGGATTTGATCTGGGCGGACGCGACGGGCGGTGTGTATTCGATACCGGCCAGCGGGTCTCCATTTATCACAAGCGGAGCTCGGCCGTCGTGTGACCCGATCGAGGCTCCCATTTGCTCCATCGGAGCGATCACGCGCTTCATCGGACGTTTTTGAAGCGAGGCATCACCGGTTAGGACGCTTTCGAACTGTTGCCCCGCCAGAATTCCCGTCAAAAGGCGCATTGTGGTACCGCTGTTACCGCAATCAAGCGGGTCCGGAAAGGCTTTGAGTCCACTCTTTCCGACACCAGTGATAGAAACGGTCGATCCGTCCTTTTCGATCGCGACGCCGAGAGCGGACAGACAGCTAAGTGTCGAAGCACAATCGACGCTGGTCGCAAAGTTCGTGATCTTAGTCGCGCCGTCCGCAATCGCCGCAAACATGGCAGCCCGATGTGAGATCGATTTATCACCGGGCATGATAAGGTGCCCGGAAATTGTTTTATGCATATGAATTCAAACAGGATAATAGAAATGGGCAGGACGGTGTTCGTTTGTTTCCGGTGACCTCACGATCGCTCTCAAACTCCCGGAATAACCGTGCGTTGGCCGCGTCCGAGCATCATAAACAGCCTGACTATCCTGTGAACCCTATCGAATTACTCCTATTTTAGACTGATTTTGTCGGGTTTGTCTTGACAGCAAGTGGCTTAAACCGATAACTTACAGGAAAACTACGTGGCAAAGACAATAGAGCTCAAGCTTCCCAGCCGGATCGAATCTGTCGATGAATCGGCGGTTTTCGCTGAAAAAGTGGCCCGTGACTGGGGTTACGGCGACGACATTTTATCAGCGATCGACCTCGCGGTGCGCGAATCGGTGGCCAACGCCGTTAAGCACGGCAACAAGTTTGACGAGGAAAAGCAGGTGGAGGTCGCCTTTACAGACCTGGCCGACGGACTTGAGCTGAGCGTCCGGGATTTCGGCCCCGGTTTCGATATCGCCGGGATACCGGATCCGACCAACCCGGAAAATCTGTTAAAGGTGAACGGTCGCGGGATCCTTTTCATGCGTACATTTATGGACGAGGTCGAATGGGAAAAGGCCGACGGCGGCGGCATGATCGTCAAAATGCTTAAGAAACGGTAAATTATCCGGCTTCAATTTGGACATTTCTATTACTTGGTCTAAAATCTGCTATCAAACTTTTTAACATAAACTGAGGAGACAAAAATGGCTGATATTAATATTTCTGAGCGCCAGGCGGGCGACATCACGGTACTCGACCTCGACGGCAAGGTAACGATCGGGGAGGGCAGCGTTGCCCTGCGAACTGCGATCCGCCGGCTTTTAGGCGAAGGCAAGAACAAGCTCCTGCTTAATCTTGGCGGAGTCGGCTACATTGATTCGAGCGGTATCGGCGAGCTTGTTTCCAGTTTTACGGCTGTCAACAAAGAAGGCGGTACGTTAAAACTTCTGAACTTGACGCAAAAGATCCAAGACCTGCTGGCGATCACCAAGCTGCTAACGGTTTTCGACGTTTATGAGAACGAAGCCGAGGCACTCGCGAGCTACAACTAGGCTGCGGTTATTTTTTGATAAGAATTAGGATAAAGGAGATGCGAGATCTCCTTTATCCTTTTGTTTATTGAAATGTGCATCTATTGCGGCGCAGATCTCATCTTTATTTAGGTCCTGGAGAGATTTTGATCCGCTAAAAAGCAGAAAATGAAAGTAGTCCTGTCATTGGTTATTGCCCTGGTGTTTACGGTATGCGTTTCGGCGCAGATAAATACGCTGACGATGGACATCTCGAACTACGGTGTTCGGGTTGAGCCGGACAAGCGTCTGATGGTAGTGCTGGCTACGCTGGAAATGGCTAATAGCGGCAAGGAAAAGCTAATTGACACACAGCTTTCGGCTACGGGTGTTAAGTTTCGAGAAACGCTGAAGGCAGACATGGCGAACACGCCCGCCGACCTCACGCAAAAGATCATTTCGTTCATCACGCAATACAAAAAGCGTCATTTAAAGGGTACAGATGCCGAGATCGTCGCGCCGTTCATGTCGATGGCGTACACACTGACACCGGTGCCGGAGTTAGCCGATCCTGTAATAACCAGTGACCTGCCCGGCAATCTACTCGACGTCTTGGATTTTGCACCGCTTGTTCGCGAGTTCTATCGTCGATCGGACATCGCTCCACATCTCGACGCCTACATCAAGCTGTATCAACAAGAAGCGGATGCGACCCTGCGTCCTTCAGCGAGGGAAATGGTCGCAGATCTGCTCGATTACCTGCACACACGACCGCAGACGACCTACATTGAAAAGGTAAAAACTCAAACTCCAAAAAGCAAGGGGACAACCCTGCAAAAGATCGAAATGGTCGAGCACGACCGTCGATTTTTCATCGTGCCGGAGCTGCTCGCACCGGCGGGCAACATCACGTTTCTAAATATTCACGACGATTATTACGTTGTGTTGCCGCCCGATACCAATCTGGGGTTTTCCGAGGCGAGACGCGCGTATCTGCAGTTCGTCATTGACGCGATCACGCTGACCAACGCGAAGGACATTTCGACCGTCAAGGACGGTGTCAAGGCTCTTCTGGACGAACGCAGAAAATCGAACCCCGACGTGTCGCCCGATGTTTTTCTCGCGGTGACGAGATCGATGGTTGCGGCCGCCGACGCCAAACAGCTCGAATATAATAAAGGCCGTATCGCAACGCAGCAGGCTCGGGCCAAGATCGAGAGCGTGAAAACGCCCGAGGAAAAGAAAGCGGTTACGGCCGAGCTCGACAGGTTCCGAGCGTCACTTGCCGATGAAACGGCGCTTAGATTGTCGGAGGATTACGAGAAAGGCTCGGTGCTGGCATTTTATTTTGCGGACCAGCTTAAAGGGATGGAAAATTCGGGCTTCGACATTGCTTCGTCGATGCGAGACATGATCCTTGCGTTCGATGCGTCGAAGGAAGGAAATAGGCTGGAGCAGTCCGCCGACGCAAGAAAACGCGCGATCGCCTCCCGCGAAGCCAGAAAGAATAACCCCGAAACCGCAGTGATGACCATCGACAACCCCGTTACGACGCGTCTGTTGGATATTCAGAAAAATATCGACGCGAAAAATTATCCTCAAGCCGACGCCGACCTCAAATCTCTGCTTAAAACGAATCCGTCCGAGTCACGTATTTACTACAACTTAGGGCGCGTCGCCAGTCTCTCGGCCGAATCGATAACCGATTCCGACGCTCAGAACAAAAAGCTGATCGAGGCCAAGACCTATTACGAGAACGCTCTTAAGACGGCCACGAGCGATACGGATCCGGCCCTGATCTCGCTCACCTACGTCGCCCTGGCAAAGATCTACGAGTTTTATGATCAAAAGGAATACGCGTTAAAGATCTACGATCTAGCTATCAAGGTCGGGCGCGTTCCGCACGGTGCCTTCGACGAAGCGATGGACGCCAAACAGCGACTGGTCAAAAACCCATAATTTTCCTAATTTGCCGTAAACCTTAAATCTGCTACCTTTTAATGAATGTCGAAAGAGAATTTTCGCTGCGGTTATGCAGCGTTTATCGGGCGTCCGAATGCGGGGAAATCAACGCTCTTAAATCGTCTGGTCGGCGAGAAGATCGCCGCAGTTTCTAACAAACCTCAAACAACGCGCCATAAGATTCACGGCATCGTCTCCCGTGACGACGGCCAGATCGTGTTCGTCGATACGCCCGGAGTCCACAAACCGGGCTATCAATTGAACCGCCGAATGATGGCGGCTGTGCACGACGCGATACTGAACGTCGATCTTTTGGTCCTCATGCGCGACGCCAGCGTCTCGACCGGAAATGGCGATCGCTTTGTGCTCGACCTTGTAAAACAATCAGAGAAGCCGGCGATACTTGTTCTCAACAAGATCGACAAGATCAAGGAAAAGAGTGACTTGCTGCCGCTGATCGATTTTTACTCGAAGGAATATGAGTTCGCCGAGATCGTCCCTGTCTCCGCTCTCAAGGGCCACGCGATCGATAATCTGCTCGATCAGATCGTTCGACACTTGCCCGTAGGCGATCCGATCTTTGCGAATGATGAACTAACGGATCAGCCAATGCGATCGATAGTCGCGGAAATGGTGCGCGAGAAGATCTTAGCGACGACCGGCGAAGAGATCCCGTATGTGACCGCGGTTGTCACCGAAGTTTACGACGAGAGCGACCCGAAACTGCTGCGGGTTTTCTGTGCGATCTATGTCGAGCGGGCATCTCAGAAGAAAATAATTATCGGTAAGCAAGGCTCGCGGCTAAAAGATGTCGGAACAAAGGCCAGGCTCGATATTGAAAAACTTGCGGGCAAAAAGGTCTTTCTCAAGCTGTTCGTCAAGGTCGTTGCGGATTGGCGAAATCACGAAAAAACATTGAACGAACTGGGGCTGGAACAATGAAAATCGTCCTGCTGCTGATCGCTTCGAATATCTTTATGACGCTGGCCTGGTACGGCGACCTAACGTTCAAGGAAAGTCCGACCGTGCTGGCTATTTTTGCGATGGGGCTTGGCTCTATTTGAATACGCTCTCCAGGTCCCGGCAAACCGGATGGGATCCGATCTGTTCAGTGTGACCCAGCTAAAGATAGTTCAGGAGATGATAACCCTCGTGGTCTTTGCGGTCATCGCGTATTTCCTTTTCGGCGAAACACTGAAATGGAACAATGTGGTTTCGTATGCATTCCTAGTCGGTGCAGTTTACTTTGCTTTTTGGAACTAATGCCTGTTCACGATGCTCCTCACTGGTATTCGCTGGAGATAACCGCCGAACCGGCGGCGGCGGACGCGATCGAGCACGCTCTGAACGAGTTGAACACGCTCGGTACCGAGATCAATTACATGCACCGCCGGACGGACGACTCGGTGACCGTTACAGGCTATTTCAATTCCCTGCCCGACGATGAAATTCTGCAGGACGAACTGCATCACGCGCTACGGATCTATGATCTCGATGAAAAAGCGATCCGGTTTGTCGAGCGGCTCGAAGTGGCCGATCAGGACTGGCTCGCCGAATGGAAAAAACATTGGAAACCGACCGTGATCGGACGCTTTGTGATCGCTCCGCCTTGGGAAAAGGTGGAAGACAATGGCCAAATAGTCGTGCAGATAGAGCCGAATATGGCGTTCGGCACTGGTACACATGAGACCACACAGCTCTGCTTGCGCGCGATCGATGAAAAATACACAGCTGGCGATTCGTTTCTCGATGTTGGAACCGGAACCGGTATTCTGGCGATCGCTGCCGCGAAATTGGCGGACGATGCTGCCCGATTTCTCGCCTGCGACACCGACGGCGATGCGGTCGCTATCGCGAAAGAAAATGCTACCCTCAACGGCGTTGGCCAGTCGATAGAATTTCGCGTCGGCTCGATCTCGGATGAAACAGCCGTTTTCGATTTTGTCTGTGCGAACCTAACCGTTGACGTTATTACTCCTATCCTTCCGCTGTTGCTGAACAAAGCCAAGAAGACGCTCGTCCTCTCTGGAATTCTAACCGAGCAGGAAAACGCGATCGCATCGGCATTGACCGAAAACAATGTCGGCAATTTCGTGATCAACCGTGCGGGAGAATGGATAGCTGTCGTTGTGGACAGGTGAGAGTTTTTACCCTACCACCATCAACTATTAACTGCCCCAATCAACTTCCACTGATCTCAAGGGCCATCCTTTTTGGGCGGGACAGCGATCGGGATGTCGCCATCGTCGGTGATCGTCAGAAGCGGAGATCGAGGTTTTGGGCGAGTCCGGCTCATCGACGTGCGGAGGATCGGCGGCAGCCTCGGTCCCGAGATCTGAACAGGGGAAAGTGGTTCGGACCGTTTCAATATAGTGCCGCCGCGACCAGCCACCCATAATTCTTTGCCGCCGCGGAAGGCAACGGCCTGCAGGGCCTTGCTTGTCACATTCGGCTGGGTTTCCCACGTCTTTCCACCGTCCTGCGTAACGATGACGGACCCGAGGTCGCCAACTGCGATCGCTTCGTCACGGTTTGCTGCCTGGACTGCGTAAAGATTCATCTGTAGCGGCGACTCGGAATCCTTCCAGGTTGTCCCGCCGTCGGTCGTGCGGAGAACAATTCCATTGGAACCCACTGCGAAACCGCTCATGTCCTCATAGAGGCTCACCGAATAGAGATTGTCTTTTACATTCGCCTTTATTTTCGTCCACGTAGTTCCGGCATCGGAGGTTTTAAGAATTGTCCCGCGATCGCCGACGATGATGCCGTTCTTTGCATCCGCGAATTTTACGTCCTCAAGCCATAATCGCGTTCCCGATTCTATTTGTTCCCAATAAGCTCCGGCGGTGGTCGAACGAAGGACCATCCCATTAGAGCCGACCGCGAAACCGAGTTTGTCGGTGACGAAAAATACGCTCGAGAGATCGTCGGTGACACCGGAAATGCCTTTGCCCCAACTCGCCCCGCCGTTGATAGTTCGAAGGATTTCGCCTTTGTCGCCGACGATCCAGCCCTTGTCACCATCAACGTAGAAAACCGAGTTTAGACCCGATTCTGAACCCGAGAAAACAGGAAACCACTGAAGGCCCGCATCGTTAGTGAGCCAGATTCGCCCGTTCGAACCGACCGCCGTCCCCAGTTCGTCGTCGAGCATCGTTACATCGTTAACGTCTTCGCGTCCGCCGTCAGACAGACGCTGCCAGCTATAACCGCCGTCGTCGGTGCGGACGATCAAACCGTTTTCACCAACTGCCCAACCAGTGAAATTGTCGGCAAATGAGATCGAAACAAGTTTTGGGTTTGTCCGCACGCTGAACGGAAGCCATGTCGTTCCGCTGTCGCCCGTCAGCCAAACGAGCCCGCCGGCATCCGTCATTGCTCCCGTTCTTTCGTTCGCGAAGGAAAGAGAAAGAAAGTCCGTGCGGGTATGAAGGTCGAGCCTCGACCACGTGGCTCCGCCGTCTGCACTTCCCGCCATGCAGCCGCCGAAACCCGCCGCGATCACTCGGGTCGCGCTTAAAAATGCCGATGATGAAACCTGCGAACTGTCGCACGGCGAGTTTACGTTCCACTTCGCTCCGCCGTCAGAGCTAACAAGAACGCTTCCGTCCGCCCCAGTCACGGAAACGTGGTGGGCATCTAAAGCCGCGACGCTGATGAGATGCT
>JBDTXM010000017.1:0-25335 GCA_040006215.1 Acidobacteriota bacterium
TCTCGACAAAAGGCCGCGGGACAGGCCTCGGACTTGCGATCGTTCATCGAACCGTCACCGAACACGGCGGCAAAATAAAAGCGGCGGCGAATCAGCCGAAAGGGGCGAAATTTATCATCGAGCTACCAGTTACTTCTTTATGACGTTCGCAAAGTGGGTAAAACGATATGAGTTGCTGGTGCAGCGTACCAGACTTGTTTCCCAATTGGCGGCTTTCTGGTTCGCACTTCTGGCCCTTTTAGAGGTTTCCTCCCTTGCTACAGCAGTCTATCGAAACTCTGCGAATCTTGGCGAGTACCTATTTTGGGAAAGCATGAAGGCCGGAACCTTGTTGATCGCAATTTTCATCGCGTTCTCGATCCGGTTCGCACTCTTCTACAGAATGCCGGTGGGACGATATATATTCCTGCCGATATCCTGGTTTGCTGTGGCCACTTTGCTAACAATCTATATCGCGCTTTTCGACCATGGTTTCTGGTTCCATACTGGACCAAGTTATGGCGTCTATTCGCTGAGTCAGATCGACCCTTTTATTATTCAGGGGCCCATGTTTATTTGCCTAGGCGCGGCCCGTTTTGTTATCACCGCAGTATTTGCTTTGGAAAGATCTAAATGAATCTTGTTCTGATTGTTGATGACGAACCCGGCATTCGCGATTCGCTTCGCGCTGTGCTCGAGGATGAAGGTTTCGATGTTGAAACAGCGGCCTCCGGCGAGGCCTGCCTCGAACTCGTCCAAAAACACAGCTTCGCGTGTATTTTGCTTGATATCTGGTTAGGAAAGGGAATTGATGGCCTTGATACGCTAAAGAGGCTTCGTGAAGAGGGTAACGATTCGGCAGTCGTGATGATCTCAGGCCACGGGAATATCGAGACAGCGGTTCGCTCGACAAAACTTGGCGCGTTCGATTTTATCGAAAAGCCCCTCAGTCTTGAGCGAACGGTCGTAACAGTTAAAAATGCTGTTCGTCAGAGGCATCTTGAGATCGCGAATGCCGAACTGCAGAAAGAACTCGCTGACGAGTACGTAATGGTCGGCGAATCGGTGGCGATGCGTGCTTTGCGAAAGCAGATCGCGGTGGTTGCTCCATCGGACGGGCGCGTTTTGATATCGGGCGAAAGCGGCACGGGAAAGGAGTTGGTGGCTCGTGCGATCCATGCTCAGTCGAAGCGTAAAGCAAATCCTTTCGTCGAGATCAATTCGGCGGCCATTCCCGAGGAACTTGTTGAATCGGAACTTTTCGGGTACGCAAAAGGAGCTTTCTCGGGAGCTACGCAATCTAAAAAGGGCAAGTTTGAGATCGCCGACGGTGCTACCCTTTTCCTTGACGAGATCGGGGACATGTCGCCGCGTGTTCAAGCGAAAATGCTACGTGTTTTGGAAGAGCAGCGATTCGAGCCGGTCGGCAGCAACACGCCGGTAAAAGTTGACGTCCGTGTCATTTCCGCTACAAACAAACCGCTGGAGTATTTGATCGACAACGGCAATTTTCGTCCTGACTTATTCTATCGCTTGAATGTAATCCCGTTCCAGGTGCCTCCGCTTCGAGAGCGGACGGAAGACGTTCCGCAGCTTGTCGAACATTTCAATCAAAAATTCTCATCGGAGTACGCCAAGAAACCAAAGGCCTTTGGCGAGGATGCTATCGAGGCTTTGCAAAATCACACCTGGCCCGGAAACGTCCGCGAACTTCGGAATACCGTCGAGCGCATCGTGATCATGTCGGGCAAGCAGAAAGTAAAATCTGCCGACCTGCCAGATTTTGGTGCGGTCGAGAAACCTCCGGCGTCGACCTATCGTTTTCAAACGTTCAAGGACGCGACGGACGCGTATCAACGCGAATTTATTCTGCACAAGATCACTGAGGCGGATGGAAATGTCAGCAAGGCGGCCGAAGAAATGGGAGTGGACCGCAGCCACCTCTATCGCCGAATGCGCAACCTGGGTATACCGGTGAAGGATCGCTAATGGATAACGAGAAGCTCTATTCGATAAAGATGGAACCGCGTGATGGATACCTTTACACCGTCGTGAGTGGGAACCGGTTAACTGCCGCCATCTCCGCTGAATACTGGAAGGAGATCGCGGCAAAATGTGCGGAGGTACACCTTCACAAAATACTGATAGAAAAGGATTTCAAAGAAAGCGTAACAGTCGATCAAATGCTCAAGATGGCAGATCATTTGGCTACTCTCCTGCCCGAACATCTGATCGCCTTTGTCGATAGATTTGGCCACCAGGACGTCAACGAATTAGGCAAACGCATAGTGCGCAACAGGCATGTACTGCTGCAGATCTTCGAGGACGCCGAGACTGCCGAGCGATGGTTAAATGCAAACGGCTGATTTCACCCGGGATTGATATCGCTCCATCGCGTCGACATTAACCCAACGACGTAGTAGGTATCACCCGCTACCGCGGCTTCGATCTTGGTGTCGGTTTTCTTGTCCATTTTTACGCCGCCGCCGATCGTATTATCCTGGTTGAATAGTTTGATCTGCGCGGCCACATCCGCGTTAAACGTCTGCGTTGATTCAAACGATACCGTCCAGTTTTTCGCAAGTTGGATCAAGCTTATAAATGCATTTTTTTCAAGAAACTTACCTGTCAAATCAGCGTCCGGTTTGCCGCCGAGTTTCGTGTAGAGCTTCATAAGATCGCCTTTCCGAAGGTATTTATACATCGTTCCCGCTCCGTATGCGATCGAGATCGTCGAGACGCGCGAATAATCGAGCTGGAATTTGCCGTTGAAAGGAATAGCCGGAAAGGGCCCCAGGCCAATATTGAAGGAATTACTCTTATTAACCGTGATGTTCTTGTTACCGGCCGCGATATTTTGTTTTTGGATCACGTCCGCCGTGATGTTTAGTTCCGTCTTGAACTTGTTGAGTTTGTTGACGAACACGCTCGGTTCCGATACAAGAAGAGGCACGGGATAATCCGTGTGAAAAGCACTTTTATTCTCCTGCACGACCGAACCGAGTAGGTCTTCGCCGCCGGCATCAGCCTGCTGCAATTCATTCACCAGAAACAATCCTCCGATTCCGGTCACATCTTTTTTGGTGAGATAGTAGGTATCAATTCCCATTTTATTTTTCTCCTTTAAAGTAGATCGTGTTACACCACAAGATCTCTCAGCCGTGGAAGATCGATCAGGTGTTGAAAAGTTAAGGTTTATGGGCTCCTTGGGCGACCGAAATTCTATCACAAAGGGGGCCATTTCTTTTAGGAAAAATGTCAGGGCTTGCAGATTTATTTCGTAGCCGCCGCTGCGGGTCTTTTTGACATTTTGTTTCTAGCGGGCATAGGTTATAGAAGTTCGGATTTTATAAGCGGATGGATGGGGAGATACAGATGACGAAGCGATTTCAGATTTTAGGGGTGTGGATGATTTTGGTCTACGCTGCGGCGGCACAAACGCGTCCAGCGACGACACCGCGCGTTTTTCTAATGGATGCCGACCGGCTCGCGGCCGTGAAGAAGGCCGTAGCTGCCAAGGATAAAAGTTATGGTGCCTTGATAGCCTCGATCGATCGGGACGCGAAGGCTGCTCTTGTCGGCGGAACATTTTCCGTCACAACGAAAGAAATCACGCCGCCGAGCGGCGACAAGCACGACTACATGAGCCAGGCTCCGTATTTTTGGCCTGACCCTTTGAAAAAAGATGGGCTGCCATACATCAGAAAAGATGGCGAGCGCAATCCGGAGATAAACAAGATCACCGATCACAAGAGCATGGACCGGATGACGGACGCCGTCGAAAACCTCGGGTTGGCCTTCTACTTACACGGCGATGAGAACTACGCGGTCAAGGCGGTCCAGGTGCTACGCGCATTTTTTCTCGACCCGGCGACGCGAATGAACCCGAACCTCGAATACGGACAAGGTATTCCCGGCATCACAAAAGGCCGCGGCATTGGACTGATCGAAACAACCCAATTGACCGGCGTCGTCGATGCGATCGGGCTGCTCGAAGGCTCGAAAGCATTGACGTCGGCCGACGAAAAGGGCTTGAAGGACTGGTTCGGAAAATTTCTCGACTGGATGCAGACGAGCAAGAATGGCATGGACGAAGCCGCCGCGAGAAATAATCACGGCACGCATTACGACTCGCAGGTTGCGTCGTACGCGCTCTTTGTAGGCAAGCCGGAGATCGCGAAGAACATTCTTGAAACAGCAAAACAGAAGCGCATCGCAAGCCAGATCGAACCCCACGGCCGGATGCCTCTAGAACTCGAACGAACGAACGCGTGGGGTTACAGCACGTTCAACCTACGAGCAATGATGAACCTCGCGACGCTGGGCGCATGGGTCGGCGTCGATCTGTGGAATTTTGAAACGAAGGATGGCAGGAGTATAAGAAAAGCTGTCGAATTTTTGTACCCGTTCTCCATCGGTGAGAAATGGACGTACCAGGAGATCAACGGATTTAAGCCTGATCCGTTCTATCCAGAAATGCGCACGGCAAGCGCATTTTTTAGAGATGAAAAGTTCAAGACGATGATGGCGCGGATACCCTCTGAAAATGCAGGTTCACGCGACATTCTATTCAACCGATAAGAAACCGAAAAATGAAAAACAAACAACGTCTTGCATTCAGTTTCGCCGCATTGTCGATCTTTGCCAACATCGCCGCTCCGTTCACGTCGGCACAAATCGAGGCCCCTGCAAAAGCGATCTATCACGACACGTGGATAGACCTGAACAAGAACGGAAAGAAAGATACGTACGAAGACTCTACGGCGCCGATCGACGCCCGGGTTGAGGATCTGCTCCGTCAAATGAACCTAGACGAAAAGACGTGCCAGACGGCGACGCTCTACGGGTTTGACCGTGTGCTGAAAGACGAGCTTCCGACGCCGGAATGGAAAAAGAAAATCTGGAAAGACGGCATCGCTAATATCGACGAACACTTGAACGGAGTCTCGACCGGATCCAGCAGCATCTATGCCCGCGACATCAAGAAACACGTGTGGGCAATGAACGAAACCCAGCGGTTCTTTATCGAAGAGACACGGCTCGGCATTCCTACTGATTTTACCGAAGAAGGGTTACGCGGCGTGGCATTTACGACGGCGACAAGCTTTCCAGCGGCGATCGGAATGGGCGGGACATTTGACGCGGAACTCGTCGGGCAGATGGGGTCGATCACGGCGACCGAAGCTCGGGCGCTTGGGTATACCAACGTTTACGCACCGACCCTGGACGTCCCGCGTGACCAGCGTTGGGGACGGATCGAGGATACATTCGGTGAAGATCCGTATCTCGTTTCTCGGATGGGCGTCGCGATGGCAAAGGCGATGCAAAAGGATTTCACGGTCGCCTCGACGGTAAAACATTTTGCGGTTCATAGTAACAACAAAGGCGGCCGCGAAGGCGGTGCACGGACCGATCCGCAAACATCGCCGCGCGAGGTGGAAAATATTTTTCTTTCCGGATTCAGGGCCGTGATCAAAGAAGCGGGCGTGCTGGGCGTAATGAGCTCGTACAATGATTACGACAGTTTGCCGGTGACGGGAAGCAAATATTGGCTGACTGATCGATTGCGGAAGGATTTTGGTTTTAAGGGCTACGTCGTCTCGGACAGCGCCGCAGTCGAATATCTTTATAACAAACACGGTGTTGCCGCCGACATGAAAGACGCTGTTCGCGAATCGATAAATGCGGGGCTGAATGTGAAAACAAATTTCACGCCGCCGGACGATTTTATTTTGCCGCTTCGCGAGTTGGTGAAGGAAGGCAAGGTGACGATGCAGACGCTCGACGACCGCGTGCGTGATGTGTTGCGCGTAAAATTTACGATCGGCCTTTTTGACCGCCCATTTGTGAAGGACTCCGATGCGACCGAGCGGCTGGTTAACTCCGCCGAGCATCAGGCAGTCGCTCTTCGCGCCGCACGCGAGAGCATGGTACTGCTCAAGAACGAGAAAAATATCCTCCCGCTCAGCAAAGACGTGAAGTCGGTCGCCGTGATCGGGCCGAACGCCGACGACGAATCGAATACTCACTATCGCTACGGACCCACCCTGGTAAAAGGCATTACGGTGTTTGAAGGAATCAAGAAAAAACTGCCGAACGCGAGTGTGGTTTATGTTAAAGGCTGCGACATCGCCGACGAACGTTGGCCAGAAAGCGAGATATTGCCCGAACCGATGAACGACAAAGAAAGAGCCGAGATCGCAAAAGCTGTCGACGTGGCTAAAGCGGCGGACGTCGCGGTGGTCGTTTTGGGAGACCAGGCAAAGACCGTGGGAGAAAGCGCTTCGCGTTCGAGTCTGGACCTTCCGGGACGACAGCTCGACCTATTGCAGGCGGTTTACGCTACGGGGAAACCTGTCGTGCTCGTCTTGGAAAACGGGCGACCCGTTAGCATCAATTGGGCCGACAAATACCTTCCCGGAATTATCGAGGCGTGGTTTCCCGGCGTGCAGGGCGGCACGGCGATCGCGGATGTTCTATTCGGCGATTACAATCCCGGCGGAAAGCTGACAATCACGTTCCCGAAAACTGTCGGGCAGATCCCGTTCAATTTTCCGACCAAACCCGGCGCTCAGGCGGATGGCGAAAAGACGCGCGTTAAGGGAGCGTTGTATTACTTCGGCCACGGCCTGAGCTACACGACGTTCGCGTATTCGAATTTGAAGATCACGCCGGAGAACCCTTCGATCTCAGACAAAGTGACGGTGATGGTCGATGTTCAGAACACTGGCAAGGTGGGAGGCGACGAGGTCGTGCAGCTCTACACCCACGATATGGTTAGCAGCGTGACGACATACGAGAAAAACCTGCGAGGCTTTCGGCGGATCACGCTGCGGGCTGGCGAGAAACAGACAGTAACGTTCACGCTGACGCCGGCTGATCTTTCGCTATGGAATGAAGCCATGCGGTTTGTCGAAGAACCCGGATGGTTCAAGGTGATGGTCGGTTCGGGATCGGAGGATATACGGCTGATCGGGCAATTTGAGAGCGCTGTGAAATGACAGCTGCGGCGAAAGAGGAACGAAAGCTTTTCGGGCGAGGTTCGCCCTATGCGGACCTGTCGGCGAAAGAGCTGCGCAAGATCATCGCGGACGCGCTTGAAGAGATCGGTGCAGGCGAAAGCGTTTTGGCCGTGGTGCCGGATAAGACGCGGGACGATTCCACCGACGTGCTGTTTCCTTTTGCGGCAGAGATCCTGCGGGCGAAACGGGTTGAGAAATTTGATGCTCTCATCGCGCAAGGGACGCACGGCACGATGACCGACGATGAAAAACGCGTGAAGCTGGGGACCGGCGACGGCCGGAACGTGCCGCAGATTGGGCAGGTTTTCGATCATCATTGGAGTAATGAAGGCGAACTCGCCGAGATCGGCGTTTTGACTGCGGAACGGGTAAGCGAGCTGACCGGCGGGTTGTGTACGAAAGAAATTCCGCTCAAGATCAATCGGTTGCTCGCTCCTGGAAATTACGATCACATTCTGATATTCGGCGCGACGGTGCCGCACGAGGTGGCGGGTTTCGCAGGCGGTGCGAAGTATTTTTTCCCGGGCGTCGCCGGCCCTGAGTTGACGCACGCGACGCACTGGTTGGGAGCGCTTGCAGGGATCGAAAATACGATCGGGCGGATCGAGACTCCGACACGTGCCATGATCGAGGCGGCCGGCGATTATGTCACTGCCAACGTGATCTGTTTTACGAGCGTTGTTTCGCGGACGGCTGAAGATAACCTGCAGAATCATGCCCTGTTTGCGGGAGGTTTTCGTGTGTCGCTGCGTGCTGCGGCGGAGATTAGCCGGCAGGTCCATATCAAATACACGGGGCGTAAATATCCCCGCGTTGTCGCTTTGCTCGATGAGCGTTACGACGAACTCTGGGTTGGCGGAAAGGCGAGCTATAAGCTCGGACCGGTGATTGAGGACGGCGGTGAGCTGATCATCTACGCGCCGCAGATGACGTGTTTTTCAAAAACACACGGCGAGATGATCGAAAAATACGGATACGGCGTTATCGAGAAAATGCAGGAGCTAGTGGCAAGTTCAGGCGAGCTCGAAGCAAATCTTTGCGTAGCAGCCCATCTTGCTCACGTTGCGTTTGCAGGAATGCGAACGCCGAGCGGCGAGATGGTGCCGAGATATTCGATAACGCTCGCCTCGCAGATCGACGAGGCGACCTGCCGCCGTGTAAATCTAGGGTATCTCGACCCCACGAAATTCGACGCACCTTCGTATCGACTCGATAAAGACACTCTCGTGGTCGAGCGTGCTGGACGGGATCTGTACCTGGTGGAACCTGTTCAAGACTGACTCCTGGCGGAAATACAATTGGTATGACCAATTAGTTGGTTTGGGCGATCGTTGTGATCATCGAGCTTGGGGGAAAGGCAAAATGCTAGCTCTCCGTTTAGACGGGGTTAACTGTAGATAGATCGAAGGCAGCTATTCACTGAGTAAAATAGTACCCGGGCGAAAATATTTAACAAAAAATCAAAATATCGCTTGACGCCTATTTTTTTGCGTGTATTATGTCAAAAGTTCTAACAAATTCGCTTTAAGCTAGCAATCAACCGAGACTGGAGTATCGACCGAAGTCCGAAAGCCAGCCTTATGGTACATGAAATCCACAACTAGATTCATTTGTTGATCCAATTTGTAAAAAGATTTAACAATAGATGCGAAAGATAAATCCAGATAACTTCACTGTCGCAAAGCGCGGGACCTCGCGCGAGATCAATCGGCAGATCGCGCTGACGCTTATCAGGACGCATCAACCGATCTCGCGAGCGGATCTGGCGCGGCTGATGGAAACGAACCGAGCGAACGTCACGCTTCTGGTGAACGAATTCCTCGAAGAAAATTTGGTCCGCGAGGGAGCCCAGGGCACGCAGAAAGTTCGTGGCCGCAAACCAACTTTTCTTTACATTAATTCGCAGCGAAGTACCGCCGTTGCGATCGACGTACGCGCGTCGAGGACCTTCATGATGATCACGGATTCGATCGGAAAGCAGATCGGCGAGATTGTCAGCTTTCCCACGAAGTTCGACCCGCAGGAATTTGTGGCGTCGCTCGGGTGGCAGATCCGGAAGGCGTTGAAAGAGAACACTGGAAGCATGGAATGCTCGGGCATCGGCATCGTCATTCCGGGTATGCTCGACCGCCGTTCGGGAGTGATTCTTCATGCACCAACGCTGCGTTGGCGAAATGTGAATATTCTATCCGCGCTCAATGACGAATTCGCGGGCACGGACGTTCACATCGAAAATTCCGGAAAGGCTTGTGCATTGTCGCAAATCTGGTCTACCCGCAACGAGGTGTCTGCGAACGATATCGTTTTCGTAAGTGTTTCGGACGGTGTCGGTGTCGGTGTTGTTCTTAACGGCGAATTGATCCGGGGCAAGCACAATACGGCCGGGGAGTTCGGCCACGTGCCGCTGAGCATCGACGGGCCGCAGTGTGCGTGCGGAGCAAACGGGTGCTGGGAAGCCTATGTTTCGAACCTTGCTACGCTGTCGCGATATTTTGGGCGGAATATGGGCGGAGGCCAGCCGAAGTCGATAGACGCGGCTGAATTTACGATCGAAGACCTTATCGCACGAGCGAGACAGAGTGACAGCAGGGCCCTTGCGGCCATCCATTCGACCGCCCGTTATCTAGGGATGGGGCTAGCGTCGATAATCAACGCGGTCGACCCGACACGCGTCTATATCGGCGGTGAAATCACCGAGGCTTGGGACATGATCGAAACCCAGGTTCGCGAAGCGATCAAGGAACGAACGCTAACGTCCGACCTCGGTGAGGTTACGATCCGGATCGTCCCGGCATCGGAGCATCCACGGCTTCGTGGAGCGGTGGCACTCGTGACCGCCCCTGCGTTTGCAGCGCCTAAGGTTGCATAGAAAAGTTTTGAACAGTCACTACCGAATACGCGGCAAAATTCTCACTCGCGTAATCGAAAGTAGAAAAAGATCAAGGGGACGAAAACTAGTTCCAACGACAAATTTTTCTGGAGGATCAAAAAATGCAAGCTACGCATTTCTGTAGAATTCGCTCGATAGCCGGCCGGCTGGCGATATCGTTTCTAATTGCTCTCGGCGCCTCGCAAGCCTTCGGCCAGACATCATTCGGCCGAATTTCGGGAACCGTCACCGACCAAGCGGGAGCCGCCGTGCCGAACGCGATCGTGACGGTCAGGAACCCCGCAACGAATTTCTCTAGAACAGCAACAACGGACGAATCGGGGTTCTTTACAGTGACCAACATTCCCGTCGGTGACTACGCAGTTATGGTCGAGATGACCAACTTCAAAAAAGCGATCCGAACCGGCAATCACGTAACCGCCGACGCACGATTGACGATAGATGTTCCGCTCGAAACCGGTCAATTATCTGAGGTCGTCGAAGTAACGCCAACGAGTGGAGAAACTGTCAACACGACATCGGGTGAAGTCGCCAAGGTCATCGATAGCCAACAGGTGTCAAATTTAGCGTTGAACGGACGCAACTATTATCAGCTTCTGAGTGTTATTCCCGGCGCCGTCGCGACCACCGATGATCAGATAGACACAAACCTTGCGACAAATACAATAAATATTAATGGAAATCGCGGAGTAGCGAATAACCTAACCGTTGACGGCGGCAACAACAACAATGCCGGAAGTAACGCCAGTCAAATCAATAATGTCGGCGTGGATTTTATACAGGAAGTTAAGATAGAAACGTCGAACTTCTCTGCGGAATATGGGCGCAATTCCGGTGCCCAGATAAACGTGATAACAAAACGTGGAACAAATCAGTATCACGGTTCGGCGTTTGAGTTTATCCGCAATGACGCTATGGATGCTCGTAGCTTTTTTTCTGCCGTTAAACCGACGCTTCGTTACAACAACTATGGCTATAGTTTGAGCGGACCAATGCCGTTTCTTCATATGGGCGACGGCGGCGGCCCGGCTTTCTCTTCGGGAAAAGACAAGTTCTTCTTCTTTTGGGGTCAAGAATGGAAAACCATTCATCGTCTAGCTGCTGTAGGACTTCGGACCCTGCCAACCACCGCTGAGCTTGGGGGAGATTTTACTGCCAGACTTCGTGGATTTGATGGACTGGTGGGGACCGCCGACGATGGTGTTCTCAGAGATCCAAGTTTAGTCGGTGCTTGTACTGCTCCTGTGGTTAACTCGTCTGGCGTCATCACGACTCCTGCCAATAGGACAGCGTGTTTCGGTGGCAATAATCCGGCTCTTTGGAATCGGATTCCAGGTTCGAGGATTACTACCGACGGCCTTGCGATCGCAAACGTATTTAGTCAGATGACGGGGTTAGCTGCAAGCTTCAGCAATTTGCCCGTTGCTAATAACTCGACATTCCAACCTGCCAACCCCAGTGACTTCCGTCAGGAGCTTTTGCGTATGGACTATATCGTCAACGATAAGCAATCTATTTATGGACGATATATCCATGATAAGAATCTGGTAATTGATCCGTTCGGGACATTCATCACCTCGCCTTTGCCGACGATCCAGAGCGCGCGCTCTCGACCTGGTGACACTATACAGGTGGGACATTTGTGGAATATCACCTCTAACCTGATAAACGACGGCAAGGTAAATTTTGCTTGGACGAACCAACGCGTTCCGCCGGCGAATGACCTTTGGGAACGTGCTACCTACGGTTTTGGTTATACACAGCTCTTTCCCAACGGTGGAGCATACGAAGGTGGCATTCCGGACACGACCTTTTCGGGCGGGACTGCGGCGGCAAATTTCAATGGTGCGGCGCGATCCTTGACCGCTCTAGCCCACGATTCGACGGTCAGCGACACGGTGACCTGGGTTAAAGGCGACCACACTCTTAAATTTGGAGCTTTATATAACTTTAGCAAGGTCTTTCAGAATGGCCGCTCGACTTATTCGGGTCTTTTAGCCTTTAACACTAATCGACCAAATAGTACGGGCCAGGCTTTCGGCGATGCACTTCTCGGGAATTTTCGAACGTACAGCGAATTCTCGGCTGATCCTTCGGCCCATTTCCGTTTCAAGCAATATGATGCCTTCGCTACGGACAGTTGGAAGGTGACGAGGAAGTTGAGTGTAGAGATTGGCGTGCGGTTCCAATACGGAACTCCTTTTTATGCCAGGGAAAACAATATAACTAATTTTGACCCCGCTCTCTACGATCCAACAAAAGCGGTGACTGTGACCGCAGCGGGAGGTGTTACTGTTACCCCTGGCTCGAATCGGTTCAACGGTTTGATTCGAGCTGGTGCCGGGGTTCCCGAGAGTGAAAGAGGAAATGTCCCAACATGGAACAGTCCGGATGTCCTTGCTGTTCCGACTGGAGCGCCTCGCGGCCTATACGATGCACACCCTTACTTTATGCCGCGTGTGGGATTTGCTTATTCGCCGTTCAATGATTCCAAAACGTCGATCCGAGGCGGATTCGGTATGTATTACGACCGCATCGAAGGGAACATCATCTTTCCGGTCATTAGCAACCCGCCTTTTGTTAACAGCGCCAGTTTTGAAAACGGAAATCTGACCGACATTCGCGGCGGTGCACCCTCAGCCCTAACGCAATTCGGAACGCTAGCGGCGATCGATCCAAGATTGAAAACGCCGTATACGATGAATTTCAGTTTAGGCGTTCAACGCGAACTACCATGGGGTCTTTTCGCCGAGGCGAATTTTGTCGGCAACTTGGGCCGCAATCTAACTCGAAACCCCGATATTAATGCAATTCCTTTCGGAGGCGGCTCGGATAATCGTCTTAGGCCCTACAAAGGATTCTCGACGATCAATCAACGTAAAAGTGATGCCAATTCCTACTATTATGCGGGGCAATTTTATGTTGCCAAGCGTAAAGGCGACTTTCTCGCTACTGGTAGCTATACGTGGTCGAAAGTTTTGACCGATGCAAGTAACTTTAACGACAATCCGGAAGACCCGTTCAACCGAAAGTACAACTATGGTCCCGCTACCTTTGATCGGAGGCATGTGATCGTCGGAACATATACGTATTCGCCAAGCTGGTTCCAAAAGACGTCGGGCTTTGTAAAGGGTTTGCTCGACGGGTATGAGTTAAGCGGAATCACGCGATTCCAATCGGGACGGCCATTTACCGTGACCACCAATACACTGCCTTCTGGTACACGTCGTGCGGATATTGTTGAAGGTGTTGATCCTTACCTAAGAGACGATCGACAATGGCTAAATCCTGCGGCGTTTTCCCAAGCCCCGGACGGACGGCGGGGAACGAGCTCCTCTAACGCTTACCATGGTCCAAATTTTATGGTTTGGGATTTCTCTGCACGAAAGAAATTCCGGTTCAATGAGACGATGAATCTTCGGTTGCAGATCGACCTTTTCAACGCCTTCAATCGGACAAATTTTGCCAACATGGGTACTAACGTCGCAAATTTCACTACTGGTACAGTCGTCGGCAGAATCGACAACTCGTTCGGTGTTTTGAATTCATCGGGACCCGGTCGAAGTATTCAGTTAGGTGCGAAACTCGTATTTTAAGCTTCTTTGCCGGGGGCAGTGTGATTGCGACACTACCCTTGAGAGATTTTCGCGAGCACAGGGAGGGATGCATCTAAATTGAAAAGTTTTCTGAAAATAATTGTTGCGGCTTCCATGTTGAGTTCTTCCGCATTCGTATTTTGCGGACTTGCAGCGGTTCGGACGGTTGGTGATCGGGTTTTTGCCTCGAAGTTGAATTCCGAGATCACGGCGTTTACCTCGACCGAGATCGCGGCGCATTTTGCGGATATAAAGGCGCTCGATCCGCCGCCGGATAGGGTGTTGGGTGCTTTGACAGTGGGCGAGTTTTCCTGGGGAAGCTTTGCGAGGACGCTTGCGGCACAGGCCGAATATAGCGGCGATAGAAATATTGCCGGCAAGGATTCGGCCCGGGCTATAGCTGAGATCGGGTTGATCGAATCGCGGCAAGGAGGCAAGGCTTTTGCGCAGCTTTATTCAACATCAGCACTGCGGGCATTTGGGACAGACCTATCGAAGAACGCAGTCTGGCAATCGATGTCGGAAACCGAGCGAAAGGAGTGGAAGTCGCTTCTTGATCCGACGAGATTTTACGATCCAGTAAAACGGGCTCCGATAAATTTGCCGGAAAACTATCTCGGCGTTGCAGCCCGCGTCGCGGCGATGAGCTACGAGATGGGTGTCCTGAAAGACCGGACATTTCTGGATTCGCTGATCGAGCGGGCGGCGGACCAGTTTGTAAAAGGCGCGATCTATTCCGATGATGCCCCGCCGACGGGACGCTATGATCGGTACTCGAACGAATACGCTCGGTTCTGCTGGGATGCCGCGGGAATTGCCGGACGCAAGGACATTCAGGAAAAATTAGAGCCGTCGGTGAAAGAGCAGATGCGTTTGTGGTGGGACCTCGTTTCACCTACCGGTTACGGCTACAACTGGGGACGCAGTCAGGGTTTTGTCAGCTACCTGGACACGTTCGAGATTGCGGCGTTTCTTGCACAGAACCCGGAATTTCGCCCGGCACCCATCACGGACATCGCCGCGTTATACAATCAGGCTTGGAATTGGATGAAGGCCGATTACCTGAAAGACCGGCATATGTTCAACGTGTTCGGTTACGGTCGCGGAAATTATTCATATATAAACCTGAACCGGGAGTGGCAGCAGACTGGCGTCGGTTTGGGAAAGATCATCGTCGCAAACCATGGCTTTATGACGGCGCTGAAGAAAGAAGGCGTCACAGAATTTCCAGCGAGCCCGAATCTGCCGGACGTGAACCGCTTTCAGTTTTTTACTAAAAACCCCGAAAAGCCCGAAGGCGTTTGGCTTTACCGAAAGGGCAGATTCCAGTTTGCATTGCCGGTAACGGTCGGGACCAAGCCGGCGGTGGCAGATTATCTGCCTGTGCCATACGGCCTGCCTGGGTTCGCCAACCCGGTTGAGGAAGTATATCCAGCCTTGATCCCTTTTCTTAAACTCGACGACGGAACATACGCAGCCTGCGATGGAGCCGACGAGATCACGCCGGGCGTCGACGGACGATCACTGAAAATTGTAACAAGTCATTGGGCGAAAACCGGCAGCAAGTCGGGCGAGCGTTTTGAGGTAGGATTGACTAGTACCGTCGATTGGAATGTTGACGGCGATCGCCTAGTTCGAACTGAGATAGTCACTGCGAATCGCGATTCGAAGATCTCGGACTGGCGGATCGCGTTCCCATCGACTGCTTCGAGCATACATGTCGATGAAAAGGGCCGGTACATCTTCGACGGGCGCGAAGGCCGGCTCGCGGTGTCGGTGAAGGCCCCTGCGGGAGCAAGTATGTCGATCACCGCTACCGGCGATTCGAAACTCGGAAAGGGCGTTCTAGGGGCGATACCGATCCACCTAATGGTCGATGCCAAAAATATCGAACTGGCAAAAAACGCGCAGTTAAAATGCGAAATTATCCTTGAATTACTAAAATAGCGTTTAGTTATGATAACAACTGAGACACAGATCGCCGCTCTTGTTACAAATTGGAATAGCGTTCCGGCTGTTCAAATCTCCGCAGGGATCAAACGTCAAATGGTCGTCGGCCAAAATATCATGGTTTGCCGGTTCACGTTCGATCCGTTTGTTATAACGCCTGAGCACACGCATCCGCATGAACAAGTAACGTTGGTAATGAAGGGGAGTGTTAAGTTTACAATCGCCGGTGAGGAACGGATAGTGAGAGCCGGGGACGTGCTGCACTTCCCATCAAACAATCGCCATGGTGCTACGATGCTTGAGGAGGAGGTTGTTCTGATCGATATCTTTTCTCCCCTACGCGAGGATTTTTTGAACGGCCATCGAGCCTGATCAACATGTACAGCAAGACATACTACGCGACCAACCCGCGATCCCTCGAGGGTGCAACCAACGAGATACTCGCGGATCAATACCTTATCGATGATCTTTTCAAAGACGATGAGGTCCGGCTTAATTACCTTCATTACGAACGCTTCGTAATCGGCGGAGCGGCCCCGGTGAAGGAGACGATTTCGCTACCGCTGCCGCAAGAGCCAGTGTCGGCCAAGGACAAGCCTTTCTTAGAGCGGCGGGAACTTGGCGTGATAAACGTCGGTGGCGGAGCTGGCGTGGTGACGGTCGACGGTGCCGACTTTGGGCTTAAACAAAAGGACGGGTTGTACGTTCCGATGGGAACGAACGAAGTGACTTTCTCCTCGAGCGATCCCCGAAATCCAGCGAAGTTCTACCTTACGTCGACCCCGGCTCATGCCCGATTTGAAACGCAACCCCTGCCGATCGAAAAGGCCGTCGCGATCGAGCTTGGCTCGACCGAGACGGCGAACGAGCGCACCGTTTATCAGTACATCGTGCCCGCTACATGCAAGTCTTCGCAGCTGTTGCTCGGTATGACGGCAATGAAGACCGGCAGCGTTTGGAACACCTGCCCACCCCATCTGCATGATCGGCGGTCCGAGGTCTACTTCTATTTCGACCTTAAGGAAAGCCACCGCATCATGCATTTCATGGGCCAGCCCGACAATATGCGGCACATTGTGATGTCAAACAACCAGTCAGTAGTTTCGCCTCCGTGGTCGATACACATGGGCGTCGGGACGACGAACTATACGTTCATCTGGGCAATGGGCGGCGAGAACCTCGACTACACCGACATGAACGTCCTCGACATTTGCCAGCTAAAATAGCCGACATGATCAAACCCATCTTTCTTACCGCTGTGATCGTCGCCTGCGTTTTTGCGACCGTAAATGCGCAGGGGCCGGACGTGTTCAAACGCACGACGATCGAGGACCGAATGCGCAGGGTCGCCGAGTGGCAGCTTGCCAACCCGAAGCACGAAGCTTACGACTGGACCAACGGAGCGTTTTACGCGGGAGTATTTGCTGCATATAAAACCACCAGATCTCCGGTTCTCTGGAAAGCCCTCATCGACATGGGCGAGAAAAACGGATGGAAGCCCGGCGCGCGATTCGACCACGCGGACGACATCGTGATCGTACAGACGTACCTCGACGTTTACCGTATCGCGAAAGACAAAAAGATGCTGCAGCCCACGGTAGATTCCATTGCAAAGATCGGCAGGGACAAAAGCACCGAGGTCGAAAAGAACGGCATCATGTGGTGGTGGTGCGACGCGCTTTTTATGGCTCCGCCGACACTGGCTAAGCTGGCGAAAACCATCGGCCACAAAACGTATCTCGATCTTAACGATCGGCTCTTTCAGGAAACCTACGATCGACTCTACGACAAGCAGGAACATCTCTATGCACGCGATGCGTCGTACCTGATCAATGCGAAAGGCGAAGGGAGGCGCGAGGCCAATGGTCAAAAGATCTTCTGGAGCCGCGGCAACGGCTGGGTTGTCGGCGGGCTTGCACGGCTTCTTGACGAACTTCCCAAAGACCATCCGAAACGTCAGTTCTACCTGACGCAATACCGGGATATTCTCGATCGGGTCGCCGGTTTGCAGCAGGCGGACGGCCTGTGGCGTTCGAGCCTGCTTGATCCGGGAGCATATCCAGGCGGCGAGAGCAGCGGGAGCGGGTTCTATATCTACGCGATGGCCTGGGGTGTGAACAATAAGGCTCTCGACCGTGACAAGTTCCTGCCTGTCATCGAAAAGGCCTGGACGGGACTGAATACTCTCGTTCACCCGGATGGAATGGTCGGTTGGACGCAGCCGATAGGTGCCGATCCGCGACGGAACTTCTCGGCCGATAGTTGGGAAGTTTATGGTGCCGGTGCTTATCTTCTTGCTGCCTCCGAAGTAGTAAAACTCAAACTCTAACCCTTAATTCGCCGGGAGATGCTCATGCAGATATCGCGTGAGCAGTTCGTACAAATGCCGGGTCGTGCCTTCGCCTTCGAAGATTCCGTGGGTCCTGTTTGGGTACGCCATCATCGTGAACGGTTTGTTGTTCTTCACGAGCTCGTTTATGAGTAGCTCGGTCCCCTGGAAATGAACGTTGTCGTCACCTGTGCCGTGCACTACGAGAAGGTCCCCCTTTAGCCCGCTGGCAAAAGTGATGGGTGATCCCTGCTTGTACGCGTCCGGGTTTTGCGCGGGCAGGCCCATGTAGCGTTCCTGATAGATGGTGTCGTAGAGCCGCATGTCGGCGACCGGGGCAACTGACATTCCCATCCGGTAGATCTCCGGATAGCGAAACATCGCGTTCAGGGTCGAGGATCCGCCGCCGCTCCACCCCCACACGCCTACGCGGGCCGGATCGATGTACGGCATTTTCGCCAGCATTGCTTTGACCGTCGCGGCCTGATCGCCGGAGCTTATTACGCCTATCTTTTGATAGATGCTCTTTCGCCACCCGCGTCCGCGAGGTTCGGGCGTACCGCGATTATCCACGCTCGCGACGATGTACCCTTGTTGCGTGAGCATCAGGAACCAGAGGTAATTGTTGCCGCCCCAGCTATCGGTGACCGTCTGGCTAGCCGGTTCGCCGTAGACGTAATAGAGGATCGGATACTTTTTGTTCGGGTCGAAACCGGGCGGCTTCATCATCCAGCCGTTGATCGAAACGCCGTCGGCGGTATCGACCTTAAAGAATTCCTGCGGGCCTCTTTTTAACGAGGCCAACTTTGTCTGAAGCTCTGCATTATCGGTGAGTGATCTAACCAACGTTCCTTTTGAAAGATCAAGCAGCTCGACTTTCGGTGCGGCGCCAAAACTCGAATGGTTATGAACCGCCCATCGCCCATTTGGCGAGATATCATAGCCGTTCCAGCCTTTCTGACCGTCGGGTGTAACGCGTTCGGGCGAGCCGCTGCCTTCGAGCTTTGTACGGTAAAGATATCGCTGGGCGGCGTTATCGGGCGAGGCGATGTAATACAGCCAAGCGTCGGTTCGGTCGATGGCGGAAACGCTGACGACATCGAAGCTGCCGGGCGTTATCAACCGTTGGTCGGAGCCGTCGCGGGCGACAGAGTAGACGTGATCCCAGCCGTCTCGTTCACTGATCCAGAGGAAGCGCTTGCCGTCATCGAGCCACCGCATTCCGGCGGTCTTTACGTCGACCCAGGCATCATCCTTTTCGTTCAGGAACGAATGGACGGCACCAGTTTTAGCGTCGGCATACATTAGGTCCATCTCGTTCTGAAGGCGATTGAGATGCTGCAGAACTATCTCGTTCGGGCCGGACCACTCCATCATCGAGACATAGCCGTTTCGCGGGTCGCCGGGGATATTCAGCCACTTGGTTTCGCCGCCGTCCGCGTTTACGACGCCGATGCGGACCGCTGCATTGGTCGTGCCGACCTTTGGGTAGGGGATCTTGGTGATCGTCGGATAGATGTCGCTGGTATCGTTGATCAGCATGTAGTCCTTGATCCCTTCGGCGTCGAACTGCCAGTAGGCTATTGCTCTGCTGTCGGGGCTCCAACGCCAGCAATCGCGTAGCGACAACTCTTCCTCGTTGACCCAATCGGATGTTCCGTTGATCAAAGTATGCGAGCCGTTTGTCGTCAGAGCGGTGATCTTGCCGGTCGCGAGATCCTGGACGTATAAATTGTTCTCGCGGACATAGCCGACACGTTTGCCGTCGGGCGAAAACTTGGCGAACATCAGCGTTGCGGCCTCAACGTCGCCGCCGAGCTTAGTCAGCTTTCCGGTCGTTGCATCGAGCAGCCAGTAGTCGCCGCGGGTGTTGAGCCGCCATACCTTCTTCGAATTGGTATAGACCAACACCTTGGAATTGTCGGCCGTCCAGTCGTATCCCTGTATCGCCAGCGGAGCCGAAGCTCCCGCGGGGACCAGCTTGTCGGCCGCGATCAGGACGCTCTTCCGGTTGGTCGCGAGGTCGTAGGCGACGAGGTCCATCGCGCCTTTGATGGTCGGCGAAGGCTCAAGCCGCGCATAGGCATCGCCGGCCTTAAGCCAGCGAAAACCTCCGACGCCTTTCGGGCTGAACTCGGTCTTGGTAAAGATACGGTCGAGTGTGAGCGTCGATGGATCGTCCTGAGCGACGGCGAATCCGACCAGGGCAGTCAGCAGAAGAAAGAGAACGATGGTGCGGCGATATTTATCGTACATATTTTCAATACTCAATCTACGGCACGGCGTACGCGATAGCGGCGGTTTGTTTCTCTGCCGCCGCCAAAGTAGGCGAGGATCATCACAATGAGGTGTGCGGCGAACCAGAGGTTGTTGTAACCCAGGTTTTGATAGATATATATCAGAATCAGGATCCGCGGAACGAACAGGCCGAGCAGAATGTCGGCGAGCTGCGGCACCGAATTGGCCGGGTAGAGATGCGGGTACACGAACAAAAAGACGAGCATTACCAGCCTCGGAAAGAACAGCGAAAACAGCAGAAAATAGAAATCCATATTGTGCTCCCTTGTAATTCAGTTCCGATTTTACTCCCACATCGTAAAAATAAAAACAGCCGATTGCTTTGAGGTTATTCCTGAATCGGTGTATCCCAAAGCGAGGAGGAACGCTTCTTTGAGCCGAAGGAGTTGAACCTTTTTCGTTGAAATTGGCTAAATCCGAGTGCGAAAACCGGGAATAAAACCTTCAAATTCCGCTCGGGTTGCAAAGCCTCGAAAGTTCGGGTATCGATCACGGAAAAAGTCTCCCAGCTTTTGAGGCGGGAGACTTTTTCATGTTTCAATGAAATTGCTTAACTTACTCGGGGCGGACGGTTAGAAAAATCGTCTGACCCCGGCGGTTTATGAGTATTAAAACCGGCTTGCCAGTTGATTTATCGAGAGCGGCCTGCACTTCGGTTGCGGAGTTGACCTGCTGCTTATTGATCTCGAGGATGACATCGCCGCGGGCTATACCTTCTTCCGCCGCCGCACCGCTCGGATCTACCTCCGTAACGACCATGCCGCCGGCATTGGCATCTATCCCAAGCTGTTTTGCTATCTGGGCCGAGAGCGGTTCGAGGCTTAATCCGAGCTTTCCGTTCTCGGTCAGTTTCCCTGTGCCGCCGCCATCATCGTCTTGCTGGCCCCCCGCCTTTTTGGCATCCGGGTTAAATTCGTCGAGGGTCGCTGTCACTTCCTGCGGATTTCCATCGCGAATGATTGTGAGCTTGATCGGGGTTCCGGGTGCGGTACCCGCCACCTTGTTACGGAGGACGTTGTTATCCTCGATCTTCTCACCATTGATCTCGATGATGATGTCACCGCGTTTTACCCCCGCCTTGTCGGCCGCGCTGCCCGACTGAACATTGCTGACAAGAACTCCTGTCGTATCTTTCAACCCAAGGGCCTTGGCAGTATCCTCGGAAATATTCTGAATATTGATCCCGAGCATACCGCGATGGACCTTTCCATCCTTGAGGAGCTGTTCCATCACGGTCTTCGCCATGTTTGACGGGATCGAGAAACCGATGCCGATGTTTCCGCCCTGAGCTCCGCCCGGCGAGAGTATCTGCGAATTGATCCCGATCAATTCACCGTTCAGGTTCACGAGCGCTCCACCGGAATTGCCGCGATTGATCGGTGCGTCGGTCTGCAGAAAATCCTCAAAGCTTCCGTCACTCAAACCCGTTCGGCGTCCTTTGGCTGAAATGATCCCGGCCGTAACTGTCTGGCCGATGCCGAGCGGGTTGCCGATGGCCAGCACGATGTCACCCACACGGACGTTATCGGAATTTCCGAGTGAAAGGAACGGAAGATTTTGGGCCTCGATCTTTAATACTGCCAGATCGCTCGGCTGGTCAGAGCCTACTACCTTTGCTTCAAATGTTTTGTTGTCATTGGTCGCGACCGTTATCTTTTCCGCGCCTTCGACAACATGGTAATTTGTCAAAATGCTTCCGTCGGCACTGACGATGACGCCTGAACCCAGGCCGCGCTCGACCGGCCCTCGCTGGCTTGGTTTTGGAGCGGGGCCTTGGCGGAACATGTCGTCGTTGCCAAAAGGGAATTGGACCATCGGCTGCGATTTAGAATGATGATCGGCCTCGATCCGCACAACCGCGGGCGAGGTTTTTTCCACAACATCCGCGTAGGAAGTGCGTACACCATCGGTTGAAACGGGAGTCGGAGGAGCTTGCGCAGGTGGGGCTGGAGATTCGCTTCCGCTTAGCAGGGTCGTTTTGCAGCCCGAAATAAAGACGGCGAACACAAGCAATACCAATAGGACAAAATTTTTACTAAACATCAGAACTTCTCCCAAAATGCCAGTTTTACCAAGGCCAAGTATAAAATGAATCTATCAGATATCGTAAAGAAAATACGAGTTGGATTAGGTGCAGGTTCGAAATTTTTCTGATTCGCTCTTAGAGTGCATTAAAAAACGGACAAAGCGATGTTATTTTCACCTCCATTGACCGTTTTATCGTAAATTATTCAACCTAAGGCACATCTACGCCCAGATCCTTCCCCGCAAAGCTAAAACTTGGTCGTTTGCGGCCCTTCATGAATTTTGCCGCCGTTTGAGATAGGGCCGTAATGATCATCGGAAGAGCGATCGACGGGTCGCTTTGGACGTAGGCAGTAGTGGAACCTTTCGCCAGCTTTCCAAAAACGCTCGTGTGAATGCCGTTGTATGAAGGAGTGCGCATATCGAGTGAATCCGCATCCGTTGCGATCGAGATCGCATATTTGTGACCTCTCGGATTCGTCTTGTTTATATAGGACGAAACCTCGGCAAGATTGATCATATTCTGGCTGGTGGGGCTGCCGAGCGTGATAATACCCGAATTACGGGTTCGCTGAGCAATCTGCATGATCTCCATGGTGTCCTGAGTCAGGTCGAATGAAATCTGGATCTTCTTTTCAAATCGCGCGCGCGCTATACCGACGGCTATTTCCGATCCGAGAATGTCGGGGCAAAAGACAGGTATGCGGGCTTTGAACGCCGAGGTTAGAATGCCATCCTCATGCGCGATCTCAGCGAGCTCGCGGCCCATCAAATGTAGGAATTCGCGAACGCCATAGGAACGGCTAAGTTCAAGCTGGTTTATCACGCTGCCGACCCATTCGTCAGCTTCCTGATACTCTTCCCGATTTGCAAGCACATCACCTACGCGAGCGACGTCCGATGCACCTAGTTCCTCGTCCGACATGCTCGGGTGGCCCTGATAATGATTGCGACCGAGTGTTTCGTGAATGTCGTGAAAAAGGACCGTACCGGACATCACCAACACATCGACGAAACGATTTTTAATGACGTAAGAGATCAAACGGCGCATGCCTGACGGGATTAGATTCCCCGCACCACACATATAGATAGTCGAGTTATCATCGAGCATATCGAGCCATATCCGATGGGCCTCGGCCAATTGCCGGGCGCCGAATCCGGCACCTTCCATTTTTTCCAGCAATCCCGCAACGGAACGATCGCGGTCAACCGGAACGGGCCTCGTGGGAACGGTCAGGAATTTTGAGGCCTTGGTCTTTTTTTGAGCTACCATAATTTCTCCAGGAACAAATACTGTATAAATACTTAATGAATAAAGATCTTAAATTTTGCGCGGCATAATTTTCAGGCTTTGGATGTAAGGGCCTTTGCCGGATGGCCGGTCGGCGTCAGATAGGTATAACTCTCGACCTGGTCCTCGTAAAATTCGATGAGGCCATTACCTTCTTTCGTCGACAGATCACCATCCTTAATACGGGTCAAAACCTGCCGTCGAAAACTGTCATGCAGATGGACGGCATCAAACCGAACGGTAGCCAGCGCATCGCCGAGAGTCGCTCCGTAGATCACCTTTTTGATAATATGGCCGTCTTCTCCAATAAAAATATGTGCCTCATGAGGCACGCCAAAAAGGTTGTGATTGTTTCCCATCACTTCCTGATAAGCACCCACAAGCAACATCGCTAAATAATAGGGCTGATCTTTCTCAAGCTTGTGCAGCTCAAGCACGGGTTTTACGTCATGCAAATCGACGAATTTGTCGACGATCCCGTCGGAATCGCAGGTAATATCACATAGCGTAGCATATTCCGTGGGCTTTTTGTTGAGTTTATGGATCGGCATGATCGGGAAGAGTTGTTCGAGCGCCCAGTTGTCCGGCATTGACCGAAAAACCGAGAAATTCGCCAGATATTTCGCACACATCAGCCGGCGAAGGTCGTCAAATTCTTCCGAAACATACTTCTTCAACTGAGCAAATTTATCCGCTTCTTCGCAGATGTCCCAAAAGAGCACTTCACCCTTGCCCTTATCCTCGAGCGAGATCAGACCGAGATTGAACATAGTGAACAGTTCATCGCGGTGCTCAAGGGAATCATGATAATACTCCCGGTAATTTTTGGCGGTGATAGTCTCGCGAAGGTCGTAAAGCTCGCGAACTACCTGCGGATCGTCCGCTCCCAACGTCATGGGCGTAAGGTCCTGTACCACTGTCTCGATCTCGTCCTGAATATTCGTCACGAGAATGGCGTGATAGGCCGACAGATAACGTCCAGATTCCTGGATAATTGTAGGGTGCGGAACGTTCTCGTCGTCACACACCATTTTGATGACGTAAATTACATCATTGGCAAATTCGCGTGCGTTATAATTGGCCGAAGACTCGAAAGAGGTTCGAGATCCATCGTAGTCGACCGCCATACCACCACCGACGTCCAGATACTGGATGTCGATTCCCATCTGACGGATCTTTGCGTATGTTCGAGCCGCTTCTTTCATTGCGTTTTTGATACGCTTAATGTCAGTGAGCTGCGAACCGATGTGAAAATGCAGCAGCTTGAGCATTTCAATGCGGCCCGACTCCTGAAGGATCCGAATCACTTCAAGGATTTCCGTCGTTGTTAACCCGAACTTAGCCGCTTCTCCGCCGGACTTTTCCCATTTTCCCGAGCCTTTCGAGTAAAGCTTTACTCGGACGCCGATCATCGGGACCTTCGTATTCGGGTTTTCCGCAGTCATTTCATCCGCTACTGCGAGCGTATGCTCAAGCTCGCTCAGCTTCTCGATCACGATAACGACGTTCTTTCCGGCGCCGGCGCCGGCAAAAGCGAGACGTACAAAGTCACGGTCCTTAAACCCGTTCAGGACGAGCAGGCTGTCTTTCGACTGCTCGAGAGCGAGTGCGGCGTAAAGTTCCGCTTTCGATCCCGCTTCGAGGCCAAAGTCGTAACGTGAACCTTCGCGCAGGTATTCTTCGACCACGGCACGATTTTGGTTTACCTTCATCGGGTAGACACAGAGATGATCGCCCTTGTAGTCAAATTCCTTGATCGATTTTTTGAAAGCCGAATGCAGCTTGCGAATCTGGCCGAAAAGAAGCTGCGGAAAGCGAAGGAGCACTGGAGTGTTGACGCCGCGCTTGGCCAAGTCGTCGATGATCTCTTTGAGGTCGGCGGTCAGATTGTCATTTTCGGGAGCCCGAACAATAAGGTGCCCTTTCCGGTTGATCCCGAAATAATCTGCTCCCCA
>JBDTXM010000018.1:0-25009 GCA_040006215.1 Acidobacteriota bacterium
GCGAAACTGTAAAATGACTATATGCCGCCTGATAGCCGTATTCCGTGAGAGCGCCCAGGCTAAAAAGCACGAGGAAAACAATTCTATATCGGTATTCACTTACAAAAGAGGCAAATACAAACGTGCCAAATACCAAAACCGAGATCGAGCCAAGAAAAAACGTCTTAAGGGGACCAATGAAGACTCCGCTTTCGATCTGCGGAATCAAATTGTATGACTCGTAGTACTTGGGAAATGAAAGCACCTCGAAAACGAACAGGGCTAATACGACCGCAACGGTAATGATCAGATATTTCGAATAAGACGAGGCCAAATGCTTGAATTCCATATACCAGGAAGGCCGCACCACCGTTCGTGGGCATACGATGTTGATAACGAAAAGCCTCTATCCGTCGTAGTATTCACGACCGAGGTGGGTTATCAGTTCTTCGCCCATCATATGGCGCAAGGTGTTTTTCAGCTTTTTCAGCTGAATGAACAGATCGTGCTCCGCGTAGAGTCCGGGCGCAGTCTGAGGAGCCTTGAAATAGAATGAGAGCCATTCCTGAATTCCTTTCATTCCAGCACGATGAGCGAGATCCATAAATAGAGCGAGATCGAGAGCGAGCGGCGCGGCCAGGATCGAGTCGCGGCAGAGAAAATCTATCTTGATCTGCATCTTATAGCCAAGCCAGCCGAAAATATCGATGTTGTCCCAGCCTTCCTTGTTGTCGCCGCGCGGCGGATAGTAGTTAATCCGAACAACGTGCGAAAAATTGCCGTAGAGGTCGGGATGAACTTCGGGCTGGAAGATATGTTCAAGGACGGAGAGTTTCGATACTTCCTTCGATTTGAAATTTTCAGGATCGTCCAGAACCTCACCGTCGCGGTTGCCGAGAATATTCGTGGAATACCAGCCGTCGAGTCCGAGCATTCGCGATTTCAGACCGGGAGCGACGATGGTTTTCATCAATGTCTGGCCGGTCTTGAAATCCTTGCCGCAGATCGGAAGACCTTCCCGCTCGGCAAGTTCGGTCATGGCCGGAATATCTACGGTAAGATTCGGAGCACCATTGGCGAAAGGAACTCCGGATCTAAGAGCCGCATACGCGTAGATCATTGACGGAGCTATCGCGGGATCGCTGTCGTAAAGTCCCTTTTCAAATGCTTCGATCGAAGCGTGGACGGGCGTTTCTTCAAGGTAGATCTCGGTTGATGCTGCCCAAACAATAACGAGGCGGTCGCAGCCGTTGTCAGATTTGAACTTGGCTATATCTTCGATGAGCTGCTCGGCCAGCTCCATTTTGTTTTTGCCGGTTTTGATATTGTCGCCGTGTAGCCGCTTGACATAGTTTTGCTCGAAAACTGCGGGCATCGGCTTTAGGGAAGCCAGCTGCTCAGAAACCTGATTGAGAAGATCTTTTTCCAGAACACCCGCTTTCATAGCGGCATCAAAGGCGTTGTCCTTAAAGATATCCCAGGCTCCAAAAACGAGGTCTTCGAGCGAGGCGAGCGGAACAAATTCGTTGATCTTTGGGCTGCGGTTTTCCGTCCGTTTTCCAAGGCGGATCGTGCCCATCTGGGTAAGGCTGCCGACCGGTTTCGCCAGGCCGCGCTTTATCGCCTCGATTCCGGCGACAAACGTGGTGCTTACAGCGCCTAAACCAACCAACAAAACTCCGAGCCTGCCTTCGGCGGGCGCTATTCGAGGACTATCTGACATTAAATTCTCCCGTGAAACGAAAGGAAAAGGATAACTTTACGCAAAATTTAACGCAAATTACCCTTTTATTTGGCGTAAAAACATTTGTGCAGAATTATGGCTGGACCTCCGATCTTACTTCGGGAAATTCGATGCTCACGCACGTAAATGCCAGCTCATCTACAAACCAGCCCAGATTGTCAGCCCACGGATTTTGACCGGCGACAATGTCGCGTTGCTTCATGGTTCCTATTATGGCGTTCGATACGACCATTTCGACGTCGCTCAGCACTTCCCCTTCGCTTTCTACTCTTTTCCAAAGGATCATTCGCGGGAACGGATTGCCGGACACGTTAGATCTGAAAAGATGAGGAGTTAAGGAATTAGCAACGCGCTCGATCCGAAACTCGATAGAGCCGCCGGTCGTCTCGGGCTTGGTTTCGTCCGGCTCTGCCGCCGACCATTGAACGGCGACCAGGCGTTCTCGAAGGTGGTTCTTATCGCCAAAAAAATTGTCGACCTGCCAGTAATAACTGATCTCTTCACTCATAAATATCCTCGTGAGTCTCCTCACCCCAAAAGTTAATATTTGAGAAGATTATATCGAAAGAGAACGGAATTTCAAGAACGTCTACGTGCAGTAAACGCGATACTCTATCTCCTGAAAGATATTGTCGCGGCTTTCGATCTCGGCGAGCAGTTCGAGCTGTTCGGCCCCCAGACTAACACCAGCGGCTGCGTTACTTCCCTCAAGCATTTTGGCAAGCAGATCGAATCGATGGATGTGTGAACGAAAGCGACTTGTCGAATACTGGACCGTGGTCCCCTGATATATCTGAAACGCCCAATCGCTCGACTGTGCTAGCAGTAACTCCCGCGTCATCTGATTCAATATGCGGGTTTCGAGTTTCGGATCAACGGAACTCAACACCCGAAACCTGTTCGCCAGCGCCGTCATTCGCCGCTCGGCGTCGTGTTGGTACGGGTACATCCACGCATTGTCTTCGTTCAGCCAGACCTTGTAATAGCCATTCTCGCCCCAGCTCGAAGCGGTCGGCTGCTGGATCTGGATCGGCAAGCCGGAGTCGAGAAAATCGCCCGGCGTTATGGCCTCGATCTCCGACTGGTCCCAATGCAGCTTGCGGAAAAAGAAATCGATGAACTGCGGCCCCTCGTACCACCAGTGGCCGAAAAGCTCTGCGTCATAGGGCGATACGACGAGCGGCGGATGGCCGTCGAATGTTTCGCGAAGCTGGTGCGCCTGTTTGATCCGCTCGCCGATAAAATGCATCGCATTTTCGGCGACCTTTGCTCTAGCGAGTTCGGGCATATAAGGCTGCTTCTGCTGCTGCGGAACATCCTTGCCCGTAATGCGGTAATACTTCAGACCCAGATGCCGGCGTGCCCCGTCTTCGTGCAGATGCGGGCGAAGGTATTCGAGCGGCGCATCCCAGCCGATATCCCTGTAAAACTCTCGATAGAGATCGTTACCGGGATAACCGATCTCGGCGCTCCAAACCTGCTGGCTGGTTTCGACATCGCGGGCGAATACGGCGGTGCCGTTTGGGCACACAACCGGAGCATGAACTCCATATCGAGGCCGCGGATCGCCGTAAAGTATCGCGTGAGTATCTGAGATGAAATATTCGATGCCCGCGTCTTTCAACAGATCTTCGATCCCGGGTTCATAGGCGCATTCAGGGAGCCAGATGCCGCGCGGCTGGCGGCCGAAATGCTTCTTGTAATTAGTTACGGCGACCTCTATCTGCGCCCGTCTTGCTTCGTGCGTCGAGACGAGCGGAAGAAAGCCATGCGTAGCTCCGCAGGTGATTATTTCCAGCACGCCTTTTTCCTGCAGATCGCGAAAAGCGTTTACAAGATTTCGCTGGTAACGGTTATTCCAGAGATTCAGCGAGGCCGTCAGACTTTCGACGTACATTCGAGCTACGTCGTAGAATTCGACGGCCTCTCGGTCAGTACGGTTGAGCTCCTTTTTCGCGAGAGAGATCAGATTTTCGAGGTGGCGGGTGTAACGCTCCTCGAGCAGTTTGTCGGCGAGCATTTCGCACAGCGGCGGCGAGATGTTCATCGCGAGCCGCGGACTGGCGCCGGCCTCATGCAGGTTTTGGAATATGAAAAT
This sequence comes from Acidobacteriota bacterium, assembly GCA_040006215.1. Taxonomy (GTDB): domain Bacteria; phylum Acidobacteriota; class Blastocatellia; order Pyrinomonadales; family Pyrinomonadaceae; genus OLB17. Next base: position 3,822 of record JBDTXM010000018.1, read on the forward strand.
TAGCGGAAGATAGACCTCGGTAATTGCCTCGAACAGCCAGTCTTCTTCGAGAAATTCGGGATATTCAGGATGCCTGACAAACGGCAGGTGCGCGTGAAGAACAAGGCTGAAATAACCAAGGAGCATAGACAGGTGTCACTTATCGGCTGTCACTTGTCCGTTCGCTTTCCGAGCACCAACTCAAAAGCGAAGCCGACCAGTAGTTACCGAAATGAACTTACTGGATTATACCCTGATACGCTTCGTTTTCGCGTAAGGCGGCGTGGAAAGTTTACGAGGCTTGCTCCGATCACTTGTTCACCTGTCTCTTCTTCCTCGTAGATGTCCTCGGCGTCGATGTTGAAATGCTCTTTGAGTGCGGCGGCCGCGCGTTCGGCGTTTAGTTTGGCTACACTTGCCTCAAGTAACGCAAAAAGCGATGCGTCGATCCGATACCGAAGGTGTTCGATCGGCAGCCCGGAAGCGATCAGCATCAATGCGTATCGTAGTTCGTCGGACGCGATGCCCGCGAAGTCGGAGTCGTCACGCTCGACAAATTTCGCAAAGACCTGCTGGGTTTTCGCCTGTATTTCCTGCGGACGGTCGCCGGCTAGAGCCACCTCGAACGCATCCTGCTTGAAGCCGGAAACATCGAGCACTTCGGCGAACACGCTCGCCGATATTTTCCAGTCCGCCGAAGTAGCCACGCGTGGACTCGGACGTTTTCGCGGAGTGTCGACCGTGTTGGAAAACATGACGCGAACATACGGGCGATTGGGTGCGTAGAATCCGATCTCGGCCTGATACCGGCTGTCTGAATCGACGTTGAACCACCAGGTTCCTTCCGCTTCGATCGGATAGATCGCCTCAACGTTTCGCTTGAGGTCGATCAGCTTGGCGACCAGCGTGTACGAATCCGGCGTCCCGAATGCCCGCCGAAACGTCTGAAACGGATTGCTCTTCATCGACCAGTAAAAGAACAGCCGATTAGGCGTCTGCATCTGCAAACGCGCCCGATTTTCTTTCGGCAATTCCGGAAGTTCGACCGACGCAAGCTCCTTAAAAACCGGCGAGACATCATCCGCCGCATCAAGAACGGTCGCCGCCGGAACCTCTACCTTTTTGATCACGTCGCCCGACGAAACCACATCATCCAACCCAAACACGATCGGCACTTCTTCCTCAAACAGGTCCTTCTTCAAATCAAAATCACTCATAATTATCCAAGCGACATCATGACAAACCTGAATTGTGACGTGTTTTAGCCAAACTGACAAGGAGTCGTTCTGGAAATCTTTGACCTTTGCTCTTTTTTAGTGTGCCTATAAAGGCATATCGAAAAATCATAGTTAAACGATAGAACAGCGAAATCGGTGCGCCCGCATGGGCGGCAGAAATTCCTTTCTGGTATTCGATGTATCTAATTTCGAAAATACAGGAGCTCACAACCATGACTATCTTACGTCCCTTATCTTTCGCCCGGCGTGCTGCGGTGATCGCAGGCGGTTTGGCCGTATTGTCGATAGCGATCTATGCCGGGCAGATGACTGGTGCGATCTACACGACTAATTTCTTTGGCGGCACGGTCGACCAGAACATTTACGATCGGGCAACCGACGTGTATCTAAGCGGCGGGCCCAACAACAATAATTCGGCCGGACTTCCCGCCGGCACTATCTTTTATTTCGAGGTTACCGACCCGAGCGGCAACACGCTTCTGTCGACCGACCAGGCCACCTGCCGCGAGGTGATCACCGACGGCAACGGACGTATCACCGGCCCATATAATGACACCGGTTGCGTACACAGCATCGGCACGCCGGACGCCGCCAACGGAGCCATTCCGGTCCGGCTCTTTCCGTTTAGCCAAACGCCTAACGAGGGCGGCGAGTACAAGGTAACGCTCGTCCGAAAAGATGCCGCTGGCGTATCTATTCTGCCGGATGGTAAGACGCTCGATTATCCAAAATCAGCCTCGAAATCGGATAACTACAAGCTTCGCAATTTCGGAGGAATCGATTAGTTTTTAAAGTCGATCAGTTCACGAGAACGAGAGGGCCACAGGGCCTTCTTTTTTTGTACCTGACTCGACGATCACCGATATAAGTTGTGTGCCATACGATATCGGTGCTCAGAGTGTCCTCTTTTCGGTCGTTTCGGGACATAAATCGACTGAATTGACAGGGAATGCTTTTTGCAATACCTAGTTGCATAAGCCACGAAAAGGGGGAGAGTTATGGAAAAAATATTTAAACTAGGTATTTATGGCTTTCTGGCGCTTGCTTTGGCAGTTTCGACTGGTCTCAGCGCCTCGGGCCAAGGAAGAGGCCATGACCAGGGCGGAGGACGGCCGCAGGGTCACGGCGGAGGCCAGCAGCAACGGGCTTTTGATCGCGGACCGCAGCGGCAGATGCAGCAGCAACCTGCTCCGCAGCAAATGCAGCGTCAGCAGCCGAGAATGGAACGCCAACAGATCGCGCGCCCCCAACCACGATCTATGCCGAATTTTCAGCGGCAGATGCCCCGTCCGCAGACCCGGATTCCGCAGAACCGTGGATGGCAAGACCGCGGATGGAGTATGCCGGACCGTGCTCGCATGCAGCAGACGCGTCCCCAACCGCAGATGCGGATCGAACGGCGTCCAGAGACCAGGATGCCGCAGCAGGAGCGCCAGCCCCGCGTCGATGGCAGAATGGACGTCGGCCGCACTCGGGAACGACAACAGCAGCCTCGAATAATGCGCAATGACGGAGCAAGGCTCGACTCCGGACGATTCGATCAGAATCGCCGAGCAGAAAATAACAACAACATTTCACCTCGTGACATGCAACGTTCGCGCGATTGGCGGATGCAGTCAGGCGAGAACCGGCAGTTTCGGGCTTATAATTCTCGTGGACGCGGCACACAAGCGAGGGCGTTCAATTTCGACCAGCAACAGATCCGTCAGCAGGAAGGCTTTTGGCGCCAACGAAGTCGGGATCAAGGTCGGCGTTTTGACCAGGGTTCGTTCAGACGTGCCTACTACCGGCATCGTGAATACCGTGAAAATGTTTTGAGGTCGGTGATCGCAAACTTTTTCGTCGGCGATCGTAATAGTTATTCTTACTTGCAGCCTCAGTATTACGATGCCTACTACTACGGTACGCCCTACAATCCGCATTACCACTCGTATGACGCCGGTTATTACCAGCCCGGATACGATTACCCTTCCGCTCCCGATTATTACAGCGAATATTCAGATGGTTACGCTTACCCCGAAGAGTTTCCGATCGGCTACTTTACCGAACCGGATGCGGGAAACTTTTATACCGCCTCGATGTATAGGGACCTGCTGGCCTACGGATATCAAGAAGGTTACGAGGACGGCCTCTATGCTCGCGAAAATCGGCGGTATCACGTCTCTTATGAAGATCCTTTCGCGTTCGACGACACTGTCTACGATCCTTATTCCTACAGCCTGGGAGAGAATAGACGCTGCCTCGGCGAGGGATACCAGCTCGGTTATCAGGATGCACTAGCTGGCGGCGATTACGCACCGATATCTCACGACAGCAACGTCGATCTGGTAAGCGTACTGATCGGTAATGCACTGCAGCTCGGTTAGACGAGGTGATCGGGAAAAAAGTCCGTTTGCGGCGGCCGTTCTCAATAAAGCGTAGTTTGAAGACGAAAAAGCCGCTTCGAGGATTGAAGCGGCTTTTTCTCTTTAGTTGTATTTAATTGCTAATTGGGTAGAAGCGTTACGTTCACCGGTCGGCGACCGAACCTTCTGGCCTCAGAGCAGCTTGGAACCCAAATATCGAGTTCACGGCCTTTGATGCCGCCGCCTGTGTCCGTAACTGTGTAGACGCCGTTATAACCGCCGCCCGTTAACATCACCTTCGAACCAAGACGCAAAACCCTCGGGTCGGCTGCAACGATCCCGCGGCGTACGCCGGAGCCCATTGCGGTCCTGCCCTGCAGGCAATATGCTGTTGCTGAGAAAGATCCTTTATTCATTCCCGCTTTCGCGGCAGTAACTAAACCTGTTGTCTTAACTAACTTCTTATCTTTTTCCTTATCTTTATCTTGCTGGTTTTTATCGTTACTTACTCTACTAACCTCTGTATTACTAAATTGTTGCGAATCATTCGCTATGGCGAGTGTTTCTTCTGGTGTGTCCTGTGCGTATATAAAAACCACGAACAGGCTCAGGAGAATCAGAAGAGAACCTCCTCTAACGAGATTTTTCATTATTTCAAGCTCCTAGTCTCTTCTTTCAATAAAACACAAAAGTAACAACTGAGCTTATAAGAACATTTCAGTTGCAACCCTATTACTGCAGCATTTGATTGAAGGGCTAAGCGATGGACCATTCCACCTGGTCGCAGCCGATCGCGGCTGGAACGTTCTAGCACGATAGCATTTTTCAACCTGTGGTGTCCACTCCTTAAAAACCCGCAACCCCTTGTATCATATGCCTCTCGTGTTTTACACCAGGGCAAAACCGCTAGGAATAATAGACTTAAGTCCGAAAATTTGGTTAAATTCGAGTGTCTCAAAACTGAGATCTCTCGAGGCTGCAAAGGATAAATTATGGATGATCGCCGTCATGGTGGACGATATATCGTCTCTTTCCCGGTCCGCGTAAAATGGAAGGATGCCGGCGGCCAGGAATTGGCCGAGGAAGGGTTGACGGAGAACGTCGGGCCGCAAGGCGCCCTCGTCTATCTGCCGCGAAATCTCCCGACCGTCGGGGCCAAGGTAAATCTGACCATAAATGAAAATTTGAACGATCCGGTAAGCGTGACCGCGCAGGTAATCCGTCTCGAGCGCAACGCCGCTCATCCGCAAGTTGCTCTGCAATTGACAGATTCGCTAAGGCTCTGGAAAAAGAAGGTCTGGGAATACGCCGGCGAAACCGTCGCAACCGCAAAACCGGATGAGGTGGATGACTGGTAGGACAAGTCGGCAGAAGGCAGTGCGGATAGGCTAGCGTCTGATCTGCGACTCGTTTTTAGCTAACTGCCGCTGCCCACCGCCTCCTTCGGCATTCGTTACCTATGAAAATATTAGTTCTCGGTGCCGGCCGCATGGGCCATGGCGCCGTCTATGATCTTATTCACAATTCGCCGGATGTCGCGGCCGTGACCGTAGCCGATTCGGACATGGCAAAGTCCGAGGCCGTCGCCACCCAGATCTGGAGTCCGAAGCTAACGGCCGTTCAGATCGACGCGTCGAACTACGCCGGTGTCGTCGACCTATTTCGCGGGCACGACTCGGTCATTTCCTGCGTAAACTATTGGTACAACGAGAGTTTGTCGAAAGCGGCGATCGAGGCCGGGGCCAATTTCTGTGACCTTGGCGGTAACAACTACGTCGTCGATTCGCAGCTTGCGATGGATGCCGAGGCTAAACAGGCAGGTATAAGTATCATCCCTGACTGCGGCCTGGCACCCGGAATGGTCTCGGTCCTGGCGATGCACGGCGCCAAGCAGTTCGACAGGCTGAGCGAGATCCATATCCGTGTCGGCGGTCTGCCGCAGGAACCGAAACCCCCGCTGAATTACCAGCTCGTTTTCTCGGTTGAAGGGCTGATAAATGAATACATCGAAAACGCCCGCGTGATCCGCGGAGGCAAGATAACCGAGGTCGAGTCAATGACTGAGCTCGAATCGCTCTCGTTCGAATCGTTCCCGCCACTCGAGGCGTTTCAAACGTCCGGCGGGACCTCAACACTGCCCGATACCTTCCTCGGCAAGATAGACGCACTCGATTACAAGACCATCCGCTACGCGGGACACTGCGGTAAATTTAAGACGATGATCGATCTCGGCCTATGTTCGAGCGAAGAGATCGTCGCCGATTTTCAGAAGGTAAAACCGCGAAAGGTCCTCGGCGAACTGCTCCAGCGGCACCTGCCCGCCGACGAACCCGATTACGTGCTCGTCCGACTCGATTTCGTCGGCAGACAAGCTGGCCGCGAATCGAAGCTGCGTTACGACATCGTCGATAAATTCGATGCCGGGACGGGCCTGTCAGCGATGATGCGAACAACCGCGTTTCCTGCTTCGATAATCGCCCAGATGATGGCAAAAGGCGATGTCCTGCTTCGCGGTGCCACCCCGCAGGAAAAGGCGATCGATCCGGATAAATTCGTCTCTCAACTAGAACGCCGCAACATCGACATCAAGATCTACTCATAAAGAAAGGCCGCGATAGCCGCGACCTGTTTGCTTAATTTTACTCAAGAATTTACCAACCGCTCGCAAGCCGCGGATTTGCCTTTTTCTTTAAAAGCTTTCGCATCTTTAGCCGTGCCTTATGAAGCTGCGACTTCGACGTACCCACCGAGCACCCTAGTATCTGGGCAACTTCCTCGTGTTCAAAACCTTCCACATCGTGCAGCAGGAAGACATTTTTATAACCCTCGGGAAGTTGCTCGATAGCCGTGTCGATCGCGATTTTGTCCACGATCGGCATCTTGAAAGGGCTTTCCGTTCCCGGCACTACCTGCACAGGAGTTTCGCCTTCTTCCGTCGTTTTTTCAAACTTCACATTCCGCTTGCGGAAGTGCATTAATACCTGGTTTACCGTGAGCCTGTGCAGCCAGGTAGTAAAAGCCGAATCCCCCCGGAAACTGCCCACCTTTCTGTATAGCTGAATGAAGACATCCTGTGTCAGGTCTTCGGCTTCAGCCGCGTTTTGGAGCATTCTAAGACAGATAGAATAGACGCGCCGATGATGCTTTTGATAAAGCTCTTCGAAAGCCGCCATGTCCCCACCCGCGGCCGCCTGCGTCAATCCGAAATCGGTAGTCGAACCGCTCTTTGCAGAAGTCTTGCGAACGGCCACCGCAGCGTCACCTAAAACGGCCGCCCCTGCGTTTAGTACCGGATAATTCAAAGCTTCTGTAGTCATAACCTTGTTCCCCCTCGTTCAACTGAAATATCAAACATCGTGCCACAGGCCGTCCTTTTCTATTTCCCTCTATATTTGACGCTTATCACGTGTGTTTGTTCCAATTTAATGAGCATACCTTTCGTTTCGAGAAACATCTAAATTTGGATTCAGATACAAACAGTGTAGCGATTGCTCCAGTCACTATACCAAAACGTATGCATGTTTTTGATACATATTGGATACGTCGGTTCAAAAGGTGCTACCATCGAGATTTCCTGAATACATGCGTGCATTTCTTTCGATATCCTTTGCTAAAAGCCTCCGTTTTCGGAGCCTAGCCCTCGTCGCCGGACTATTGATGGCCTTCGCGGGAGATCTGCCCATTAATGCTCAAACTGCTTCACAACCGCGTGGGCAGGAAGTTTCCGACGACGAAGGTATCCCCGTGCTGATCAAGCACCTCCCAGATTGGCAAAACGTCCGCAGCCGGGCGATGTTCGCCAACAACTACAAAGACCTCCAAAACGCTCTCGGCGCCCGCCCGGTCCTCAACTCAATTGAATTCGTACCCGGCATGGAAGCGGTTACCGCTGACTACGATGCCGGAAAACTCGTGATAGTCGAATTTCCAACGCCCCAGTTTTCGATCGCGGCCGATGAGCGGATCCAGCAATTTCTGGCGGATCAGGGGCAAAATTCGCAAACAATTTATCGACGTATCGGCAATTACAACGCTATGGTGCTTGACGCGCCGGACGCGGGGGCAGCGGCCGCACTTCTCGATCAGGTCAAGTACGAGAAGGGCGTGCAGTGGCTCGGCGAAAATCCGTTCCTACAGAAACGCGCGGAACGGCACTTCGTGGTCACGACGAGCGACATCTTTTTATCGACCGTTCTGGTTATCGTGCTTGGAATCGGATTGTCGATCGTTGGCGGGCTCGGCGCTGGCGTCGCATTCTTCTTTTTCCGCGAACGCGAACGAGCTTCGCGAACGCAGTATACCGACGCAGGCGGTATGACTCGCTTGAATCTCGATGGTTACACACCGGATATTGGAACTCCCGGACTTCTGCGAGACTAGTAGTTTTTAAGGAAGGGCTGCGACAAGGCGGTCGACGTCTTCGCGGTTGTTGTAGAAGTGCGGCGAGATCCTTAAGTTGCCACGGGGTGAAACTACTACATTTTCCTCTTCCAATTTCGCGGCGATCTCATTTGCCGAGAGGCCGCCGCGGTGCCGGATACAGACAATGGCCGATGCCTCGTTCTTAACGCGCGAACTTGCGATGTCATAATCTTTTCCGCCCAGACTGTCGCAAAGGTATCCCGTCAATTCGGAAAGAAACGCCTCGATATTTTTGGCGCCCGCTATGTTGAGAAGATTTAGGCTCTGCTCCAATCCATAAAATAGCGCAGCAGCTCCGGTACCGCTTTCCCATGCAAGGGCCGTCGATTTGAACGGCTGCTCACGGTCTGCGAAATCCCACGGCGTTTCAACACTTATCCAGCCGACCGAGGTGGGCTCGACCCGCTCGCGGGCACGGTCGGAGAGATACATGATCCCACAGCCCTCGGGTGCGCATAGCCATTTGTGACTGGCCCCGCACGCGGCATCGACGAGTTGGGCCGGAAGGTCGAACGGCATCGCGCCGAATCCCTGAATAATGTCGACACAGAACAGAGCGTCGACGGCATGTGCCGCTCGTCCGATACGCTCCAGATCGGCCTTGAAACCGGACGCGTACTGGACGGCACTGATGGACACAACTTTGGTATTTGTATCGATCAGGCTGATAAATTCTTCGAGATCAATGCGCCCGTCACGTTCGGGGCAAAGGCGAAGTTCGACACCAAACCTGTCGCGAAGACGCCGCCACGGGTAAAAATTCGCCGGAAATTCCTCCGCGAACGTAACGATATTGTCACCATTTTCCCACCCAACGCCGTTCGCTATATTCGAAAATCCATCCGAAGTGTTTCGCATGAACGCGATCTGGTCAGGCCGGACATGAAGCATTTCGGCCGCTAGCGCACGGGCGCGATCTTTGGTTGCCACCCAGTCATTAAAATGTGCGGCTCCGTGTTCGGAAACGTCTCTGAGCTGTGACGTCACCGCGTCGATCGACACCCTCGGCAAAGGCGAGACCGCGGCACTATTCAGATAGGCGTATTTTTCGGTCGCTGGAAACTGCCTTCGTATTTCGTCGTTCATTTTATGTCACCAAAACGCCTCTCACGCTTCTGAAAATCGAGGATCGCCTCAAATATCTGGGGTCTGCGAAAGTCAGGAAACAGTGTTTGAGTGACGTAGATCTCGCTGTAGGCGAGCTGCCACAAAAGGAAGTTGGAAATGCGAAACTCACCGCTCGTCCGGATCATCAGGTCGACATCCGGCAGGCCCCGTGTGTAAAGATTGTCTTCTATATCGCTTTCCTGAAGATCGGCGGCGGATCCCCCTTTCCGCTCGATCGCAGTAACTGCCTTTTTGGCCGCCTCGACTATCTCCGCCCGGCCGCCGTAGTTGAGCGCGACGCTCATTACCGTACCCGAATTCGCCGCTGTCTTGTCCATCGCCCTTTTTATCTCGCTCTGAACGTCGTCCTTAAGGCCGTCGATCCCGCCGATCGCCTGAAAGCGAATGTTGTGTCCGTGCACCTCGTTCAGATCCTTTCGGAGATACCGTTTGAGCATCTGCATAAGGCCCGAAACTTCAGCCTTTGGCCGCTTCCAATTCTCAGTCGAGAATGCATAAAGCGTGATCGCTTTTATCTCGAGCCTCGCACACGTATCTATGATCGCCCGGACCGAATCGGCTCCGGCCTTGTGCCCAAAAATGCGAGGCTGTCCGCGAAGCTTTGCCCACCGGCCGTTGCCGTCCATGATCACGGCGATATGCTGCGGCAGACGTGCGGGGTCGATCGAGGCAAGCATCTCGGCTTCCTTTGATCTCGGTTTCACGATGCCGGCAAAGTTCGGGTGCATTACAACTTTCGCGGTTCTACTTCTACGATCGCCTCGCGGTTTACCGGACCGTAAATGTGCGGATAGATCTCGTTGTTGGTCGATGGCTCCTCGACAAGGCGCGATGATAATTTATCGGTGTCGATCGTCAATATCAAAACCTCGTCCGCATTCGAATAATACCGTTTCAATACATCGTCAAGCTGGCCCGAATAGCTGCAATGAATGAAGCCCTCAACCGCGAGGCTTGCAGCGACGTAGTCTCGCTCGGTGTCCATCTCTATCCAATATTCAGGTAAAACGACGTGATAAACCAGCATTATTCGTAAGCAACTTTAAATAGTGTGAGTCCGCAGGCTGACGCCGTGATGCCCGCGAGGTCACGGTCTCCGTCCGCGATCGCGGTCCGAATTGTTTGAACGTCTTTTTCGCGGCGGCCGACCTCGAGCATTGTGCCGACGATCGAGCGGACCATGTAGCGCAGGAAGCCGTTCGCGGAAATACGAAATTCAATTATCGATGAACGTGCACGTTCGTCCCAAACGGAGTCTATAGTAAATTCGGTGATGGTCCGAACGCGTGTCTCGCCGTCGGATTTAGCCGATGCAAATGCCGTCCAGTCGTGCTCGCCGATAAAGCATTGCGCGGCCTCGGTCATTCGCGAAATATCCAGCCGCCGTGTTTCATGGTGTGCAAAACGCCGCCAAAACGGCGACATCACGGGAGCGTTTACGACGCGGTAAACATACGTCTTTTTCTTTGCGGAAAACCGCGCATGAAATTCCTCGCGGGCGACCTCAACATCGAGGATACGAATGTCGCGTGACAGATTTCCATTGATCGCCAGTCGCAGTTTGTTTGGTGTAAAGTCGCGTCGCAGGTGTACATTTGCAACTTGTCCCTCCGCATGTACACCAGCATCTGTGCGTCCGGAACCCGCCACCTTTACCTCGCCATCGTCCAGCACGCCGATCACCCGCTCCAACTCACCCTGTATCGAGCGGGCGTTTTCCTGCACCTGCCAGCCGTGAAAATCGGTACCGTCATATTGGATAAGCAGCTTAAAATTCATTGAGAAGTTCGGCTGCCGGGCTTGACTGCTTCATCACCGCATTCGCAGAGCGGGCAATCGCCCGGCGGATAGCTGGCGACGTCGAGACCGGCGAGAAACATACGCGGGACACCGACATCGGCCTTGCCGTTTGAGCGGTCGATGATCGAGGCGGCGGCGACAACGTCGCCGCCCTTTTTTTCGAGAGCTTCGATACACTCCCGCGTGGAGCCGCCCGTGGTGATCACGTCCTCCACGACCAGGATCCGCTCACATTCGCGAAGAGAAAACCCGCGCCGAAGCGTCATGACGCCATTCTCACGCTCCGTCCAGATAAATCGGACGTTGAGAGCCGCGGCGGTCGCATAGCCTATCACCAAGCCGCCGATGGCCGGCGACGCAACCGTTTCGATATGTTTGCCAGCGAACTGTTCGGCGATGGCACGACCAAATTCCATTGCGTCCGCGGGAAACTGAAGTGCCCGCGCACATTGAAGATATTGGCCGCTGTGAAGCCCGCTCGAGAGGACAAAATGTCCGTCGAGAAGAGCCTCTCGTTCGCTAAATAGCGACAGTACTTTTTCCTGCTGCATCCTGGGCAAGATTTTACACTATTAGCCGCTCTCGAACTGCCGTGCATTGGCGGTTTCAAGCTTTATCGCTAGAATAATAAGAGATGACGCCGTACCCAAACCTCATTTCCGACTCATTGCTGATCACCGACACGATCGACCTACTGCGATCGTTTGGCGGAAGTGCGTCGGCGGTAAACATAGTCGACTATGTAATGAAGATTCGAAAGCCCGAGCCTAATATGGCGCGGTTGCTCGTGTCCGACTTGGTCGAACGTGATCCGAGGCTGCAACTCAATGACAACATTGTCGAACTGCTCGACGACCGGTTCAGTTCGCGGGTGATATCAGAAGCGGAATTTGTAGTTTTCGACCTGGAGACAACAGGGGCCAAAGCTCCGCCGCACAGCCGCATAACTGAGATCGGGGCATATCGTGTAAAGAATGCCGAGATCGTCGCCGAATTTCAGACATTGGTTAACCCTCGGATGTCAGTGCCGCCGTTTATCACCGCGTTGACCGGAATCAGTGATGAAATGCTGAGAGCCGCGCCGCGATTCGACGAGGTGATCAGGGAATTTCTCGATTTTATCGGCGACGCTATTTTGGTTGCGCACAATGCCAATTTCGACATGCATTTTCTCAATCACGAGATCGGGATGATCTATGAGGATTACCGCATGATGAATCCGTGCCTATGCACCGTGCATCTCTCGCGAAAGCTGCTGCCGCATATCGAAAATCACAAGTTAAAAACGCTTGCCGAATATTTTAGCGTCCCGCTCGTCAATCATCATCGAGCCGGGCCGGATGCCCGGGCGACCGCCGAGGTTTTTGTGAATCTTCTCGAACAACTGAACGAAGGCGGTTTCTATGATATAGCGGCCGTGAAGAAATTGGGGACAAGGAAAGCTTATGTTGGATGATCGACTGCCGCCGGCCAACCAGCAGAAATTAGAGATCAGATCGACGCCGCGGTCCGAGATGGACCTGTATCCGCTCGACACATTTGAATACGAATTTGTCGGCCGCGAGATCTGGATCGATTTTGAGATACCCGAATTCACGGCTATTTGTCCGTTCTCCGACTTTCCGGATTTTGCGGTCATCAAGCTGAAATACGTTCCCAACGAAAGGTGCATCGAGCTGAAAAGCTTAAAGCTCTATATAAATGCGTTTCGCGAAGTAAAGGTTTTTCACGAACACGTGATCAACATTATTCTTGAAGATTTTGTCGCGGCTTGCGATCCGCTGGGGGTAGAAATAGAAGGCGATTTTCACGTTCGGGGAAACATAAAAACCGTCGTTCGGGCGAGTTATAAAAAGGTTTAATGAACCGTCGCAGAAAGGGCTATCGGCTGCGTCAGCTTATGTTTGCCGCAGGCCGATTCGACCAACCGGCAGACCTCGGACTCGATCTCACATTCACCGGCACATTCGGCGTTGGTTATCTCGGATACGATCAGGAATTTCGCTTTATCTAAGAGATTTTGCTCGCGAAAAGAGAGTTTCTTTTCCATGCTGAGAAAGGTGAGCTTTTTCAAAACGTCGGCCGCTTCAAAAACATCGCCCGACTGAAGTTTTTCCATGAACTGTCGCGAGCGCGTTTTCCAATCACCCGAAACATCCTCAAAATCAGCCCCGAGGTCACTCAAAAGCAGTTTATATTGCGACGTGCCGATGATCGGCCGGATCCCGACGAGGTCCGCTTTCGAGGTGGGTACGTGAATGATCGAATTGTCGTTCAATACACGCAGGAGATAGCAGGTAAGGATCACCTCGCCCACGATCTTTCGTTCTATTTGCTCGACCAGGCAGACTCCCTGATTCGGATACGCGACCTTTTGTCCGATGCTTAGTTCCATGTTCTCCGTCTCCAAGTATTGCAAAAGAAAATATATTGACGTGTAGAACCTGTAACCTGCCCGCTTGTTAAACGATAACAGTCAATTTATGAGCCATTATAACACGGTTAGAAGATCATCCGACAAGGTTTTTTCAGAGGTTGGCGACGAGGCTAACTAGAGGGAAATTCGATCTGAAAGCGTGTTCCGCGGGTAAGTTCGGAGGTTACGGTCACCTCGCCCCCGTGAAGTTTCGCAAGATGTTTCACGATCGCAAGGCCGAGGCCCGTACCGCCGACCTCTCGTGAGCGGGCACGGTCCGCACGGTAAAATCGCTCAAAAATGCGTTCCATTTGCTCGGAGGTCATGCCCTCACCCGTATCGGTGACGGAGATCATATCCACAGCATCCTGCTGCTCAAAGGAAACGGATACGCTGCCTCCGCGGCGGTTGAACTTGATCGCATTGTCCACCAGATTGGTCAGCATTTGCTCCAGGCGGACGGAATCTGCCTTGACGGTCGCGAATCCTGAAACATCGTTGATGAGCGTTATTTCGCGTTCGATTGCTTTTGATGAAAGACTCGCAAAGATCTCATCGGCCAACGGCGACACCTTTACATCGCGAAACTGGACGGAAACGCTGCCGGATTCGATCATCGAAAGCTCGAGAATGTCGTCGATGAGACTGTGCATGCGCTCGGCGTTACGCCGGATCACGGCCAAGAATCGGCGGTTGTTCTCTTCGTCATTGATAGCGCCGTCCTCAAGCGTTTCGACAAACGCGATGATAGAAGTCAGCGGCGTGCGGAGTTCGTGCGAGATGTTAGAGAGAAATTCCTGCCGGACCTGCTCGAGCCGCTCAACCTGTGTCGTGTCGTTAAAGAAGCCGATTGCCAAGCGTCTGCCGTCCAGCTCGATCGGGGACACGTGGACGTTGTATTTTCGCCGGTCGCCAGCGGTCGGTTCGAGCCGCAGGTCGGTCGATTCGTTTCCAGCGAGTGCCTTACTGAACGCCTGATGAAGGCCAAGATCGCGAATGACCTCGCTCAATCTACGTCCATCGAGCGCGACACCGCCGCGGCCAAAAGCCTCGTTCGCGGCGTAGTTTGACACCAGTATCCGCGTGTCGGCGCCGAGGACAAAAACGCATTCGCGCGTCGTGTCGATGATAGTTTGAAGGAGGTCGCGAGAAGTCAGTGCAGCTGAGCGGGAAGAATCGATCGCAGCGATGTCGGGTGCGCTCATTTGGATCCGATAAAACGATAGCCTGTCCCTACGACGGTTTCGATACATTTGCCACACGTATCCATTTTCTGCCGGAGACGGCGAATGTGGACGTCGAGGGTTCGCGTGTCGCCGAAATAGCTGTAACCCCACACATTGTCCAACAGCTGTTGCCGCGTGGCGACCCGGCCGGAATTTTTGATCAAGTGCGAAAGCAGAGCAAATTCTTTTCGGGTAAGTTTAACATCGCTACCGTCGCAATTTACTCGCATATCGGCGAAATCAACCGCGAGCTTGTCATCCTTGTAGCTCGGCGGCACCTCTTTTTCAGCTCGACGCAGCACTGCACGGACACGCGCGACCACTTCCTTGATCGAAAACGGCTTGATGACGTAATCGTCGGCCCCAGTCTCAAGGCCTGAGATCTTGTCCGCCTCGGCGGCCTTGGCCGTAAGCATTATTATTGGGGTATTTTCGGTCTGCGGCTCCCGACGAAGCCGACGGCAAAGCTCCATGCCGCTCATTCCCGGCAGCATCAGATCGAGGATTATTAGCGAAGGAGAGGTTCGCTCGTCGAGAGCCAGGCGCAGACCTTTTTCACCTGATTCGGCGACAGTGGGACGAAAACCTTCGCGCTTAAGGTTGTAGTTCAGGCTCTCGGCAATATCCGCGTCATCCTCGACGATCAGAATATTTTGCAGCATAGCGTTTTAATTAAATTGTATTTAATTGGTAGCGTTTGCGTAAGTCTACGGCCCGAAGCTTAACCCAGTATGAACACAATGTTACGTTGATGTTAAATCTCTATCCACCACTAACCTCTTCCTTAGGACGAATAGCGCGGATAAGATCCCCTACTCCGGGTCCAATATCCTTCCAGTTCTCGATATTCAGATCGATCTCGGCTAAGGCTGCGGTCGGCATTTCTTCACTTACTCCCGTCAAAAGCCGAATAAGGCCCTCAATACCCGGATTGTGACCGACCAGCATTGCTGAAATGAATTGACGGTTGATTTCGGTGAGGATTCCCTGAAGTGTCTGCGGGCTTGCCTCGTAAATACGGTCGTCATAACGGATCTCGCTTTCTAGGCGGCCGCCGAACCGTACCAGTTCCGCCGTGTTTCGAGCTCTTTCCGCGGGCGAACTCAGGATGAGGTCAGGTATCAATCCTTCTCTGGAAATTTTTCCGCCCATTAATGGAGCCGCGGCGAGGCCTCGCTCATTCAACGGCCGGTCAAAATCGGCCACATTCGGTTTGGCCCAACTCGATTTGGCGTGGCGAAGAAGCAGAAGTTTCTTCATAGAAGACGAAACTTAACTGAGTTCGTATTTGTAGTCGGATTCGTTTGATTGACGGTAAGGTACACCCAATCGGGACAACATCTCCTGTAGCTGCATTGCCTGATTCTTGTCCGCAAGATCGACACCTCTGGGACGCTTGTTATAGATAGCGTCGAAGACGTCATGTCTAAGAGCATCGCCGATGTTGAGCAATCGTAATTCTTTAGCGGTGCGGTCGCGATCTATTCTGTCGTTTTCGATAACGTAGGGAATGTTTATATAAACCATAAATCTGCGGACTCCGAACCAATGCTTCTATTATACTCCCATCTGAGAGAACGCGGGCGCGCAGAATCCATGATCACCCGTTATCCCACAAAAAGGCCTGATCCAGATGAGATTCAAGCCTCTTGCAGCCGATTGTCCAGTCACCCAATGGTTCTCTACCCTCGCTTTTCCGTTCATTCTTCGTTGAAAAGCCTGTAGTCCCACGTCACCAAGGCACGGCGGAAGCGCTCGTACGGGCTTTCGATCGGGTTATCGTTGTCCTTTTTTGAAAAATCGCACCCTGGGTGCGGTTAAAGGCTAGAGTGTTTTGAAATTTGCGGCTTCTATATCGCTGCGTCGAGGAAAGTGGAAAAGCATGGCGAGGACGCCGACTCCGATCCAGAGAAAGAAATAGTGATAGTTAAAAGCAAAGGCGAGCATTACTCCGAGCAAAGAGCTAACTTCGCAAAAGGCACATCCGATGATCAATCCCGTTTGTACAAGGCCCACGTTCTGCATTTCGATCGCCTTTTTAACGTTTTGTTTGCGGAGGACAAACGAGGCCGCGACGGCAGCCAAAGCGGCCGTACCAAAAGCAATAACGATCAGAGAATTATTCCCAAGGATCGGCCCCATCGCTCGCAGATCGAACAACTCGCGCTTAATAAAGAATATCAGGGCAAGAAACAAAAGCTGCGAAAATAGAAGCGCCCCCCAAACCACGATCATCGTTTGCTGCTGCGCCGCCGTATTTGGATCATTGTTCTGCATATAACAAAGTTTTTCGCCGTCGAATTCTAAGGAGCGAACGGTACGCCGTATATTTCCTGGTACACCCAACCCAAAACTCGAGCCTCGGCGGTGAAGAGTGCTTCGTGCCAGGACGATGCTAGATAAAGCCGCCGCTCGGCGTTCGTTGTTAATTTCTCCGCTTTCACTAGTGCGAACATTTCCGATTCGGCGTCGAGGTTGTTCGCTTCGGCGATCTCGGTTTTGGTTTGGGTCGCTTCCTGCAGAGCGTTCAAAACGTCGGTGATCCACAGCTTTAACAATGGAGCGGAGTTATTCACGCCGACTGCCTGAAAGCACCCTATCGCAAATCTCGCTTCGGCGTTTTCGAACGGGTAAACGCCGACGCCGTTTTCCTCGTCGTCACGCTGTTTCCACTGGAAAAGCTCCTCGACCATTGGGTGCCGGATCCGTGCGGTCCGCTCGTCAAAATTCAAGAACCACTCGACCGTATCTGCGAACGAACTATTCTCGACGCTTCGGTCCGCGTTAAATCTCAGCTTCGGGGGTTCGCTTTTCTGCTGCTGTGCTTCGCTCATAAATGATCATCGATTATTTCACCGGCGCCGCACTTTTACAATTCTCGCGGCACCTGCCTATAATTCAAGCATCGTGGCAGAAGACATACTGGAAACCGAATTTGAGACCGCCGAGAACGTTCTAAAGGATCGCGACCGTGATCTCGGCTTTGGTTCGGTAGTCGCGGACGAGAGCCGGCAGCGGTTCGTCAATCGTGACGGTTCGTTCAACGTCAAACGCGCCGGGCTAAACGTATTTACGTCCCTAAATCTCTACCACTATATGCTGTCGATGACGTGGCGGACGTTCCTGGGGCTGGTGCTTGTCTTGTTCTTTGTCAGCAACGTCGCCTTTGGGATCATTTACGCGTCGTTTGGAACCGAAGAGATCATCGACACCTCGGGGCATCCATTTACCAAAATGCTGCTCACCGGATTTTTTTTCAGCGTGCAGACATTTGCCACGATCGGCTACGGAACGATCCATCCGGTCGGCTTGTTGCCAAACCTGGTGGTCACTATCGAGTCGTACTACAGCCTGCTCGTTAACGCGCTGATCACGGGACTTGTATTCGCGCGTTTCGCCAGGCCGACGGCTAAGATCGTTTTGAGCGACATTGCGGTGATCGCTCCGTATCAGGACAACACGGCCTTTATGTTCCGTGTGGTCAACGGCCGCAATAATCAATTGATCGAGGTCAAAGCACAGGTGATGATCGCGAGATTTATCGAGGTCGACGGTAAGATCATTCGCAAATTTGACCTGCTCGAGCTTGAGCGCCGCTCGGTAACGTTCTTCCCGCTGACTTGGACGGTCGTCCACCCGATAGATGAAACCTCGCCGCTCTTCGGTCTGAACGAAAAGGAATTGAAAGAGGCGGACGCGGAGTTCCTGATCCTACTGAGTGCGACCGACGAGACCTTTGCCGCAAATGTCCACCAGCGTTCGTCTTACAAGCCGTCCGAGGTCCGCTATGGATACAAATTCGTGAGCATTTATAACGAGATGAAGCCGGGCGAGCCGATCTCGATCGATGTACGCAAACTCTCGGCGGTTGAAAAGGTCTGGCAGATGCACGGGGGGCATGAAGAAACGTTGACATCAAATGCGTAACTGCTACATACTTAGCAACGACCGGATAGTTCACACCTTTTGTAAATTATGGCCACTCAATACGTAACTTGCCCGAACTGTAAATCACAGAACACAAACCTTAGCACTGCCTGCTCCAACTGCGGTATGATGCTGCCCGTTTCCGGACCGCTGCAGCCCGGGCCGAATTACGGTCAGGCTAAGCCGGCAGGTGCCGACAAGAAAATGCTTGCGGGCATCCTCGGCATCGTTCTCGGCGGGCTAGGTATTCACAAATTTGTCCTGGGCTACACGCAGGAAGGCGTGATCATGCTCTCGGTATATGTTGTATCTATTGTGGTTGCGATGATCACCTGCGGGATCGGTGTGCCGTTAATGTTCATCACGCCGGTCGTCGGCATCGTCGAGGGCATAATGTACCTCACCAAATCCGACGAGGAATTTGTCGACACTTACATTACTCACAAAAAGCCTTGGTTTTAGGTCAGAACGGCCTTCGGCCACTGCGCCGAAAAGCGATCAAAATTTTCGACAGACGCCGCCGTCTGTCGTATTTTTATGTTTACCGGCATTATTGAGGAACTCGGAACGATAACGTCGCTCGATCAGTACGAAGGCGGCGCCAGAATTCGCGTGTCGGCATTGATGGTTGTCGAAGATACAAACGAAGGCGATTCTATTGCGGTCAACGGCGTCTGCCTGACCGCTCTCGATATAACCCTCGATTCGTTTTCCGCGGACCTCTCCTGCGAAACCCTTGAACGTACAACGCTTTCCCGTCTAAAACCGGACACGCCCGTTAATCTTGAACGGGCCGTCACGCCGCAAACGCGCCTCGGCGGCCACATCGTCCAAGGTCACGTCGACGGCCGCGGGACCTTCGTGTCCGCGGTCCGGGACGGCGATTTCTGGACGGTCAAGATCGGCTTTCCGCCTGAAATGGCACATTACTTCGTTTACAAAGGTTCAGTAGCTGTCGAAGGCATCAGTCTAACCATCGCCGCTCTCTACGACGATTCATTCGATATCGCGATAATTCCGAAGACCTGGGAACTCACGAATCTTGCCTCCCTGCATCCCGGAGACGAGGTCAATCTTGAGGCAGACGTCATCGCGAAATATGTCGAACGGATGATGGGCCTCGTTAATGACCAAAAGCGTTCCATCTCAGATCACGCCCCCGTGTCCGAAAACTCGTAATTATCGGTTTTTCAAAGAGCTTAGGCCATTTCAAGCATGGCCGTGATGCGACTTTTTTGTCCCATGTCCCACTGTCCCAGTTTCCCACACGCATGTTAAAGGGTTCAACGTTAGCCTGATGATCCAAAATCAACGATCTGTCTTGTCCCGCTTTGTCCCGCTTGTCCCGCCCGGGTCGGGACAATATGGTCTTCCGCAAGCTATTGCAAATATTGTCTTTACAAACTTTTCCATAAGCTTGTCCCGCTGTCCCGCCGTTTTTTTTAATTGTCCCATGTCCCACTTCCCAGTGTCCCGTACGTACGAAAAATATGTTTTAATGTTGCAACGCATTGTAGCCAATGCAACACCTACTCAAGATAGCTGAATCGGTTGTCTTACGTCAACGATAATTTTTCGCGCTGGACGCGAAAGCCCGAAGGCTTTTTTCGTGTTATCGAGAGCAAAAAAAGGCGGCTTCCGAGAAGCCGCCAAAAGTTTGCCTGAGAGTGAAAGTATTATTTTGCGCCGTTCGCGAGTTTTCCGATGAGGGAGAACAGCGGCAGGTACATTGAAACGACAATTCCACCGATGGTGACGCCGAGAAATGCAATTAAAGCGGGCTCGATCATGGCGAGCAGGTCGGCGATAGCAGAATCGACCTCTTCTTCGTAGAAGTCGGCGATCTTGCCTAACATCGCATCCAAAGCACCGGTCTGTTCACCGACGCCGATCATCTGTCCGACCATGTGCGGGAAGACGTTAGTTGCCTTAAGCGGTTCCACAAAGCTTTCGCCTCGTTCGACGCCCGCACGGACTTTCAGGATGGCGTCTTCGATAACGACGTTGCCGGCCGTTTTGGCCGTGATCTCAAGAGACTGCAGAATCGGAACGCCCGACGATAGCAGTGTCGAGAGAATTCGCGAGAACCGGGCCACTGCGATCTTTCGCAGGATGGATCCGAAGATCGGCGTTTTCAACAAGAGGGTATCGATCTGCCATTTGCCCTGTTTTGTCTTGTAGTAAAAGTTTATACCGACGCTGGCCCCGATAATTCCGATGGCCGTGGTGATGCCGCCCCAGCCGGCGAGAAAATTACTTATCCCCATTACTATTCGGGTGGGAAGGGGAAGCGCTTCGCCAGGCCCGAGCAGTCCGATAAAGATCTGCTGGAACTGCGGGATCACGACGATCATGATGACGGCAACCGCCCCGATCGCGACGAGTATGACCGCCGCCGGATAGATCGACGCCGAGAGAATGCTTCGCTTTAGTTTGACGACCTTTTCGATCAAGGTCGCGAGACGCTGCAGGATCAGATCGAGCACACCGCCCGTTTCACCGGCCTCGACCATGTGTGTGTAGAGCGAATCGAAAACCTTCGGATGCTTTTCCAAAGCGGCGAAGAGCGTGGCGCCTTCTTCTACGTTTTGACGGACCTGATGGAGCACGTCCTTGAAAAATGCGTTAGCCTGCTGCTCCGCCAGGATCTCGAGACACTGTACCAGCGGAAGTCCCGCGTCGATCATCACCGAGAACTGCCGTGTGA
>JBDTXM010000019.1:0-24485 GCA_040006215.1 Acidobacteriota bacterium
TACGGCGAATTCTGCGGCGAGCGACGAGCGAGGTCGAATTCAAATTCGGCGGCCTCTCCGTCACGATGCCTCATAAGCAGACAATAATACGCTATCTGGATGAGATCGATGAAACGTCTCGCTCGATCGGCGCCGTAAATACCGTTAAGGTCGAAGAGGGTAAATTGATCGGCTACAACACCGATGCCCTCGGATTTATCACCCCGCTGAAGAAAGATTACGATGACCTAAAAGGAGCTCGGGTCGCCATCTTCGGCGCCGGCGGTGCTGCTCGAGCATGTATCTATGCCCTGAAAAACGCGAGAGCAGCAGTAACGCTTTTTGCGAGAAACCCCGTTAAGGTCCGATCGCTAGCAGACGAATTCGCTATCGGCCTCGAACGAATCAAAAGGACTAAAACCGAAAAACCAACAGCCCGCTTCGCAGATTTCGACGTTCTCGTGAACGCAACTCCGTACGGTATGGGTGACCTCGCGAGCGAAACTCTCTTCACGGCCGAGGAACTCGCAGGCTTGAAATTCGTATATGATCTTGTGACCAAGCCATACGATACGCCCATTATCCGTGAAGCCAGACTTGCCGGGATCCCGACAATTAGCGGTCTCGAAATGCTGATCGCGCAGGGTGTCGAGCAGTTCAGGATTTGGACAGGCGAAGACGTTTCCGAGGACGAAATGAGGGCAAACATAATGAGGCTCCTCGCTCAATAAAAAATATGCAGATCGAGACCTTAAACTGCCCGAACTGCGGAGCAGCCCTCACGAGCGATTCGCCGCAATGCGAATTTTGCCGTTCGCGGCTGAAAACGATGGCCTGCCCGAAATGCTTCGGGCTGATGTTTCTCGGCAGCCAATTCTGCGGTCATTGCGGAGCAAAAACCGTTCGACCTGAGATAGTCACGGACGAAAAAGCCGGTAAATGCCCCCGGTGCAAGGTTCACCTCAGCTTGCTCGAGGTCACGGAAACCACATTGCGTGAATGTGAACAATGCGGTGGCCTTTGGGCTGATGTCGAAACCTTCGAAACCGTCTGCGCCGATAACGAAAAGCAGGCGCTCGTCCTAACATTCCTGGGCGAAAATAAGCGCGTCGATGTACCGCCAGCAAAGATCAACTACGTTCCGTGTCCCGACTGCAATCGACTAATGAATCGAAGCAACTTTGCCCGCTCTTCAGGCGTTGTCATCGATGTCTGCAAATCGCATGGAGCGTGGTTTGACGCTGACGAGCTGCCGAAAATTATCGAGTTTATTCGCAAGGGCGGAATGGAACGATATCGCCAACGCGAGCTGAACGAGATCAAAGAAGAACGGGCGAAACTAAACAACGATCTGGGAAGAACGAGCGAACTGAACGATCATCGGCTTGACCTGTCGAGAATGCAGAATCGCGATGAAAGCGAAGGGATTCTAACCTTCGTTCGGCAGCTTTTTGAGTAAATGAACGATAGATACAGCCGGCAAATCTTATTTAGAGAAATCGGGCGTGAGGGCCAGCAGCGCTTGGGCGATTCGAGCGTTCTGCTTGTCGGCTGCGGCGCCCTTGGCGCTTCGCACGCTGAAATGCTGTCACGGGCCGGGGTCGGAAAATTACGGATCGTCGATCGCGATTTTGTCGAGTTTACAAATCTTCAGCGGCAGACGTTATTCAAGGAAAGTGATGCCGCCGAACGCTTGCCGAAAGCGGTCGCCGCGCAGAAACGGATCGCCGAGATCAATTCGGAAACACAAGTCGAACCTATCGTCGCTGATGTCAACAATTCCAATATCGAGGATCTGATCGACGACTGCGATCTCGTCCTCGATGGGACTGACAATTTTCAAGTCCGTTATCTCATTAATGATGCCTGTGTAAAGTACAACAAGACTTGGATCTACGGCGCCGCAGTTTCGAGTTACGGCACAACCATGACGATCGTGCCGGAGGAAACACCGTGTCTCCGCTGCCTGTTTGACGAAATGCCCGACGTCGGGAGCACGCCGACCTGTGATACGGCTGGTGTAATTATGCCGATCATTGCTACAGTTTCGGCCGCTCAAGTGACCGAAGCGTTGAAGATTCTGACGGGCAACGCCGCTTCCCTGCACCGCTCGCTCTTGCAGTTCGACGTATGGCAGAACGAAACAAAGCGCATACGGCTGAATGGGCCGGAACCTGATTGCAAAACCTGCCAAAAACATTTCTACGAGTATCTCGATGCAGACGCCATAGAATTCAGCGCTATACTCTGCGGACGAAATGCCGTGCAAATCGCTCCGCCAAATGCCACCCAAATCGATCTTGGGTCGTTGGCAGCACGTCTCGAAGAATTGGGTGAAGTGAAACAAAACGATTACCTCGTGCGATTCACGACTGGCGAAACTGAACTGACCGTGTTTCGCGATGCCCGGGCGATCGTGAAAGGAACGGACAATGTTTCGGTTGCCAGATCCTTGTATGCGAGGTTTGTCGGGATCTAGAAGACCATATTGCACTCGTTTTCTTGACTTCGAAGTTGTGATTTGTGATACTTTTCACAATCGGTTCTTGCTTTTGATAGTGAGGTTAGATCATGAAGGAAAGACCAAGGGTCGTGATCGTCGGCGGAGGTTTTGGTGGGTTGTGGGCTGCCAAGGCGCTGGCTAACAAGCCGGTCGATGTAACGTTGATCGACCGCAAAAATCACCATGTATTCCAGCCGCTTCTTTATCAGGTCGCCACGGCAGTGCTCTCGCCCGGTGAGATAGCCCAGCCGATTCGGCGAATACTTCATTACGCTAAGAACACCCAGGTCATCCTGGGCGATGTGTTCGGATTCGATAAAGAGAAGCAAACCGTGATCTTGGCCGAAGGGGCTGAGGTCAAATTCGACTATTTGATCGTCGCCGCGGGCGCGAGGCATTCGTACTTTGGGCATGACGATTGGGAACAGCTTGCCCCGGGACTGAAAACGCTCGAGGACGCGGTCGAGATCCGGCGAAGCGTTCTGCTCGCTTTTGAGCACGCGGAACGCGAAGCGTATCTTAATGGCACCAAGCGCAACCTGACCTTTGTCGTGATAGGCGGCGGGCCGACGGGCGTCGAGCTTGCGGGTGCGATCGCAGACATTGCGAGGCAATCGCTGGCTGGCGATTTTATGGCGATCGACACAACTGAGGCCCGCGTCGTCCTTTATGAAGGTTCGGACCGCGTGCTCGGCACCTTTGCCAAAGATCTCTCTGAAAGCGCGAAGAAACAGCTCGAATCGATCGGTGTCGAAGTTCACCTCAATAGCTTTGTCACCGACCTGGAATGGGGACGTGTGAAGGTGGGTGATCACTGGGTCGATTGCGATGTGGCCGTCTGGGCGACCGGCGTTGCGGCTTCTTCACTCGGAAAGCAACTGGGCGTTGAAACGGACAAATCTGGCCGCGTCTTTGTTCAGCCCGATCTGACTATCTCGGATTTCAAAAACATTTTTGTGATCGGTGACATGGCTTCGCTGAAGCGGGAGAACGGCGAGCCCGTTCCCGGTGTCAGCCCGGCCGCGATGCAGATGGGCACGAATGCCGCTCAGAATATTCTTAGAGACGTAAAGGGCAAGGCTCGCGAAGATTTCAAGTACTGGGATAAAGGCACTATGGCCACCATAGGCCGGAGCAAGGCGATTGCCGAGGCTGCCGGCCTGCATTTCAAGGGCTTTATCGCCTGGATGATGTGGCTGTTTTTGCATGTATTTTTCCTGATCGGATTTCGCAATCGTTTCGCCGTGATGTTCGAATGGTTCTGGGCTTACCTCACACGCGAACGAAGCGCGAGGCTAATCACGGGCGACGCAGACGACATGCGGGACGCCCTTCGATTCCTGAGGGCCGATCTACGTAAGGAGGGGAAGAAAATGTCCACGGCGAATGTGGATTAGCTGATCGCGATGATCATTGGAAACGAAAGGCACCGCGGGACGCAGGCGGTGTCTTTTTGCGCGGAATTATGGTTAAATTTTCACGTTCTGAGCAGTATTATTTTTGTTAAATACATGAAAAACCCTCTGTTACTGATCTTCGTCCTTTCTCTGTTTTCCATTTCGTTAAAAGCCGCCGACCCGTCGATCTGGACGGTGGATTCGCGCTCGGATGTTATAAAAGGCGATGCCCGCGGCGTTTCGATCGACCAAAATGGGACAATAACTCTTGCGCCAAAGCTGACCGAAGTCTTCCGAACCGAGCAGCCCTATATTTGGTCGAGTACAGCCGATGCGGCCGGCAACACTTATCTCGGTACCGGCGGTGACGGCAAGATCTTTAAGGTGGATACGTCGGGTAAGGGCTCGCTGTTTACCGATTTGAATGAGCTGAACGTCTCGGCGTTGGCGATCGGGAGAGCGGGCGAATTGTTCGCCGCCACCTCGCCGGACGGCAAAGTTTACAAGATCGATACGAGTGGAAAGGCCGACGTTTATTTTGAGCCGAAGGAAAAATACATCTGGTCGTTGGCAGTGATGGCGGACGGTGCGTTGGCGGTGGGAACGGGCGATTCCGGAAAGATCTATCGTATAAAAGCTGCGGGAGCGGCCCGCGATCCGTCGCTGTTCTTCGACAGTGGGGAAACTCATATCATTTCGCTCGTGGCGGACACGCAAGGAAACCTTTACGCCGGAACCGACTCAAACGGACTAGTGATCCGATTTTCGTCAGATGGAAAACCGTTCGCGCTTCTTGATTCCCCGCTACGGGAGATCCACGATCTTGCCGTGGGACCGGACGGTTCGGTTTATGCACTTGCACTTGGCGATTCGGTAGCTCCCGCAGCTAGTGGAGCTGCAGCGACCACGACTGCGCCAGCAGCAGAAGGCAAGACTGTGATTGCTGACAAGCCCGGCCCAGGAGCACCCGAGCCGCCGCAAAAAAGCCGGTATGATCTTTCGGGAGCGAAATCTGCCGTCTACCGAGTCATGCCGGACGGTGGCACGGAAATCATTTGGTCGTCCGCCACGGTTTCGGGATTTTCGCTCTTTGCCAGTCAGACGGGAAACGGCGTCATGATCGGGACCTCCGACAAAGGTCGGATCTACAACGTAACCAACGAAGGCCGCGAAACTCTCACCCTCCAGACCGACGCAAACCAGATCTCGACGATCATAAATGCCGGACAAACATTATTCGCTACCTCCAGCAATCAGGGCACGCTGTTTCAATTCGGCCCCGAAGCTAATGCCGAAGGCACGTACGAGTCTGCCATCCTCGACGCGAAAACTACCGCAACCTGGGGGCGAATTTGGTGGCGGTCGGGCGGTACGGTGCAGATCCAAACGCGAAGCGGCAATACGGAAAAACCCGACGCTACCTGGAGCGATTGGAGTGCCGCGTATACAGATCAAAAGGGAGCCCAGATATCTAGCCCAAAAGCAAAGTATCTCCAATGGCGAGCGTTACTAAGATCGGGCGGCCGACAGGTTTCGTCCAACTCCGGCAGCAATGGAAGTTCCGTTTCAGTCTCATCTGCATCAGTAAGCGAAGTCAGCGTTTCGTTTCTAGCTCGAAACATCGCTCCTGAGGTTCTCTCGATCCAAATTCTTCCTACAAATGTAGGACTAGCGTCAAACCCAGCAATACAGATCGATCCGAACATCGAGCTTTCGGGGCTAGATCCGGCGACATTCGGCATCCCGAACGCCGCAGTTCCGCCGCGAAAGATGTTTCAACGCAGTGCGGTTTCGATCCAATGGACGGCTGAAGATCGCAACGGCGACAAGATGGTTTACGATGTTTATTATCGCGAATTAAGCGAAACGGTATTTAAGCTTCTGCGCGAAAAAGTCGCCGACAATTTCTTTACGGTTGACGGACAGTCCCTAGCGGATGGCCGCTACGTTTTTAAGATAGTAGCGAAGGATTCCCCGTCAAATCCGGCCGGGTCGACCCTTTCGGGCGAAAGAACAAGTGAGCCAATCGATGTCGACAACACGCCGCCGGTCGTCGTCGGGATCGGGCAGCCGCAAACAATGGGAGATAGGACGCGGATCGTCTTTGAGGCAACGGACGCCTCCAGCTATCTCACCCGAGCCGAATACAGCGTCAACGGCGGTGAATGGCAGACAGTTTACGCAGACGATGGTATTTCCGATAGTCCTAAGGAACGATACCCCATCGACCTTCTGCTCAGCTCGCCCGGCGAATATTCGGTGACCTTGCGGGCATATGACGTCAACAGCAACTCCGGCAATGCGAGGGTCGTGATCAAACGTTAGTGAGATGACCATCAAACCTCATAGCGTAGCTGTGATTACAGGAGCGGCCTCCGGAATTGGGCAAGCTCTCGCAGTCCGATTAGCCCGCGAGAAGATCGCTGGCATCGCTATCGCCGACGTGAACGAGAAGGGTCTCGCCGAGACATCTCAACGCGTCGAGGGCATGGCTGTACCGGTTTCGATGCACATAGTGAATGTCTCCGATCCGCTGCAGATAAACCAACTCGCGGACGACGTGATCGCAAAACACGGCCGCGTTACACACTTGATAAATAATGCAGGTGTCGGATTGATCGGGACGTTCGAGCAACTATCGATCAAAGACTTTGAGTGGCTGATGGGCATCAATTTCTGGGGCGTTGTCTATGGATGCAAGACCTTTCTTCCGATCCTGAAAGAACAGCCGGAAGCCGCCATCGTTAATGTCTCAAGCGTCTTTGGTCTAATCGGACCGGAGGAACAATCGGCATATTGCGCCTCAAAATTTGCCGTCCGCGGATTTACCGAAAGTCTGAGGCATGAGCTTGCTGACACGAATATTTTCGTCGCCTGCGTTCATCCCGGCGGTATCAAGACAAACATTGTCCGCAATTCAAAGATCGGTACAGGTGCTCCCGACGAATGGAAACAACAGGGAACAAAGCTCTTCGACAAGATCGCTAAAACATCCGCCGACGATGCCGCCGATGCGATCATTTGCGGCATCGATGAAAAGAATCCGCGGATCCTTATCGGAAAGGACGCGCGTGCCATCAGTATTTTGTCGAGGCTTTTTCCCAAGAAATATTTGAAAGTGCTGGAACGGCTAAATGGTCATAAGTTGAGCCTTCGAAAAAAATGATCACTTTTTCGGCAGAGTCATCGTCTGACCTTCCGAGTCCATTTCTAAGTGGCGGGTCGTATTGTCGGTGACGCTCGGCGGGGCGAGATCGCCGGTTTTGTAGCGAGATTCGGGCGACACGTATTGGGTTTGACTTGGCGGAAGCGATGTTTGATTAGCCGGCGGCGGCGTTAAAACAGGCTGCATCACCGATGTAAAACCAGTATTTCCCTTCTCAGATCTCTTAAGTTGAAAATATTGCGCGATCCCGGCCCCGAGGCTGCCGAACGCTGGAAAAAGCATCCAAAACCACCATCCCTTACCGATCGAAAACGACAAGGCGATCGCAACGGCGACGAACGCTAATCCGCTAAATATTTTGACTATCGCACTTTCGTAACTGATCGGCCTTCCCTTTCGGTCAAGGATCGGCGCCGGGCGCACAAGATTTCCAGTCAATGCCTGGGATACGTTGCCGAGGTCGGTCCCGCAGCTCCGGCAAAATTTGCCGGTTTCAGGATTTTGAGTTCCGCATTTTGGACAAAACATAGATCAGTCCTTCGATCGTCGATAGTCTTTTGTTGCACGCTGGCGGCGGGCTTCGAACAAGATAACGCTAGCGGCGTTTGAGACGTTCAACGAATCTATTTTTCCATACATCGGAATTTTTACCAAGACATCGCAGTTTTCAGACACCAGCCGGTGCAGGCCTTTCCCCTCGTTTCCGAGCACGACCGCGGTCGGGCGCGTCCAGTCCCAATCGGTGTAATTGATATCGGCCTCGCCGCTGGCTCCGACGACCCAGATATTTTTTTCTTTCAGATCTTCGATCAGCCGGTTGAGATTCGACACTTTGGCAACTTTTACATATTCGATAGCTCCAGCCGAAGCCTTGGCGACCGTTTCAGTCAAACCAACGGCCCGCCGATCAGGAATTATCACGCCGTCAGCTCCCGAACATTCTGCCGAGCGGAGCACGGCACCAAGATTCTGCGGATCTTCAACGCCATCGAGCACGAGTATCAAGGCCTCATCTCCGGCGGCAGCGACGATTGAGTCCGCATCAACATACGAAGCGGACGCGACGAAAGCGGCGACGCCCTGATGATTAGCTCCGGGACGCACCAGTTTTGCAAGCTGATCGCGCGAAACTCGGCTAACAAGAACACCATGACTTCGAGCCAATTCGACGATTTCGCCGAGCCGGGTTTCGCGGACGCCCTCCGCTATCATGACCTTGTCTATCCTGCGGGCGTTCGCCTGCAGGGCTTCGAGCACCGGCAGTGTGCCGAACAGGACATTTCTTGGTGGTGATTCGCGTCGATCATGCTCCGACCGAGTAGGCCGGTCATTGTACATGCGCGGAGCCGGGCGTGAACGGTTTTTCATATCAGCCGGCGGAGGCGGGAATATCGATTGAATTGCGAATGATTATTAACGGTCACAACATTTCCAAAATCCTTTTTTCCGAAGCCGCTTCGCCTCAGCCCATCGTAGTCTTTTCGGGTTTCGAGCTCCCAAACCAGACCTAGGGCGTCCCGCACTTCCGCGTACTTTTCGTCCAGCGTTGCATTGACACAGGTCATGATCAATCTTCTTACGAGTTTCGGCATGTTTTCAGACGCGAGAAGACCTTTATTTGCTGCCAGGCACGAGAAATCAAAACCGCTCTGGTAGATGCGCATCCCTGTTTCGTCCTGCCGTGTATAAAGGTCGATCACGGATTCGTCGGCGGCGGTTTCGGTCTGATCAAGCAGCGTCGATTTGCTTCGCTTTCGCTTTTCGATCGACGCGGTTTTCATTTCGTACATCGTACCGGATACTACAAGTATAAGATCAGCCGCCGAGATCGCAAGCTTTTCTGCGGTGTTAAAGTCGGTGGCGACCATCTGATCGCTCTTAAATTCGAGGGCACGGATCCGGCGAGGAAACTTTTCTAAGTGCAGCGACTCATCAGCGATTACCGTTGTTTCGATGCCGATATTTTTTAATCGAAGACGAAGCACATTCGCTTCGCGTTGGCCCTCGACGCGGGCGACCGGGATCTCGGCGTTCGATGCAAATAACTTTTCCGCTGCGTCGCGTTCCAACCCCAATTCCCTCGCGGCCGCGGGCAAATTAACGCGAGTATGGAGACCAATGCGGCTTAACGCCACCACGTTAAAACCCTTCTCCCATGCCTCGAGTCGTCTCAACAACGGCGTCGCCTGAGCTAGGCTACCCGTGTCGATCAAGATGTCTGCCGCACAATAAAAGCACTTCAGCCGGTTCGGAGGATTTGCTCGGCCGCACTTCGTGCACGTTCGCATGTCCTCGGGCGCAAAGGCTATGTTCTCCGTTTGAACCGGCATTTCCTTTAGGCGGTCCTCAGCCGACTTAATGTTGGTTTTCTCGCTCACGGTTACTTGGATCTTAGCGTCCGAATTTAGCTTATCCGATGAAATTGCTTGACCGAATCAAATTGTGAATGCAAACTATGTAGAGGCAAAAATTTAATTGCAGTTGTGAGTATTTAAGCGGTAAAAGCGAATTATATCAAGCATATTTTGAAAATCGGCTAATTATTTACTTAGGAATTACCTGTTTCGTAGTTTGATCCCGTTTGTGAAAAATCTTTAGGACTAACTGATCTTCGCATTTTTACCACGTAATACCGGCTGCATTTGACTTAACCTTGCGCTCGAAAAAGGGGTTACTAATTATGCAGTTTGGCTCGGGAACGAATTCGTCCTGGCAGTTCGGACATCGGGGTCGGGTAGCGGTGTTTATAGACGGAAACAACCTTTTCCACGCAGCCCGCTTTCACACGATCGATATCGATTATAACAAGCTTTTGCGCGTCCTGCTCGGCGATGGCCGGCTGCTGCGCGCTTTCTTTTACACGGGTGTCGATGCGGGTGCCGAGCGGCAGCAGGGCTTCCTTCTGTGGATGCGACGCAACGGTTTTCGTGTCGTGCAAAAGGAGTTAAAGACCTTTTACGACGGCACGCGCAAGGCGAACCTGGATGTCGAGATAGCCGTCGATATGCTCAGCCTCGCAGGCAGATACGATACAGCAGTTCTGGTGTCGGGTGATGAAGATTTTGTTTACGCGATCAATGCAGTGGCATACAAAGGATGCCGTGTTGAGGTTGCCGGCTTCCGGTCGAATACCGCTCCGCGCCTGATCGACGTTGCGGATTTCTTCATCGATCTGGGCGATATAGCGGAGCTGATCCGAAAGGATGTCACGCAAACGGGCGAATACGAGATACCCTCTTTCGTTCCGCCGGATTCAGTCGCGCAGTCTGGAAGGAACGGCCACGATGCCGCTCACAAAGCAGCTAAGGCGGCGGCCTTCAGTCAAAATATTATTGACGACGATCGCGAAGAGCAGGACGATCTTATTCGCGTCCGAGACGAGAGATGAAACTCTTTACACTGGAAGAAGCAAACAAGAGTCTTCCGTCCGTGGTCCCAAAGCTGCAGCGAATTCAGTCGCTTTACGAAACTCTTTCCACCATGCGGGCTCCGGCAAAGGCGGCGGCCGAGGCCTCGCGATTTGGCGGCGGCATGGAAGGCGGTTCGGGTTACGTCAGGACGCTCTATGAGATCGGGAAGATAACCACGGAATTCAATGAAATGGGGATCGAGTTAAAGGATTACGCGCGTGGCTTGATCGATTTCCCGAGCCTTCGAAATAACCGTATCGTCTATCTTTGCTGGCAGTTAGGCGAGAATGAATCTATCGAATGGTGGCATGAGACAGACGCCGGGTTTGGCGGACGCCAACCGCTCTGATTGAAACGCGATGTCAACCTTTACTTTTCTACAGAGGGCGGTTTCCAAGTAATTTCGTGGAAGCTCATACCTGTCACTAGTTTACTATTGACTACCTAAAGTAAAGTCTGATATTATCTGCCCTAGTTTTCGGAGCTTCGTTTAACCAATTTCCAACTCGTTCTCCTTTCCGTGTATGAACTGTCCCGTTTGCAATCGAACCCTCGCACCAACGTTGTCTATCTGCCTGACGTGCGGGACGATGATGAACGATTCGGTTCGTGAAGAACTACAGGCAAAGATCGGCGCGGGACTGGGGCGGCCAAATGTTCAGCCGCCTACCCTTGACCATGCTTCGCGACCCGAAAAGCCGCATATCCAGAACCCGCGGGCAATTCGAACGACAGAGTTAAATCGACAAAAAACAAGCCCGACGCTTGTTGGGTTTCAGCCGAAAAACCCCACGGTCCCGGATTGGCGTCTGCAGCTGCAGAATGCGGTTCGTCATCGCAGCGCAGGCGGTTCTGACATCAGTGATGGAAGGCAGGCCAAGCTTGTAACAAGCGGCTCAAACGCGCCTAAGGCGGAGTACATTGAAGAGGCTGAAGAGCAGGGCGAGGCAACGCATTCGGATCCGCGTGTCGCGGCCGCATTGAACCGTATCGACAAATCGCGCAAAACTTTTTTGCCCGAACCTGCGGCAGCATCTTCGCAGCCGAAAGAGCCGGAGCCGCGAAATTATCCGTTCAATGTAGTATCCCGAAATGGTGCCGCCGCTGCTCCCGCACGCGAGGCAAAAGCATCGGTCAATGTGCCGCCAAAACCGCGTCTCGTTCCCACGATAACGCTAAAGAAGAGCGGATACGATACGAACAAACTGCCGCGGGTGCCGGTTGCAGAGACTATAAGCTCGTTCGATATCCCGGTTCCAGTCCCAGTCGCCGAAGAACTTGTCAGGACGCCCGCGATCAAGATAAATGTGCCGGGGGTTCCCATCATTGAGTCTTCCGGTCTTGAGGAGACCGAAGAAGCCTCGACCTTTGAGCAAAATGGTGAGTTTGACGATCTTGCTCCGTTCGCCATGCGCTTCAACGCGGGACTCTTCGATCTGATCATCGGTTTGTTTACCAGCCTGCTTTTCCTGTCACCTATCGCCTTTGCGGGCGGCAATTGGATGTCGGGGGCCGGATTTCTAACGCTGGCCGGAACCTGTTCGATAGTCATGTTCGTCTATATGACGCTGTCGATAGCAATATTCGGCAGGACAGCGGGCATGAAATTGTTCTCGCTCGAATTGGTCGATGCTGATCTCAACGAATATCCGACCTTTCACCAGGCGGCGGTCAGCTCGGCGGTTTACTTGCTAACGCTGCCGTTCGCCGGCGTTGGATTTTTGACTATGTTCTTCAACGACGAGAAGCGAGCCGCGCACGACCTGCTTTCCGGCACCATAATCGTCACCGAATTCTAGAAACTTTTTAGCATCTTGAGATGGCCCGAGGCGAAGCACTGCTCGCTTTGGGCTTTTTAGTTTGAACCGTAAACTAATCCTGTGAACAACGCCGAGATCGAAGCAATAACCGCCGAATTTCAAACGAATATACTCGGCCGACAGCTCGGGCGCGTCTTTCCGCTTTCA
Source organism: Acidobacteriota bacterium (assembly GCA_040006215.1). Classification (GTDB taxonomy): domain Bacteria; phylum Acidobacteriota; class Blastocatellia; order Pyrinomonadales; family Pyrinomonadaceae; genus OLB17. Next base: position 12,423 of record JBDTXM010000019.1, read on the forward strand.
AAGCTTGGCGTTGCGATTGACTTTCGCCTGAGTGAAGGCTCTTATCTTTTCATCTCGGCCGAACCTGGCGATCCGCGCGCATATCTTATCAAGCGCCGGTTCAAGGACCTCGAAAAGCGATCTACTGCACCTCAACAGTTCGTTCTCGCAGTCCGAAAGTGGCTGGCGAATGCCGCGGTTCGCACAGTCTCGAAACTCCACGGGGAACGTGTTCTGGTGTTCGAGTTTGACTCAAGGCCCGAAGCCGGCACTTGGGAAAAGATCTCGCTCGTCGTCCAGCTAACCGGACGGTCCGCGAATATGTTTCTTCTCGATCCGCGCGGATCGATCCTCGACCGCCTTCGCGAAACCAGAGGCGACGGTCAGGAGGTGGGCACGCTATACTCTCCGCCTGCCAGGGCCGATCATGCAGAAAAACGAGCCGAGGAGAAGATCCTTGTCGAGAACGGCCGTACGCTTTCCGAGATCCTCGACGAACGGCACCTTGAAAAAGGATCGGCCGATCGTTTTCACTCGCTTGCGGAATCGGCCCGCAAAAAGCTTCGCGCTGAGATCAGCAAGAAGAAGAAGCTGGCAGAACGCCTTAGAGGCGACTTGAGCGAACACGGAAATGCCGATCAATGGAAGCGTTACGGCGACCTGCTGCTTGCGAACTCCACCAACGCCAAGCGGAATGAGAACCGGATCATTGTGATCGACTATTACGACGAGAAAACTCCCGAGATCGACATAGAAGGCGATAAGAATTCGAGCATTTCAGAGATAGCGGAAAGCTATTTCAAACGGTACACAAAGGCCAGAAATGCGGTGAATGCAATTGCGAAGCGAAGGTTGATGCTAGATGCAGAACTCGAAAAATTAAACGAAGAGGAATCTAGGCTTGAGCAGGCGATCGAGGCTGGGGACGTATCGTTTTTCGAAGAAAAAAAGCCCGCTAGTAAGACTTCCACAAAAAAGAAACGTGCGGAAAACGAATTCAACGGAGCCCGGAAATTCATTTCGATCGATGGCTTTCAGATCCTTGTCGGAAAAAAGGCAAAGGACAACGATTACCTGACTTTTCGGGTCGCTAAATCGCTTGATCTCTGGCTCCACGCCGCCGACTACCCTGGATCGCACGTGGTGGTCCGGAACAATGACCGAAAGGAAATCCCAGCCGCAACGCTGATCGAAGCCGCGCAACTAGCCGCTTTCTACAGCGACGCCCGTGAGCAGCCGAAAGCCGCAGTTAACTACACACAAAAAAAGTTCGTCAACAAACCGAAGGGAGCGGCTCCAGGACTGGTCAGCCTTGCTAGTTTCAAAACCGTTCTTGTCCAGCCCATGGTAACCGCAAAAAAAGAAACGCCGCCTGCCTAGGCGACGCTTCGATCAACATTTTGAGGAGTCTATTGTTCGTTGACGACTTTGCCGACGATCTCTGCCATTTCCTGAACCTTATTCGCATTAGCACCTGTGAACACGCTTCGCAATCGCCCTTCACGATCGATCAGAAAACTCTGTGGTATTCCGCCGAACTTGCTTACTTTCAGCAATTCACCCTGAAGTTGTGCGTCCGACCAGACCAGCGTGTAATTGAGCTTCATCTGGTCCTTAAAAATATTTATTACGCTGGCAGGTTCATCGTCCGTGTTAAGCCCGATAATTTCGAAATTCTTGTCGCGGTAATCGTTCTGCATTTTAACGAGCGTCGGCATTTCAGAACGGCACGGGCCGCACCAGGTCGCCCACAAGTTAAGAAGCAGTACTTTTCCTTTTTTGTCCTCGACCGTAAACGTGGTTCCGTCCAGATTCTTGATCGCTCCTTTTGCGATGCCGGCTGAGACTGGTGGGTAGTCCGATGCCTTCGTTGTAGTTTGGTTACTCGGAGCGATGGGCGTCGAAGGCGGGTCTTGCTGGGCGGTATTGGCTCCGCCGCAGCCAGTCAGGGACGAAAATGCGATGCTTAGTACAGCAAGCAACGCCAGATTTAATACTATCTCTTTCATTAAAAACCTCAGTAAAACTACCTGATGTCCTGCAGACGCAAGATTATCAGCGTCGCGACCACCAGCATTCCTAACATTATCATCAATACGATCTGATTTAAAATTTCGTTCATCCACGGATGAAGGAAGGTAATATAGCTACTGAGATCGGCCGGGATCTTTTTGGCCCCCGGGATGGCAGGCGGTTCTCCCGGATCGGGCGAACTCGGATTCTTCCCGCTCCTCATCTCGTCATCGTACTTTCTGAATTCATCCTCGGCCTTTTTCTGATAATCGTCTATATTTTTCCGCGCATCGGCGATCAGCTTGTCATTTTCGGTTTCGACATACTTGTAAAGGCCTGATCCGCCGGTTCTTCCGTTCGGATCCGCTCCTTCCTGCTCAAGCGTATCCAGGGTCGAGAACCGCTTGATCGTGTCGAACGACCAAGCCGCTGGCATCGCTAGTCCCGCAACTTTGTTTATTCCCTGAGGCACCCCAACTAATCCGGAAAAAAGTATCTGCGGTATCAAGATAAGCGGTACGAGGCTCGTGGCCATCTCGGACGTCCGTACCAGAGCCGAGATAAACAGGCCGAGAGCAAGGCCCACGCCCGCCGTCAGCAGCATTGCCCAAAACTGCGGCAAACCGAAAAGCTGACCGGGCATCGCCATCGCTCCAGTCAGATCAAAAACTTTTAGCGGCACAAACAACAGCAGGCATTGTATCGAAACGATTATCCCGAGAATAAAAAGCTTTGACGCGAGATAGGGCAGGATTCCGAGATTCACCATTCTCTCGCGGCGATAGACGGGGCGTTCGCGGATGATCTCGCGGGCCGCGACCGACGTTCCGAACCAGATCGATACAAGCGCCAAAACGAAGTAAACAAAATCCCGCGGCCGCGTGGAACCGATCACAAAGAACGTAAGCACAGCAATGATCGGCGCCTGAAGTAGCAGGATGAACAGATTTATCTTGTCCTTGCAAAGCACTTCGAGGTAGCGTCGTGACAGCGTGAAAAACTGCCTTATAGCCCCAAACATACCGAGCCGACGCTTCTTTCGCCGCCTCGCCGCCTCGAGCTCTCCAAGCTCCTTGAGCGGATCTTGAATGTATTTTCTAAACTGCGGCGTCTGAAGATATTTCTGCTTCCACGTTTCTGCCGTCTGGTCGATCAGTTGAAGGCGGTTCGTGTCGGCTAGCTGCGAAGCGTGGGCAGCGGGTTCTTCGAGCTTGTCAAAGATCTCCTTGTAACTCGCCGCTCCGAGATGAGCGAGTGCTTCGTCCGGACGGCCGTAGAAAACCAACCTGCCCCGCATAACGATCACGATCTTGTCGAACAGCTTGACGTTCTCCATCGCGTGGGTTGTCATTATCACCGTCCGGCCGGATTCCGCGATCTGCCGGAAAAGCTTCATTATCTTTTCCTCGGTTGCCGGGTCGAGGCCCGATGTCGGCTCGTCAAGGAAAATGATGGACGGTCGAGTTATGAGCTCGACAGCCATCGAAACGCGCTTTCGCTGCCCCCCCGAAAGCTGGTCGATACGCACATTTCGGCGTTCGGAAAGCCCCGTGACATCGAGCACCTCACCGATCGTCTGGTTGATCTCCTTCTTCGAAACATCCCGCGATAGCCGCAGGCGCGCGACGTAATAAAGAGTTCGGTAAACCGACAGCTCGCGATGGATGATATCGTCCTGCGGTACGTAGCCGATCGATTGCTTGAGCGAATCGAAATGACGATAGAGATCGAGATTGTTGATCAGAACGTTGCCGGGATGTGCCGGCCGCACCCCATTAAGGGCATCAATCAGCGTCGATTTACCTGAACCTGAGGCGCCCAGAATTCCGACAAATTCGTTAGGCTTGATCGACAGAGAAATTCCGTCGAGCAGCCGGATCTTGCCACCGCCAAAGCGATTTTTAACGTCCCGCGTAAGCCCGACAGCGTCGATCCGTGTCTTTGAACGTGTATCGAAAACGCCGACATTTCCTGCAGCATCGACACGCATCAGGAACGTCCCGATCTGGGCAGCATCTTCAGGCCGGAGAACCTGCCGCGAAACTCGGGCTCCGTTGACGTAAACGCCGTTGGTCGAACCGAGGTCCTCGATCGAGATCTCGGCTCCGGCTTGTGTTAGGCGAGCGTGGCGATTGGAGATCTGTAGGCCATCGAGAGTGATGTCGCTGGCCTCATCACGGCCTATCACCAATTCGCTCTTACCGCCAAACCCGAGCGACATCAGTAACTGCGGTTCGGCCGAATCGCGCGATCCAAGCAGGTCCGCCGCGTTCTGCGCGTTGAGCGCGACCGTCTTCGACACGCCGTCGGCTACGTGAACGCTCGGCGATGACAGCTGATCAGCCGTGAGCGATCTCTGTCCCGGCAGGATCGCTCCCGACGGAGCGACACGGCCCGGAGCGATCAGTCTCAAGACGGGACCACCGATTCCGAAACGGATCTGATCGCCATCATAGAGTGGCGTTGGGGCAGAGATCCGCTGTTCGTTGATTAGCGTTCCGTTAAAGGTATTGTTGTCCTCGATCACGAAATTGCCGTCTTCAAACCGGATGGACGCGTGTTTTCGCGACACCATGACCACTCCCGGATCGAATCGGACCTCACACGCGGGATCTCGTCCGAGCCAAATAGTTGCTGGCGAGAGTTTTACTCGCGGCCGAGCAACAGCGATAAATTCGAGCTCAACGGCGGGCGATGCCGGAGCCTCTACCCGCGATTGCTGCAACGGAGCCTGGACCGGCGGTTTTTGGATCGACGGCTGAACAGGTGTTGCACCGATTGAGGTCTGACGATCGGGCAGCTCGGAGGCGAAAATGTCCCCGGCCTTGGCTTGAAGAGGCGGCGTTGGTGATGGATACCCCTTGATCGAATCCGACAATACTTCGAACCACACCACCTTTAAGCCGGGCCCGCCTTCGCCGAATTGGAGACGCTGCCCGACCGCGATGGGCTCCGGGCCGCTTATCCGCTGACCGTTAAGGTAGGTACCGTAGGTCGAGTTGAGATCGACCAGCAACCACCTGCCGTCGTTCCAACGAAGCTCGGCATGCTTGCGCGAAACCATCGGGTATGTCGCGTTGTCGAAGACTATGTCGGAGTCAAAGGGATCGCGCCCAATCTGGATAACGGGCTTTTCAAAAGACCGTTCCGTCGACTGGCCGCCGACCGCAGTCTCCTCCGCTAAGATAATATTCATCCGATTAACAGGTGGTTAGATTATTGTCTTAGTGATTTTACCGTAAGCCTCTGAAAACAAAAAGAGGAGGGGAAGTTCGGACAAGGTCGTAGCGATAGACATCAAGGAGTGGTGACCAGCCGGAAGCCAATAGCCTTGTCACGCTGATCGACCGGAACATCGACCCGAAATGACGAAGTGATCGCGTGATCGCCGGTTGTCTTGTCAAAGAAGCAGCCGCCGCGGGTCATGATCCTAGGTCGGTCGGGTGCCTTCATTGTTCCTTTGCTTCCGGGATAGAGCGAAGGTTCGGATGAAGTCCATTCCCAGACGTTGCCGATGAGGTCCTGAACACCCCATGAGTTCGGGCAGCTCTTCGACCCTACCGCGAGAGGCTGAGTCACCGTCTGGTCGATAACTGCGCATTTGCCGTCAAATTTATCGCCCCAAGGATAGGTGTTTTCCTTGGCACCGTTGCGGGCGGCAAACTCCCATTCGGCTTCCGTTGGAAGCCGATACGTCACACGGTCGCGTGTCGAGCGCCATTCGGCGAACATCTTCGCATCCTCCGGGTTTACGTACGTGACAGGCATATTCTCCTGGCCTTGGCGCGGCCTATCGTTTATCCACGCGGCGAGAAAGTCGTTTGAGGGCGGTTTATATTTGGTCTCCGTGACAAATTCAAGAAATTCCGCGTTGGTTACCTCTGTCCTGTCCATTTTGAATGGGGCAACCGTTACGTCGTGCGCGGGCTGTTCTAATGGGGGTCCCTGGTCCGTGCCCATCTTGAAGGTACCGCCCGGGATCGGCACAACATCAGGCTTCGTCGCTGTTCCGGGCGAATCGCTCGTTACTGGCGTAGGCGTTGGTGAACCCGCCACCCGAGCTTTTCCGATAAAGCCGAGCATATAAGCGCCGAGAATGCCCGCTAGCCCAAGGCCTGCGAGTATGACCAAAGCTCCAAAACCCAACACGAGCGGCGAAAAGAATGACTTCTTTTTCTGAGGCTGTGAACGAACTACGACCTGCTGCTGATCGCCAGTCTGGATCGGCTGGACCACTGTCTTTTGCAGAGACGGATTAGAATCCTTAGCTTCTCCAAATCCACGCGTTACCGCTTCGTTTGTCGGAGCCGGTATCTTGAACGAACCTGTTATCGCACCGGGCTTTGGAATCGCGTGTGCGGGCATCGTCTCCATGAACATGGCCCGAAGTTCGGCGACAACCTGCTGTGGCTGCCCATCGCATTTGAGGTCGGCAACCCAATCCTCATAGCCTTCGCGCGAAAGGCGAATATGATGGTTACCGCTCTGGATACCTTCGAGCATCAGCCAGCCATTATCCCGTGTTTCGCCGACCGGCACGTTATCGACAAAAATTTTCGACTGGCCAGGATTCGAACGGATCCGCAGCGACGAAACCGGCAGAGTGCCTCCCGACGTCGTATGAATTCCTATCGCGGGCGGATAAACCGCGTTCTTCATTTCCTCGACCAGATCCTCGACCGAGGCGGTACGCCTTGCCGGGTCCTTCTGAAGCGTATGCAGCACGGCCGCTTCGAGTTCCGGCGAAACGTTGATGCCGACCGACCTAAGCGATGGCGGCGGATCGCTGATGTGCTTTTTCATGATCGCCGGTATCGATGAACCCTTGAACGGCACATCGCCCGACATCATCTGGAAAAGCATTACACCGATCGAATAAATATCCGATTTTGAATCCGGCTCATCGTCCGCCCACTGTTCGGGGGCCATGTAATACGGCGAACCCATGAGGCCAGTTGTTTGCGCCTGAATGAACGAACCCAAAAGCTCGCCGGATTTTATCTTCGCCAGCCCGAAATCTAGGATCTTAACTGATTGCGACACGGTTTGCTTGTCGCTGCAGATCATGATGTTAAGCGGCTTGAGATCGCGGTGAACAATGCCTTGATGATGGGCAGCACCGACACCGGCGCAGATCGCTGAAATAAGCTCGAAGGCCCGCTCAGGGTCAAGTAATTTTTCACGGGTCAGGAGGTCGTGCAGAGATTCCCCTTCGACGTACTCCATGACGAGAAACGGCACCGAGCCGTTAATTACACCATAATCGGACACGCCGACGACATTCTGATGGCGAACTGCCGCAGCGGCTAACGCCTCCTGCCGGAATCTGGTTACTAATTGCGGGTCGTTGCCGACGAGGTCCGGAAGGATGATCTTGATCGCGTGAAGGGTTTTAAGGAACGAGTGCCGGGCCTTGTAAACAACACCCATACCGCCCTGGCCCAAACGAAGGTCAAGGTGATATTTCCCTTCGAGCACAGGCTGGCCGGCAAGCGTGTGCATCGTGGGCATGCCATCGTTGGGACACGTTTCCACGTCGTCCGTATAGCAATGTTTACAAAGCTGGCATTCCTTCATCCTATTTTCGGCAAACCAAAGGGAAAGCCTCGGTTCGTGAGCGCTGAATTATAGACAACTTTCTACGGGCTTTTTGCAAACTTTCTCCGACTTGATTCTAGTTTTTTTACCAAATTCAATCAAGTTAAACGTTTTATTTCCAGAGCGTGCCCCCGATCGTTATCGCCCTATTCAGCCTTTTATCACAATATTTACAAGCCGGTCAGGCACGACTACCACCTTGACGACCGTTTTGCCATGCGTGTGTTCAACTACCTTGGCATCGGCTAAAGCCATACCTTCTAGCTCGTCATTCGGCGTTCCCGGAGCGGCCATTACCCTTGAACGAAGTTTTCCGTTGACCTGAACCGGTATCTCGATCTCGTCTGCCTCGGCGAGCTCCTCGTTTGATTCAGGAAACCGGGCACCGTTTGCCAGCATTCCGTTTTCGTTGCCGATCAGGATCGAATACAGCTCTTCAGCCGTGTGCGGTGCAAAAGGTGTCAGCATCAGCACAAGACTGGTCAACGCCTCGCGGACTGCAAAAACTTCGTCCGCGTCTGCATTTTCAGGCTCGATCCTAATGTCGCTGACAGCGTTTGAAAGCTCCATCAATGCGGCAACAGGTGTATTAAACTGCAAACTCTCGAAATTTTCCGTAATTCTTTTTATCGACTGATGCGTTTTCCGGCGTAAAGCCCGCGCCGCGTCGGAAGACTCGTCGATCTCGCCAAGCGGTTCACCGTTCGCGATCTGCGATTCCCACTTATGAACAAGGCGCCAGACGCGCTGGAGAAAGCGGGCCCCGCCCTCTATACCGGCCTCGTTCCACACCAGTTCGTTCTCGATCGGGGCCGCGAACATGATGAAAATACGGGCTGCATCTGCGCCGTAGATCTCGATCATTTCATCCGGATCGACACCGTTGCCTTTGGATTTGGACATTCGCTCGATCGCGTGCCTGAGGATCGTTCCCTTGGCATTCTTTGCGTCCGTTATCCTTCCTTTGGCATCGCGGAGGACAGTTACTTCAATGGGAGCCGCGTAAATTCTCTTCCCTGACGCATCGTCAAAAAACGTTTCGCCGACGACCATTCCCTGCGTCAGCAGCCGTTTTACCGGTTCGTCGAATTTGACCAATCCCATGTCACGCATCACCTTACCCCAAAATCTGGCATAGATCAGGTGCATGACGGCGTGGTCGTCACCGCCGATGTACTGGTCGACCGGGGTCCAATACGCGGCGACCTCCGGTGAAAACGGCAGGATCTCATTGGTCGGGTCGGTGTAGCGAAAGAAATACCACGACGAATCAACGAAGGTGTCCATCGTGTCGGTTTCGCGACGGGCGGTTCCCTCGCATCTGGGACAGGTCGTTTCGTAAAATTCCGGGACTTTGGACAGCGGGGACTCGCCAGTTCCAGTGATCGGAGCCGATTCTGGTAGTCGGACAGGCAAGTTCTCGAATTTTTCGGTAACGACACCGCAATCGGGACAATAAATTATCGGGATCGGCGAGCCCCAAAACCGCTGCCGAGAAATTCCCCAGTCGCGAAGCCGATAAGTCGTGGCCGCCTCACCGAAGCCATGCTCGCGGGCGTAGTTGGCCATTTCGGCCTTTGCCACCTCGCTCGTTTTACCGTTCCAATAGTCCGAATGCACAAGCACACCGTATTCCGTGAACGGATCTTCCAAACCCAGCGCCTGCATGGCGTGGTGCTCGTGGACCAGATGGGGCTCAGAGATCACCTGACGGATAGGAAGCCCGAATTTCTTGGCGAATTCAAAATCCCGCTCATCATGGGCCGGAACGCTCATCACGGCTCCAGTTCCGTACTCCATCATCACGTAGTTGCCGACCCAGACCGGTATTTCCTCGAGGCTGAAAGGATTGACAGCCTTCAGCCCAGTATCAATGCCGTCCTTTTCGATCTCTTCGTCGCGGTCCGTAGGCTTAAGGGTTTGGGCAGCGATCTCCGCAACCTTGGCTTCAACCTCCGGCGAAAGATGATCCCGATAGGCTTCGATGATGGGATGTGCCGCAGCCACAACGATCGCGTTTACCCCGTAGATCGTGTCGATGCGAGTCGTAAAGACGCGGATCGTACCGGAACCATCTGCCGTACCCTGATGAGCAACCTTAAAATCCAGGTAAGCCCCGTCCGATCGCCCGATCCAATCACGTTGGCGCTTTATCACATTGCCGGGCCAGCCGTGTTCGATCTCGTCCATGTCGTCGATCAACTGATCGGCGTACGCCGTCGTTTTCAGGAACCACTGTTCGAGATCTTTTTTCGTGACCGGGTTACCGCAACGCCAGCAAATGCCGCCGCTGGCCTGTTCGTTCGAGAGAGTCGCCTGATCGTGCTCACACCAGTTGACCTGCGTCATCCGCTTATAGGCGAGGCCCATCTCGAACATCTTGATAAAGAACCACTGGTCGAATTTGTAATATTCCGGCTTGTGGGCATACATCTGACGCGACCAGTCGTAACTCAGACCAAGCCGCTCGAGTTGTCCACGCATTATGTTGATATTCTCTTCGGTCCATTGCCGCGGATTGACGCCGCGTTTGACAGCCGCGTCCTCAGCAGGCTGGCCGAACGAATCCCACCCGATGGGGTGCAGAACGTTGAAGCCCTTTAAACGCTTGTACCACGCTAACGCGTCCCCGGCCGAATAGTTCCGAACGTGCCCCATGTGCAGATTACCGGAAGGGTAAGGCAGCATCTCGAGCTGATAGAATTTCGGCCTTTCTTCATCGATCTCCGCCCGAAAGGCCTCGGTCTCGCCCCATTTCTTCTGCCACTTGGCCTCGATCTTTTTTGCGAAATATTTATCGTCCATCGGTAAAACACTTATTAGAAAATGTGGAACGTTCCACACTTTTTCGTATCTGCTGAAAAATAGGTAGTTTAGCGGATAAAATAAAATCTATCCACCTATGATCTCGTTGTCGGGATCCGCTAATTTTATTTCTTTTCGGAGTTTCGCCACGCCGTCGGAACACGTTCATGTTCACGAGGGGCTATCCAAGCGTGAGAGGTTTGTGAAAACCGGCCATTTCGATTAGTTTACGGATATAGGCTCGAATTGTCCACTTTTCTTTGAAGAATTCCACTTTCGTGATATTCTACCTGAACCTTCTTAACCGAAGGAGATTTGGCAATTACTATCTTGATGAAGATAAATACATTTTTGCGGGCGGTCGTAACTTAATCCGATAGATTTGCGGTTTGACTGCCTGCCCCGGAAATTGGAGGCACGAGAATGGTCAACCGAATGAGAGCAAATGTCGCCGTCGAAATTGATAAGCTAAATGAACGGGACCGGACAGCGGTCCTTGCTCACGCCTCCGAAGTTCACCGCACTCAACGAAGTCATAAAGAAAATACTATTGGCGACGAGTTGATAGGCTCGCTTGCAAACGCGCACGAAAACCTACGGGCCCGCCAGGTGACCGAATGGGAGCAGATGCGCCGCCAACTCCTGGGCCGTGCTGCATGAACTTTATTTATCGAGAGAAAGGTGCAGGCATTACGTCTCGGCTGGTCGTTTATTGTCTTCTTTTAGCCTTCCCGATCTTTTTGTGGGCTCAGCCGGACCTGTCGGACCTGCGCAACGAGATCGCTACTGGTTCTGCCGAAGAGAAGAGAAACGCGCTTTTTGAGATCAGAAACCTCCGCAGCGAAGGGGCCTCGCGGATCGCGATACCAGCTCTTTCGGATTCGCTTGAAATGATTAGGGCTACGGCGGTTTCGTCCGTTGTTTTTCTTCCACGGAACGAGGCAGTTGAGCTCCTCGTGCCTCTATTGGCCGACAAGGCCCCATTCGTTCGCCGTGAAACGGCATCAGCCCTGGGCGAATTGGGCGATGCTTCCGCAGCTCCGGCGTTGATTCGGGCTCTTCAAAAAGAAAGCGAGATCGAGAATCGCTCTGCCGCAGCGATGGCCCTCGGAAGACTTGATGATGTTTCCGCAATCGAACCCCTTCTAGCGATCCTGAAAAAGAAGTCGTCGGAGCCGGACGAATTTCTTCGCTCGTCGGCCGCTCGTTCCGTAGGCGAGATAATTCAGACGGTTCGTTTCGGAAAGCATCAACCGCTCGCACCGCAAAATTTCCTTCCGGATAAATACAAGGAAAAGCTCACGGCTAATGCTTCAGTTGGGCCGGAAGCTTCACAGATTCTTGCTAAGGCTTTACCGATCCTGACAAAGGTTCTCGGAAATTCGCGGGAGGCCGCTGAGACTCGGCGCGGTGCGGCGTTCGCCGTCGGAGCTTTAGGCACCGCAGAAGCACGCGAGATCCTTAGGTCGCATTTGACCGACAGTGACCCCTATCTTGCCGAGATATGCAAAGAAGCTCTTTTAGATTTTCCGCCGAATAATTAAGCCTTTTTTTTTGCGTCGATATTTGGTTTAATCATGGGTATGCAAGCAGGGTGTTCGCACGACACTTCACCGAAGAGTTTGATCGAATTTTACGGCGAGGTCCGTTCATTCACTGAAAAGCTCT
>JBDTXM010000020.1:0-23930 GCA_040006215.1 Acidobacteriota bacterium
GGAATGGGCGCGGCGGGAATATTCGAACGGATCGACTAGATAGTCGACGGAACAAATTCAAACTTGAGAGCTTCTACCATCATTCAGAAGTTGTTCGGTGCGACCGCATGTATAACCTTCATTCAGTTCATGAGACTTGTGTACTGCACGCCCTGCCGAGCAGGTTCGTCACTCCGCTGGAACTTGAAGTGGCCGTATATCCGGATGCGATCCTGGTTTTTGCGAACGTGGATGAGGAAAACGATACATATCTTGGATTTCGAGATACTCCCTGGCATTCTCATGGCAAATTCCTGCTCATGACAGGCGAATCGACATATTTGCAGTACGACCCAACGGAGCTCGTGATAGCGATAGCAAAGGGTGACGTTCTTATTGTTTCGCAGCCTATAGGAAACCGGCTAAAAGATCGTTGGTTGATGCACAAGGAGGAGAGGCTGGATTTGCAGTATATCGAACCTGACGAGACTTTGAGCGTTTGCAGTTTACCTTCTAGGTCTTAGCTGAGGAGAAGTTGAGTGCATTTAGGAAACGACGGTCGAGACTGAACGTTCATTCAGGAATCTAGACGAGATCTAGTAGGAGCCAAGTATACAAATGGAAGCACAAATGGAAAAAGAATATGTGAAGGGCGGCGAGTTTTTGATCTCGGACGCGACGACCGCTGTAGTCTTTACGCCCGAAGATTTCACCGATGAGCATCGGATGATCGGTGACACTTGCCGCGAATACATCGACAACGAAGTGGTGCCGAACCTACCCGTTCTTGAAAACCATGCGTGGGAAGTAGCTCGCGATCTTTTGAAAAAAGCGGGCGATCTCGGGCTGCTCGGTGCAAATATTCCCGTGGAATACGGCGGGATGGAGCTCGACCAGACGTCAGGCGTGATCATTGCCGAGATGGTCGGGCGCGGCAGCGGTTTTGGCTCGACGTACGGTGCGCAGACGTCGATCGGGTTGCTGCCAATTCTTTACTGGGGAACGGAAGACCTCAAAAAAGAATGGATACCGAAGATCATTTCGGGTGAGGTCGTCTCAGCTTACTGCCTGACCGAATCTAGCTCGGGTTCGGATGCGTTGGGAGCAAAGTGCGTAGCCAAACTCACCGACGATGGCCAGCATTACGTACTGAACGGCGAAAAGATGTGGATCACGAATGGCGGCTTTGCCGATGTGTACATTGTATTTGCCAAGGTCGATGGCGAGAAGGGAAAATTCTCGGCGTTCGTAGTGCCGCGTTCGGAAAATTGCCGTCCTGGGCACGAGGAACATAAGCTCGGAATTAAATCATCATCGACAACCGCAGTTATCCTGTCTGACGCGAAGATCCCGGTCGGCAACCTGATCGGCAACGTCGGTGACGGCGCCAAGGTCGCCTTTAATGTTCTAAATGTCGGCCGATTTAAGCTCGGGGCTTCGGTCACAGGAGGCGCGAAACTCGCAATCCACGAGGCCGTTCGCTACGCCAACGAGCGGCATCAGTTCAATAAGCCGATCTCCAGCTTTGGCGCGATCAAGCATAAGCTGGCTGAGATGGCGATCCGAACCTGGGTCGCGGAATCGATCACCTATCGTACTGTCGGCATGATTGATGCTCTGATCGGTGATGGTGCAAGCAACGAGAAAAAACTCCAATCTATTGAAGAATATGCGGTCGAGTCTTCGATCAATAAGGTCGCTTGTTCCGAGTCGCTTGATTACGTCGTCGATGAGATGGTGCAGATCTACGGCGGGTATGGTTACTCAAATGATTACCCGGCGGAAAAGGCTTACCGCGATTCGCGCATCAATCGCATATTCGAGGGCACGAACGAGATCAACCGCATGCTGATCCCGGGCCAGTTGATGAAGCGTGCGATGAAAGGCAAGCTCGGTCTACTGCAAGCGGCCAAGGCCCTGCAGGACGAGATCTTGAATCCGCAGATGTCATTCGACGAAGACAGCGGTGTATTAGCAGCCGAAACGAAACTTGCTCAGAATGCAAAGAAGGTCGCGTTGATGGTGCTGGGGACGGCAGCTCAGAAGTACATGATGGGCTTGAGCGAGCAGCAGGAAGTTCTGATGAATTGCGCCGACATCATCATGGATGCGTACCAGATGGAAACGGCGATCCTGCGTGCAAAGAAATTGGCGGCAAACGGCGAAGATGCCGCGGCACGCCAGATAGATATGGCCGGGGTCTATTGCAACGACGCGATCCAGCGGATCGACATGAAGGCTAGGAATACGATCGCCGCAATGGCCGAAGGCGACGAGGGCCGTACGCTCCTGGTCGCCCTCAAACGTTTCACGAAAAATAATTCACCGATAAATACGATCGCGGCCAGACAACGCATTGCCGACACGCTGATCGGGGCAAACACGTACACCTTCTAAAAGTAAGCGATGCGGGAGTATTTTCAGCAACATCCTGCCGGATTTGGCCTCCTGCTTTTCGGTGTAATGACAGTTTCGGTAACCGGGTTCTTAGTGCTTCTGGCCTATTACATAGGTAATTCTCCCTGCACTCGAAGAGGCCTCGGCGACCCGTGTGATGGGCCCGCGATGCTTTCCATCTCGTTGTTGTTTGCTTCTCCTGTGATTGGATTTGTATCAGGAGTGCTTTTAGGTCTGATGGGTTGGTACTTTATGAGGGTGTCAAAGAGCTTTCATCGCGATATTCCTACAATTAAGTAGACACGCGGCGTTAGGCGGAATTTCGGCCGGCGTTAATGATGCCGAATGAGCAGCGGATCACGAGTTTTTCGTAAACGGAGCGGGTGGCTGGCTCCTCACTCTTCTCTTCGCTCGCTCGAATTTTTGTAAGAGCGTATTGCTGGATCGTGACCAGCGGCAGCACGATGCGCTCGCGCGTTTGCACAGATTGCTGTTCGACCGGCAGGTCTGACATCAGCTCGGCTGAGCCGGAGATCTGATTAAGGTAGTGCCGCGTCAGCTCGAATTCGTCGTGGATCATTCGCCAGATCTTGCCGTATTTTGGATCGTCCGCGAGAAAGGTGGTCAGCGGAAAATAGCTCTTCTGCATGGCCATTTCACAATTGTCGATCAGCGCCTTGAAAAAGCCGTTATTGCGGTATAACGATGCGATCCTGCTGATGTCTGCTTCCATCTTTTTTATCGCGGATCCAACACCATAAAAGCCAGGCACGTTTTGTTTTATCTGGCTCCATGCGCCGACAAAGGGAATCGCGCGAAGATCCTTCAACATGAGTTTGCCCGAACCTCTTTTGGCAGGCCGGCTGCCGATATTCGTCTCGGCGTAAAACCGCAGTGGACTGACCGCGGAAAGGTAGTCGAGAAACTGCGGATGATCTTTCAGTTCTTCATACGCGGCGAAACTGTGGTTGGCAAGCTGCTTCATCAAGCCTTCGTCCTCCGGCTCAAATGTTCTTTCCTTAGGCGAGAAGATCTCGTTGTAAATCCCTGCGTTAAGAAGCTGCTCGATGTTGTATCTGGCGGACGCGACAGTCCCGAAATTCGAGCTAACGGTTTGACCCTGTATCGTAAGCTCGATCGCGTCGCCCGCGATGTTGCGTCCCATCGACGAATAAAATTTGTGAGTCTTGCCGCCGCCCCGAGCCGGCGGCCCGCCGCGTCCATCGAAAAATACTACGTCGATCGCATATTCGCGGGCGAGGCGGGTCAGTTCGTCTTTGGCTTTGTAGATGCTCCAATTGGCCATCAGATAGCCGCCGTCCTTGGTGCCGTCACTAAAGCCGAGCATTATCGTTTGCCGGTTTTGTCTTTTCATCAGGTGCTCGCGATAAGCAGGCAGAGTGTAAAGCTCGCGCATGATATCGGGCGCCCGCTGCAGGTCCGCGATGGTTTCGAACAGCGGAACAATGTCTACCGAGAGATCGGCAATATCCCAGCCGCCTAATCGGAAGATCGCAAGTACTTCCATCACGTGGATCGCACTTTGGCACTGGCTGATGATGTAACGGTGGCAACCCTCGACACCATTTTGGTGCTGGATCTGCCTGATCACCCCGATCGTTTTCAGCGAGTCGCGTGCGAAATCGTCCGCGACAGCCTCGATATCAACGTGGCTCTTGATCGCCAGAAGTCTTTCGAGTTTCGACTCGTCGGACATAGAACGATAACCGGGAAAACCGGTGGCTTCTATGATACGTTCGTGCTCGGACGCTTCCTGCCTGATATCGAGGGTCGCGAAGTGAACGCCAAAGATCTCAGCCTTGGCGATGAGTTCGTCGACGAGGTGACTGAAGAGACCGTTGTGGTCGGTGACCAACGCATCCCGGATCGCGACCAACCGTTCGACGATCTGCGAACTATTTAGAGAGTTTTCCGTTTCCCGAAAGGCTTCGTCGTAAAGCTGCTTCTCCAGGTCGGCAACCGCCGTTTCCACGTTTGCAAAGGTCAGCCTACGCTTCAGGCCGCGAACGTCGCGATAATAACAGCGGAGGATCGATCGCTTTAACGCGGCAGCGACCTCCACGGTCGTCTCGCTCGTTACAAATGGATTTCCGTCGCGATCGCCGCCCGACCAGAAGCCCATTTTGATCAGGTTTGCGAGATCGAGGTCACCGCCGATAGAATTTTTCAATTCCGATGCGATCCCTCCTATAGCGTTGTAAAAGACGTTTTCGAGATACCAGATCAAGCTCGATGCTTCGTCGACGGGTGTCGGTTTCTGCTTTTTTAGAAAAGGCGTGCGCCCAAGTTGCTGAAGCAGCGTATTAATGTCTCCAACGCTATTTTCCGTGATCGCGCCGACTAGGTCGTTTATGATCCCGAGGACGGATCCGGGATAAAACTGTGTTGGGTGGGCCGTCAAAACCAGATGCGTTGAGAAACGAGCGAGCCGGACTTTTAATTCATCTACCTCACCCGCCTGAGTCGCAGCCGATTCCAATTGCGTTAAAGTGCCAGTTCCTTCGGTGTCATTCAGCTCGGTGAAAGCCGCGTCTTCAAGGGCGTCAAACAGCACGACTTGGCGTTCCGTATATTGGACGAAACGAAACAGCAGGTCGATCTTTTCTTCCGCCGTTCGGCTTGCGAAATAGCCGTCTATGATCTCCATCGGGCTTTGCGAATCGGCAAAACCCTCTTCGCACCGGCTGTTGAAGAGCGAAAGGAGGATCCCTGTCTTGTCGACACCGTAGAATGGCAAAGAAAGAAACAGACTATTGTAGAGCTGAAATTTTATCCCAACGAGGTTTTCGAATTGCTTACGCTTCCCGTGAACGGTATCGATCATAGTGAAAATTGTATTATAAGTTACCGATTTGAGAGACAGATTGATTATCGCGTTGAAAAATGAGACGCATTCGTCGAACTGATCGGCAGTTAACCGGATGTTTATTTGATCGGTACGAAGAAGTAAGATGGTTGTATAAAGAAATATGGCAAACGAACGAACGCTGGGTGAGTTGCGAAGGAACGGCTACGAAGGCCGTTCGATCAAAGACGAGATGCGGGTCAACCTGATCGCAAAGCTACGGTCGGGCGAGCGGCTCTTTCCGGGGATACTAGGCTACGACGAAACGGTCGTCCCACAGCTCGTAAACGCGATCCTTTCAAAACATAATTTGATCTTGTTAGGACTCCGTGGGCAGGCCAAAAGCCGCATTATTCGCCAATTGACGGAGCTGCTCGATGAAGAGATCCCGATCGTAGCAGGGTCCGAGATCAACGACGACCCCTTTAACCCGCTCAGCGCTTACGGACGCGGGCAGGTGAATCTTCTCGGCGACGAGACAACGATCGCTTGGGTGCATCGTGATAATCGCTTTGTAGAAAAGCTCGCGACGCCTGACGTGACGATCGCTGACATTATCGGGGACGTCGACCCAATCAAGGCTGCTAAGGGCGGCCATATGCTTTCCGACGAACTGACGATCCATTTCGGCCTGCTGCCGAGAGCCAATCGCGGAATATTTGCGATCAACGAACTACCCGATCTCGCGGGCAAGATACAGGTCGGCTTGTTCAATATCATGCAGGAGGGCGACGTTCAGATAAAGGGATATCCGGTTCGATTGCCGCTCGATGTATTTCTCGTTTTCTCGGCAAACCCCGAGGACTATACGGCTCGCGGAAAGATTATCACGCCGCTCAAAGACCGCATCGGAGCCGAGATCCAGACTCACTATCCAACCAGCGTCGAGTTGAGTGCGGCCATCACGAAGCAGGAAGCGTGGACACATCGCGAGGGCTTTGAAGATTTCGTACTCGATATTCCCGAATTCATTTCCGAGACGATCGAGCAGATAGCATTCGAGGCTCGTGACGACCAGCGGATCGACAAGCGGTCGGGTGTGTCGCAGAGATTTTCGATCACCGCGCTCGAATCGGTGGTCTCGAACGCCGAGCGGCGAGCCTTGATCACCGACGAAAGAGAGATCGTGCCGCGCGTATCCGATATATACGCGGCGCTTCCCTCGATGACCGGTAAGATGGAACTCGAATACGAAGGCGAGCAGATCGGTGCGGCGCGTCTAGCCAGGGATCTGATCAAACGCGCGAGCGGCATCATTTTCGACGGATTTTTTCTCGGGATCGATTTTGCACCCGCGGTGCATTGGTTCGATCAAGGAAATAAATTGTTGCTCTCGGACACCGCGTCGGCTGAGGAATGCGTGATGCTTCTTGACAGCGTGCCTGATCTGATCGAATCGACGCTTGTCCCGCTGGAATTTCGCCGGACAGACAAAGCGAAACTTGTATCGGCCTGCGAGTTTGTACTCGAAGGCCTGTACGCCCAGAACAAAATTTCGCGAAACGAGGAAGGCGGATTCGAAGCTGTAACCAAGGCCAAAAGCGACCGACGCGGAATGATCTATGAGGATTTTACCGATGTCGAAGGATACAATTGAAAAAGCGTGGCGGACCTTTGGATCCGTCACGCCTCTTCCTCCCCGTATTCGCAGTTTGCTTTTTAGTTAGCGATTATAAACTCTGTAATACCGGTGGGTCTTCGGATTGAGCTTGTAGGTGTACAGGGCCGAACCGCCCGCACCGATCGCTCCGCCGATCAAAGCACCTTTTCCTCCTCCAAACAGAGCTCCGATCAGAGCTCCTGCACCAGTACCGATACCAATATTTATCAGGTTCCGGTGTTTCTGATAAGTGCTCCGGCTGTCATAGCGGTTGCCGTTGTACGGCGTGCTGTACGTCGACTGACTTCGGTAATATCGTCGCGTTTGGGCGCTCGCACTTGTTGAAAGAACTGGGATCGAAATAGCCATCATGGCTACCATCATTAATGTTGCAAAAATCTTTTTCATTGCTATTTCCTCCTACTCAGCTTTGAAGGTTTTCCCCTCTCCGCCATCATAATCGCAACGGGTGTGCCAGAGTTTTAAGCTGTTGCAATGGAAGAGCTTACGGCGATGGAGCGTAAATGGCTAATTTTCGATGACACGAAATCGGGAGTGAATCGACGGTTTCGTGAGCGCAAAAAGAGAGCCGTGATGCTTTAACATCGCGGCCCTTCGATCAGATGTATATTCCGCGATCAGTAATTGCGGTAATATCTGCGTTTCTTGGGGTTTAGCTTGTAGGTGTAGAGAGCACCCGCACCGGTTCCGCCGAGCAAACCGTAACCGACACCGCGGCGTCCTCCGATCAATCCGCCAACCAGCGCGCCTGCGCCCGCGCCGATACCCATATTGATGATATTTCGGTGGCGGCGGTAAAAGCTCGGGCGTCGGGCGACGTAGGATTGAACGCCGTAGGCACGGTTACGATAGATGGTTCGATGGACGGCGGAACGTCGGCTGTAGCGGCGGCAGGTTTGAGCGTCGGTCGTCAGCGGCAGGCCGATCGCGAAAACAAGCGTCATCATCGACAAAACAAGAAATTTCTTCATGCGTTTATACCTTCCTCAGATTAGTTTCTTCCCGGAGAGAGAAATGTGCTAAGTTTTGGAGAGAGTAAAAACGTGGGCAAAAGTGTGGACGAATTTGAATATACCTGTTCGAATTCGAGATGACAAGTCTTCAAACGGCGATGAAATTTATCCGCTATTCAAAATTCAAGGGCTTCGATGTTTTCGGCGTCGATCTGGGCGATCTGATGGATTCGCTGTCGAATTCAATGCTCGACTCGGGCTACAACGAGGACTACTGGTGGACGCGCGAGAGGAACGAATTTGACGATTCGCTGGACGGCCTGCGGCAGGCGATATTAAAGGCTTTGGTCGATCAGGAGGTGCTGAACGAGCGTGACGTCGAGAAAATGCTGGACGACAACGGCGGCAAATTTCGCGGATCGCTGCTCGAAGAACTGATAAATAAACTGATCGAGCGCCTGGTTGAAGAAGGCTACTTAAATCTCAAGGAGATCGAGCAAGAGCAGCAGCGTCAGCAGGGCGGACAGGGGCAGGGCGAGGTCGACGAACCGCTGCCGCGCAATATTAAATTTGAGGTCACGGAAAAAGGACTCGATTTTCTGGGCTATAAAACGCTGCAGAAGCTGCTCGGGAGCTTGGGCAAATCGTCGCTTGGCCGCCACGAGACGCCGCAGCTCGATACCGGTGTCGAAGCTGCCTTGAGCTCAAAACAGTACGAATTCGGCGACACGATAAACCTCGATGTTAACGCAACTCTGCTCTCGTCGATCAGCCGCGAAGGCCTGACGTTTCCGCTAAACCTTGAGTATAGTGACCTTTACGTCCATCAGCAGGATTACCGCTCGTCTTGCGCGACGGTCGTGATGCTTGACTGTTCGCATTCGATGATCCTGTATGGCGAGGACCGCTTTACGCCTGCAAAAAAGGTGGCCCTGGCCCTGGCGCACCTGATCAGGACGCAGTATCCTGGCGACAGCCTGAAGATCGTGCTGTTTCATGACGGGGCCGTGGAGCTCCCGATCGCAAAGCTCGCGACGACGCAGGTTGGGCCGTATCACACCAACACCGCCGAGGGATTAAAGCTCGCCCGCCGGGTCCTGACCGCCCAGGGCAAGGATATGAAGCAGATCGTGATGGTGACGGACGGCAAGCCCACGGCCGCGTTTCTCGAGCCATCGAACGCTGCATATTTCGGCTATCGCAAATATTCCGAGAAGGTGGCGGGTGAAAAACGGCTGCTCTACAAAAACTCGATGGGCAACGACCCGTTCGTGATGGCCGAGACCTTTAAGGAGGTCCAGGCCTGCCGCAAATCTAACGTGATGATCAACACTTTCATGCTGGCGAGCGACCCGTATCTCGTTGATTTTGTTAAGAAAATGAGCGAAATGACCCGCGGAAAAGCATACTTTGCGAACCCCAACAATCTGACCCAATTTGTCCTAATGGACTTTCTCAAGCGGCGCACAAGTCGCGTGAAATAAGGGAGTTACCCGACCGGTGAAATCCTCGCTAAGCACGTCCCTACCGTCTAACCTAACGAAAATAGACACTTAAGGCCCGCGTTGGCATATCGAGAAAACCACGACATGCCTACCTGGAAAACCACGTCATTTCGAGAATATCGTGCATATTTGGAACGGGCGGCTATCTTATTGAAATAAGGGAGGTTAGAGGAGATCGAAGGAGCGGGTCTCCTCAAAGAGGGCCACAGTGAGTCATCGAAAGCCTCTCAAAAACACCCCAAAAAGAACGGCGTTTTCGCGGCAACTACGGCCTTACGTCATCGCCGATCATGGCACTCACAGGACATTAGAAGGCTACGCCCTAACACCGCCCATCACGCCCCCGATAACAGCGTCGAAAAGCTGTCCTGGGAATCGCCCATGACACCCGTCAGAATCGCCTGTGGTAGCAGCAACGAGGCAAGCTGTGCCTTTTCAATATTGATATTATCTAACTCGATTGACTATACTTTCGATTGCTAAATCACCTTTAGTAATACATCCCTATGCTTAATCCACGAATTTTTCTTTCACTGGCTGGAGTCATTTTTCTGGCCCATGGGTCATTTGCCCAAACCGCATGCAAACCGCCCGATATCATTTTTAACAAAGAAGCTTTTAATCTTTTCGATGAGAATCAGGAAATGGCCTTGGGCAAGATCATGGCCGAACAGCTCGAGAGAAATTACCGGATAGTCAACGATCAAGAGGCGTCGAGATATGTTGAGGAAATAGGAAAGAGGCTTGCAGCGCACCTACCGCCGACCGATATCAAGTTTCAATTTTTTGTCGTTGATCTTCCAGAGGTCAATGCATTCTCGGCGGCAGGCGGCAGGATATACATCTCTCGAAAAATGATCGCATTCGCCCGGAACGAGGACGAGTTGGCCGGCGTGATCGGGCACGAACTAGGACATTCCGTCGTTCACCATGTGGCCATTGACATAAGCAACCTGCTTGACAAGATGCTGGGTGTCCAAAAGCTTGGTGACGAGCAGGATATTTTCGCAAAATATAACCAGCTTTTGGACAAATGGAAGACAAAGAAAGCAAGGGGAAAACGAAATCATGAAGATGAACAGCAGTTTGAAGCAGATCGGGTGGGAGTCTATGCGGCGATCGCCTCGGGATACTCGGCGGATGCATATACAGCCTTGCTCGACCGCCTGCTGCAAACCAAAGGAAAAACCGGCAATCCTTTTTCGGAACTGTTCGGAACCATAAAGCCTGACGAAAAACGTCTTCGCGAGGCGATAAAGGCAGTTTCAAACGTTCCATCGGAATGTGCTGACAAAAGAGGAAAGATCTCTGATAGCGATTTTCATAACTGGCAGTCGTATGTCACGTCGATCTCTACCTTTCCAAAAGAAGAAAAGTTAAAATTTCTGATCGCTAAAAAAACCCTCGCACCTTTTCTTCAGAGCGACATCAACCATCTTCAGTTCAGCCCCGACGGCAATTTCATAATCGCCCAGGATGAGGCGGGGATCAACATTCTTAAGAAAGACCCGTTCTCATTCGATTTTCGCATCGAGGCAAAAGACGCAAAGTTTGCACGTTTTACTCCAGACTCAAAAAATGTCGTTTTCCAAACTTATGGGCTGAGGGTCGAGAAATGGAATCTGGACGAGAAAAGGCCGGTCGTGGCCAGAGAGGTTTACAGTCTGCGTGAATGTTGGCAGACTGCACTTTCGCCGAACGGAGATTATTTGATCTGCTATTCCAAACAGGCGAGTTTGGACATTATCGACGTGCAGACAA
Organism: Acidobacteriota bacterium; assembly: GCA_040006215.1. Classification (GTDB taxonomy): domain Bacteria; phylum Acidobacteriota; class Blastocatellia; order Pyrinomonadales; family Pyrinomonadaceae; genus OLB17. The sequence continues at coordinate 11,083 of JBDTXM010000020.1, forward strand.
GCGAGGTCGTCTATCGAAAGGAACGTTTTTATCTGCCACATATCTACGAATATTACGCCTGGGTCTACAGCGATGAGCCGGAGGTGACGCCTTTGGCCCTGGAATTTTCGCCGAACGGCCGCTATTTTCTGGGATCTCGTGTTCACCGGTACTCATTAAGTTTTGAGCATCCGACCGAGCCTCGGCTGGTATGGGGATATGCAGATCTGACGCAAAACGCTCATTTTGCCTACGACCTGCAGGAAAAAAAGGTGGTAAAGATGGGCGGGAGTCTCGAGGACAAGCTTTCGATGCCGTTCACTTTTTATTCGAACGATAAAATAATCGGACAGGACCCTGACGATAGTGCCAAGGCGGGTATCTTTTCTTTTCCGGATGGCGAGCGGACCGATACTTTTGGCCTCCACGCAAACAGATATTGGAAGCCGTCTCAAGGCAATATGGTCGTGGTTTGGCCGACGGCGACCGCTCCTGTTGGGATCTACGACGTTCAAAACAAAAAGTTTGTCCTTGCTAACAAAACGCCCGCGATCGATATCTCTGGCGATTATTTCGTCTCGGAGAACACCAGTGGGAAACTTGGGCTTTTTAAGATCGACGTGAACGGAAAACAGGTCACACCGGTTGGCCTGGTGCAGATGCCAAAGGCAAACCTCGGCGACCTGAGGACCGTGGACATTTCTCCTGACCTCAGCTGGCTAACTTTGTCCGCCAGCTCAAGAGGCGGAGTATGGAACGTCGCTGACGGCGGTCGGACGTTCTATTCCCGGGGGTTTCGCGGCTCGTTCGTTGACGATGACAACAAGGTTTACGTTGATTTTCCGAAACAGGACCAGCAGGAACGTATGATGGCGGTCATGGACCCGGGCGCCAAAACTCTTCAGGGCCTCGACCCGATCGATACCAGAAACACCAAACAGTTCGGAAAATTTATTCTAAGATTTCGCAGCTCAGCTTCGGACAAGTTGGAGAGCAAAGAAAAAGAAGATCAGGAAAAGAAAAAAGCGACTGACACCAGGGACAAGGATTCGCGAGCCGATAAAGCTACCAAAGATAATATTCCCGGATTGGAGATGAACAGCTATTCCTCGGCGGACGCGACCTTCGAACTTTACGATGCACGTTCACGGAAAATGCTCTGGACAAAAACTTTTTCGGACGAGGTGCCGAGCTATGTATTTGACCCGCACGGCGACGACCTCGCCCTGATCTGGAGGGTCGCCGCCACGGCAGCAAAGAAAGAGATAGCCGAGAGCCCGTCCCTATTACAGAAAGTGGCGGACCTGGATAATAAAAATGGAGCTTTTCTTGTCGAGGTCGTAGATGCCGGAGCTGGAAACGTTAAAAAATCGCTTATCGTCGAGATCGGTGAAGATACGAGCATCAGAAAGATCGGCGTTACTGGCGATAAACTGATCGTCGCGGATACCAATAACCGGATCCTCGTTTACTCGCTGGAAACGGGGGATGTGCTATGGAGATTTTTCGGCACGTATGCGGTCATCGATCCGAAGAGACCACTGATAGCGATCGGAAATATTTCAGGGCAGCTAACGCTTTACAATCTGAATTCGGGACAAAAGGTTGATCAGCTTTTGTTTTCAAGTGCCATAGATTTTGTTCGTTTCAGCGCAGACGGCGAACGCCTTTTTGTGCTAACAAATAATCAGAACTACTACGTAATTAATGCGAGAGGCTTTCCCATCAGTTAGAGATCGATAAAGTTCACCGCCTTTCGAAATTTGAATATGTAAAGTATGCGGATCTTGGCCAGGTTACTACGAAGCCTAGACGGCTGTCGCCTGACCTGAAAGGTCTCGAACGATCGCTTCCAACACTTTGATACTCCCGGCTAGTGTTTCTGAGGTCGTGTCAATAATTGATAATTTCAGAGCATCGATCTATGTCGGGGATCGGAAGCTGTTCGGAGAACGGCGGCATAGCCGCAAGAGTTTTTTTATGAGCGTACCGGAAGGGCAAGCCCTTCCGCTCATCTGGCGGCAAGCCGCGAGTAGGATCTTCTTTAGAACTTGTTCGGGAGGGCGGTGCCTTTCCGCTCGGCGAAAAGAGGATGTGCCGCCATGTCCGGGCGGTTAACGTTCGCATTTGCCTTTTGGGCCTGCATTCTTCAAGATACCGTGCATGAAAATGGCTATGTGGATGCGGATCGCGTTGGTCGCTACTTTTGCAACGAATATGCTCGGGACGGTGTTGTTTCTGCCTTGGTTCCAGCATTTTCGCGAATCGAACGGACTGCCGGGAAACGTGCATCCGCTTTATCTGTGGATCATCGCGAGTTGGATCTTTATGTTCGGGCTTTGTTATCTGTGGCTCGGGATCACCGGACGCACGGAACGCCTTTTTCTCGTGATCGGTGGAGGTGGAAAACTCAGCTTTGTGATAATTCTCTTTGTGAACTTTCTGCTTGGGGCGATCCCGCTTGCTGCCACTTTAGGCAGCCTTACCGACCTTGCCTTTGCGGTTATATTCGCGGCGTGGCTCTGGACAACGCGAAGTAGAAATTGATGCATTGTGTAACGGGGTATGATACTTAGTTTTCAGTTTCGGTTGAAGATTCGTCGGTGGTTTCGGGTTGGTCTAGCTGGGGACGTACGTGGAATACGTGCCAGGTGACGGCGTCCCAGGCGTTGTGGATGCCGATGAGCAGGAAGAGAAGAACGGACAACGCAACGGCGAAGAGAGATTCGTGAAGGCGCCAGGCGGCGGTTAACGCGGAGCCCGCAAGAATGGCGAATGCCGCCAATGGCAGTGCGCAGTGGAAGAGCCAGTCTTCGAGAGCAGGTTCGTAGAAATCCTGCTTTCGGATCATGTGAGTAATGTACAACTCGTAGAGTAGGCCCGCGAGCCCCGCAATTCCCCAAACGATCGCCGCGGATGCTGCCGACCGCCACGGAGCGAGCATCAGAGCGGCTACGAAAAGTACCGAGCCGAAATGAACGATCGTCGGCGTGGCGAACGTGGCGCCTGCTGCGGGCTGCGCCCGCTGCGGACGCTGAGAGATCAGCGTCAACACAACGAACTGAAGTCCGATCAAGGCACCAGCCGCCGAACCGACGACCACGTAAAAATTACCCCATACGGGAAATTCCGGCATAGACAATTACTTTAGGCAGACTGAAGCGACGACATGTCGATAGAGAAACGGTATTTTACGTCGGACTTTAGCAGCCGATCGTATGCCTCGTTGATCTTTTGGATCGGGATGATCTCGACGTCTGACGTGATGTTGTGCTTGCCGCAGAAATCGAGCATCTCCTGAGTCTCTGCGATCCCGCCGATGGCAGAACCCGAAAGGCTTTTGCGTCCAAAGAGCAATCCGAAACCTTGAACCTCGATCGCTTCCGGCGGAGCACCGACGACTGTTAGATTGCCATCACGTTTTAGCAGGGCGATGTATGCGTTAATGTCGTGTTTCGCCGAGACGCAGTCGAGAATAAAATCGAAGGTGAAGGCGTGCTTTGCCATCTCGTCAGGATTTGTCGAGACGACCACCTCGTCCGCACCCAAGGCAAGAGCGGCGTCCTTCTTACTCGGTGATGTCGTAAAGACGACCGTCTTAGCACCTAGAGCGTGAGCGAATTTGACGCCCATGTGGCCGAGCCCGCCGAGGCCAACGACGCCTACCTTTTTGCCCGGACCGACGTTCCAATGCTTGAGCGGCGAGTAGGTCGTGATGCCCGCACACAAAAGCGGTGCAGTCGCCGCGAGATCGAGATTTTCCGGAATTCGCAATACGAAATGCTCGTCGACGACAATGTTTTCCGAATATCCCCCCAGCGTTCCCGGAGCCGTGCCGTGTTTGTCGGGAGTCCCGTAGGTGAGTGTGAAGTTTGGACAATACTGCTCGAGGCCTTCCTGGCAATTGGGACATGTACGGTCGGAATCGACCATGCAGCCAACGCCGACGGTATCGCCCACCTTAAACTTCGTTACTTCGGGCCCGACCTCGGTTACGCGGCCGATGATCTCGTGGCCAGGTACACACGGATAAATGGTCGGCATCATGTCGCTCCATTCGTTGCGCGCGTAATGCAGGTCTGAATGGCAAACCCCGCAAAAAAGTATATCGAGCTTGACGTCCTTCGGCGTCAGATCGCGACGCGGGATCGTGTCAAGGGCAAGTGGTGATGCCACACTCGCGGCTGAAAAAGCTTTTGCGTTATACATTACTTGTCTCCTAACTACTGGAATTATCGCTCTATTAAGCTTACCAAGTTTTCGAACGCCGTGCGCTCTGAGGCAGGGTGCCGATCCAAGGTTTTTGCAAAGGGGAGCTTGCGGGTTAAAATAGCTTTCGCGCAAGCGATCCATTAAATGTTCAAATCCGAAATTCCCGAGCTGGTGCTCTTTTTTGATCTGGAATGGGTGCCCGATGCGGTCGGGGCCAAGCGGCTGTTCGACCTGCCGGACGAGACGACGGAGCTTGAGGCGATGCAGGCATTTTGGACGAAGGCCGGGGCGACGGACGAGAATCCGCGGCCGTTCGTCAAGTATCTTTATTCACGGGTCGTGTCCATAGCATTTCTCTCTCGCAAGATCGTCTATCGCGACAGCGAGCGGACGGTGGAATTTTCGCTCAATTCGCTGCCGAAATTGCCGCTTGAGACAGTGGCGGTTGACGAGGCGCAGTTGATCGACAGGTTTTTGTACATCATCGGCGAGCGGTGCCCGCAGCTAGTCGGGTTTAACTCGCAGGAATCGGATATCCAGGTGCTGATCCAACGAGCCCTTGTGAACGAAGTTGCTGCTCCGGCGTTCTGCAAGCGGCCGATGAAGCCGTGGGAAGGCCAGGATTATTTCGACGGACGGAACAGCGAAGCGCATATCGATCTGCTGACAAGATTTTCGAATCGCGGCGGCATGTCGCCGCGGCTGGACGAGCTGGCAAAGCTGTGCGGGTATCCGGGTAAGATAGACGTAAGCGGCGATCAGGTCGTCGATCTGTGGCTGGCTGGCGATGTGACAAAGATCGTCGAATACAATCAGATCGATACGCTGAACACATATCTCGTGTGGCTGCGGATGGTGTATTTCGCGGGAAAGATCGAGGAAGAGGCGTATCACGCTGAACAGGAAGTGTTTCGCGAATTTCTCGAGACCGAGACGGCTAAACCGGAGAAGGTTTTTGTCGAACAATTCCTCGAGAAATGGGAGTTCTGATCGAATGCCGCCCTTTGGCGAAAATAATAATTCCGCGGCACAGACCGCCTGGGCATGCGTCGTTTATTCGATGGTGCCCTATCTCGGGATACTGTTCGTTCCGGGAGCACTGATCGCTAGCGGCCTCGGACTGATTTCGGCGCGAACTGCGGGACGAGGCGGAAGAAGGTTGTCGCTGATGTCGTTGTGGATCACTGTTTTCATTTTAGCGGTTCAGATATTCTTATGGTGGCTGTTGTATTTCATACCGACGCTCCACCTTCAAACAATGTGAACAAATGATTGAGCCTGGCAGGATATATCAAGAGAATTGTATCGAGACGCTCGGGCACATGCCCGACGCCTTTCTGGACATGACGCTGACCTCGCCTCCGTACGACGATCTGCGCGAATACAACGGCTATCATTTTCCGTTCGAAGAGATCGCGAAACTGCTCTTCCAAAAAACGAAGGAAGGCGGCGTGGTCGTGTGGGTGATCGGCGACCGGACGCTGAACGGCAACGAAACCCTCAGCAGCTTTCGACAAGCGATCGCGTTTCAGGCCGCGGGATTTCGCGTGCATGACACGATGATATACGCGAAGAATAATCCGATCCCGAGCGATTGCGGCAAACGATACCGGCAGTGTTTCGAATACATGTTCTGTTTCAGCAAAGGGCAGCCGACGACTTTCAATCCGATCACGCAGCCGATCAAACAGGAAAAGGCCTTCAAGTCGTTTCGCATCACAAAGGTCGGGCGCAATGATCTTGCACACGATCACGTCGCTCCTAAAGAGCGAAAGGTGAACAACATTTTCTATTACAACGTCGGCACGTCGAGCTCGAAAGACAAGATCGCGTTTGAACATCCAGCGATCTTTCCCGAGCAGTTGGCTCGCGATCAGATCTCGACCTGGACGAACGAGGGCGATCTCGTATATGACTGCTTTATGGGAAGCGGCACGACGGCCAAGGCTGCAACCGAGCTCGGGCGCCGCTGGATCGGGTCGGAGATATCGCAGGAATATGTTCGCATCGCTGAAGAGCGATTGGTCCAAAACGCCAAAAAGAACGGCAAGGCGGCGGCTAAATGACAACCTAAAGCCATTTCCGAGCGTCTATTAGATTGCGGCTTCCCAACTATTAAAAAGTGGCTTTTAATTAAACGTATATGAGATATTTGATCCTGGTTTGCACACTGATATTTCTCGGAGTTTCGATCGCAGCCGCTCAGCCGCGTCCGATGCAGGGAACGCCCGCCTCCGCTGTTGTCAAAAAGGTGCCGGCAGCACCGCCTTCGTTCGAGGCAAAGTACGAGGGTGGTATGTTCGGCTACTCGAGCAAGGAGGCGGGAACGCTGAAATTCGACGACGGTAATTCGCGCCTGGTCTTTTTCGGCTCGGACAAAAAGGAAAAATTTTCTATTCCGTATGACGCGTTGCTCGTAATTTATCCGCAGTCGAAGTCGGTCACTTCAACAACCGGAAACGTCGTGAAATATATTCCGCTTCCCGGTTCGGTTCTCGGAGGTTTTATCAAGGAAAAGCGGCGGTATCTCGTGGCCCAATTCAAGGACCCGGATGCGGACGTCGAAGGTTTGGTGAATTTCAAGATCGACAATCAGGAGCTGCTCGATTCGGCTATTCAGACGCTGGGCGAAAAGGCGAGCATGCAGCCACGCGGCGACGCGTACTACAAACCGAAGACGAAAAAGGACAGCTAATTGATGTCGCCGAAGCGATTTTGAAGGATGGCCAGAAACGCGATGGCGGCGGTTTCAGCCCTTAAGATCCGGCCGCCAAGCGTTGTGATGTGAAACCCGCGTTCACGGGCAGTTTTAAGTTCGTTGTCATCCCATCCGCCCGCCGGCCCGACCATTGCGGTCAATTCGCCGGCGGGTTTTATTTTCGAAAAACTTTCTCCGTCACGTTCCGAAAACATGATGACGTTTCCGCTCACCGATCTCGCGAATTTATCGAAATCGATCGGCTCGCTCACCGTCATCAGCTTTGCGCGGCCGCATTGTTTTGCGGCCTCGAGCGCGATCTTGCGCCAACGGACAAGGCGGCGGTCGCTACCCGACGGTTTCACCTCGCACCTCTGCGTATAAAGCGGCTGAAGGCTGGAGGCGCCAAGCTCGACCGCCTTTTGTACGACGATGTCGAATTTTTCGCCTTTTGTAACGGCAGCAGCGAGGTTGAGTATCAACTTTGATTCCGGAGCCGCCGGTGTAATTTCGGAGAGGATGCTAAGGATCGAACGCTTTTTCTCGATCGATCGTATTTTGCAGGCGTACTCACGACCCATCCCGTCAAATACGTTGACCTCGTCGCCGATCTTCAGGCGAAGCACGTCGCGAAGATGAGGCGTTTGCTCGGCGTCAAGTTCGACAGACCGTTCGGTAAAATTTTCCTGTGGAGCGTAAAAGCGTCGCATCAATTTTAAGGCTGCCCAAATTTGCCAATAAAATCCTTTGAGCGTGTGCGCAAGGCGACCCAGTTGTCGAAAACCTCGGGCGACTGGAGCCACAATGTAAGCCATTCGGCGATCTCGAGGTTTCTAGCAGCCGTCTCGGGCGCTCGCGTTTTTTCGGAGGCAGACTTAAGTTCCTGTTTTCCCCGCAAGGCGGTTTCTCGTACCAGCCTGACGCCGGTCTTGTCATTGTCCGCCAGAAATTTGTTTCGGGCGCGATCTAGATCGGCGATGGTAGAACGAGCGTGTTCGAACGAATCCAATTTGAGAATATTGCGAAGGACCCCGGCGTAAACCGTTTCCTGATTTCGTTCCAGCCAGAGCTTCATTATTTCTGAATGGCGAAGCTCGGCCCCCTCGTCGGCGAGCAGACGCGCGATCGTCATTGGCGAATCGACGGCGGCCTCGCCAAATACGTCGCGAATGACGGTCTCGATGGCAATGATCTCCTTTGCCCCGACATTTTCACAGTCCAGCTTTTCCCAGACCTCGATCATCAGATCATCTTTTGTGCGAGATCGCCACATGAAAACAGTAGTCAGTAGTCGGTGGTCAGAAGTCAGTTGGGGATGAAATTTAACCCCGGCAAATTGCTTCGATCAGGTCGGTCGAGGAATGGTCTTTCGGGTCGCCGACTATCGCAACGGTGCCGCCGTAGCCGCGAACTATTTCACGCTCAGGCACGGTGCCGGTCGTGTAATCGGTGCCTTTCGCATGTACGTCCGGTTTGATCGCAAGGATCAGTTCCTCGACGGTCGGTTCGTCAAAAATAGTCACTGCGTCAACGGATCGGAGCGAAGCCAGTATTTCAGCCCGCTCATTTTCGGGCATATAAGGGCGGCCTGTACCTTTCAGTTGACCTACCTGAGCATCAGAATTCACCGCGACGATCAGGGTGCCGCCGAGAGCTTTTGCTCCGCTTAGATACCGAATGTGCCCGGCGTGAAAAAGGTCAAAGCAGCCGTTAGCGAGAACGATCTTGTCGCCAGCAGCTCGCCGCCGCGAAACAAATTCGACGATGCCTTGCCGATCGAGAATTGCTGCTGTATCGAGCGACATATTATGAAGCACTCTGCGACGCAGGCTCTGCACTTGAGGTCGAGAGCGAACGAATGAGCTCCTCGGCCGACACTGACGCAGTGCCTTTTTTCATTACGACCAACCCGCCCGCGTGATTGGCTATTTTCGCCGCGTCAGCGAAGGAGAGTCCCGAGGCGATGCCGAGTCCATAAACGGCGATCACGGTATCGCCCGCGCCGGTGACATCGACCGGTTCGAGACCGCCGACAGCTTCAAGCCGCAGGGGCTTCTTGTCCCGCTCGACGAGCAGCATGCCCTCGTTGCCGCACGTTACGAGCAGAGCCTGAAGGTGAAGCTCGTCTCGAAGGCTGTCGCAATCAGCGTCGGTGAAATCGGTGCCGAGGATCGTCTCGATCTCTTCTTGATTCGGCGTCGCGGTCGTCGCATCCGAAAGGTCGCGGAGACGATATCGCGAATCGACGATCAGGGGAATATTTCCTTCGGCGGATAGGCGACGGGCGGTTTCCATCAAACGCGGATCGGCGGCTCCGTAACCGTAATCGGAAACGATGATCGCATCAGCATTCTTCGCGGCCTTCGTCAGATTCTCCCTCAATTGACCGAGAATATCGTCGCCGATCTCGGACGTGTTCTCGTAATCGATCCTAATGACCTGCTGCCGAGCGGCGTAGTGCTGGGCCGCTAGAACGCGGACTTTAGTTGTCGTCGAGACCTTGTCGGAAGAAACAACGAGATCGCAGTTCACGCCGGTAGACGCTAGATTTTCCGTCAGAAGGCTGCCATTTGTGTCTTTTCCAACGAGGCCCACAAGCGAAGCAGTGCCGCCAAGCGACGCAATATTCGCGGCCGCGTTTGCAGCACCGCCGGGCAGCGTCTCCGTCTCGTCGTGACGGAGTATGAATACGGGAGCCTCACGCGATACCCGCGAAATAGTCCCTCGAAGAAACTGGTCCGCAACGAGATCGCCCAGGATGGCGATTCGTTTTCCGGGGAAATCACGTAGGACTGTTAGTGTCAGGTCTTTCATCGACTAAACGAAAAATTACTACATCTCGGAACCATAAACAAAAAAGGCCGGTGGCTTTTAAGCCTCCAGCCTTCTTTCTAATTTAAAATGACAAGCTTAGTGTGAATCGTAGCCCGCAACAGGGAAGTCGTTGGGCATTCCCCAGGTCGAGCCGGCGACTCCGCCGTCAGAGCTGCGAAGCACCCAGAAAGCTCCCGTAGAATTGCGCCAAATAGCAATATCCGTCCGTCCGTCCCCGTCGTAATCGTTCTGCACCGACAGATCGTCTCCGGTGAATCCCCATTGAGCGATCGAGACCGAACCATTGGAACTATTGAGTATGAACCATGTAAGCGGGCTGTTGGGCGTCGTACCCTCGCGAACGATAGCAACATCGGTTTTGTGGTCGCCGTCGTAATCGCCGGGGACAACGATGTCGCTGCTGCCCTGGCCCCATCCGGTAATAGCGACCGCACCAGAGCTTTCGAGGGCATAAAAGACGGCTGCCGATGTAGGCGTCGCGCCGGGACGCTGGACACAGAAATCGAACTTGCCGTCACCATCGTAATCGCCCGGAGCCGTGAAATCACCTGAAGCGCCCCATTGTGCCTGGCTGACACCGCCGTCCGAACTGCGGAGCACATACCAGACCATAACATTATTACTGCGGCGGACGACCGCAACATCGGTTCTGCCGTCTCCGTCGTAATCACGGGCGACCGGTTCGTCACCAGGTATACCCCACGAAACGATCGAGACCGTATTCGTAGCACTGTTAATGATGTACCAAACCCCGGTTGTGTCACGATAAACCGCTACGTCGGCTTTACCGTCACCATCAAAATCGCCCGGTGTAGGGAAATCTGTGTTCGGAAGGCCCCAGTTCGAGATCCCGACGCCGCCGCCGCTCTTCAAGGTATACCAGGTCTGGTCGCTCGGGCGGTACACCGTAAGATCAGCCTTACCATCGGCATCGAAGTCCATTGCTTTACGCAAGGTAATCTGCGCGAAACTTGCCGCAGCCATAAGAGTGCCGAAAATCGCTGACACGAGCACTTTGGTTACAAAGCTCGAATAATGTCTCATTGTTTACTTCCTTTTAGGTAAATGTCGTGCGGACTCAGGACAGGTCACGCGAACAGACTATTAAATATACTATGTTTACCCATGTTGTGCAAGAAATCCCTCTCGCAATTTTAGGCCAAAATAACGGCTCCATTGATCGGATACAATACGAGATTAGACGCCCCTACTTGTATTAAAGTTGGAAAGCCCTCCAAATTTCATAAGCCCGGCACTCGTGACTGCCTTACTGTTACAGCTTGGCCTGCAACAGTGAGCGTCGCGGTCCGGGTTATCGCCGGGTTGAAGGTCGCTCGAAATGTCACGGTTTTGCTGCCGCTAAGCACATCGGCCCCTGAAATGTGGATCCAATTCACCGGGCTTTTCGCCGTGAAATCACAGTTTTGCGGCGCGGTCACATTGACGGAAAACTCACCGCCTTTTGTCGGGAGACTAATACTGGTGCTGGCCAGGTTGTAGGTGCAAACTGTCGGATTCAGCATGGCGTTCGCGATATTCAATCTTCCACCGGATTTGACCACACCGACCCAATTTGCAAGCGGATCTACGGTATTCATAAGCGTCGCCTTTAACGAGGCCACCGAAAGCGCCGGATTCCAGGCAGACAGAAGTGCTGCCGCTCCGGCGGTGTGAGGTGTCGCCATCGACGTACCGCTCAAGGTTGCGTAACTAGAATTAGAAGAGAAATACGTGCTCAGAATGCCTAACCCCGGGGCGGCGAGATCGACAGTCGTGGCTCCGTAGCTAGAAAAACCTGCCTTGTTGTCGTTGGAATCAGACGCCGCGACCGCAAGAATGCTGGGACTCGTGTAAGTGGCGGGGTAAAAGGGCGAAATATCGTTATTGTTATTAGCGTTTCCCGCGGCAAAAACGTTCAGCACACCTGCATCGCCGAGGGCGTCGATAGCGTCCTTCGTCGCCTGGTCATAGCCGCAAGCCTCGGGACAGTCGCCGTAGGAATTGTTGGTGACGCGGATGTTAACGCCTCGATTTTTCATCAGCCGAACGTAATTGTATGCGTTCACAAGCATTGCAGACGTGGAATCGGCGGCGCCGGCACTGTAGATCTTTATCGGCATTATTTTGACGTTCCAATTGACGCCTACGACGCCGAGCAAATTATTGCCCGTGGCCCCGATCGTTCCGGCGGTGTGCGTGCCGTGGCCGTTCTCATCGGCAGGGTCAGGGTCGTTGAACCGAAAATCGTAGCCGTGAACATCATCGATAAACCCGTCGCCATCGTCATCGACGCCGTTATTCGGTACCTCACCCGGGTTCGTCCAAACGTTTGCTGCCAAGTCTTCGTGCGTGTAACGCATTCCAGTGTCGATATCGGCGACTACCAGGGAAGAACTGCCGGTCGTCATGTCCCAAGCAGACGGAGCAGAAATCTTGGTCAGGCCATACATCCCAGGACTCGTGAACTGCGGATCGTTCGGGGTGTTGAGAAGTGCGTAGTAGAAATTGGGCTGTGCCGTCTCGACATCGGCGAGCTGCGTGTATCGCGAAACCGCCTTTTCCACTGTCATCGCGGCGCTTAGCTTGACCCTCACCCAACCCAAGTCGCCTAAGCGCTCAATGGTTTGGGCACCGAGAAATGCGTTGGCCTTTTTCATCGCTGCTGTATCCGTCCCGGCCCGAAACTTGACCAACACCTCGCCCGAAACGAAAGACTCCGAAGGTTTTTGCGAAAACGCCTGAATCGACGCGAATGCGGCAAATGCAAAAAGGACTGCGCAAGATCTGGCCTTCATAAATTTCGAGTTGTTAGAACAGTCGGTCGTGACCTGACAAAAAGATATCCGGACCGAAGCAATTATATGGTTCGGGCTCACAGGAATGCAATATTTTCAGTGATATAAAATTAGGAAGGTGATGGGGCGGCTAGTGGGATTCGAACCCACGACATCCTGAACCACAATCAGGCGCTCTAACCGCTGAACTATAGCCGCCATCAAGATGATCTTGGATTTTGGATTTGGGATTTTGGATTATAAGTCCAAATCCCCGATCCGAAATCCGAAATCAAAAATCATTGGTACCCCCGGCACGGCTCGAACGTGCGACCTACGGCTTAGAAGGC
>JBDTXM010000021.1:0-23755 GCA_040006215.1 Acidobacteriota bacterium
TGTTCTAGACGTTAGAACTCGGAGCCGAAGGCTGAAGCAATTGAGAAGGATCTGGGTCTAAGAATTGCCGGCGGCGAGTTCGGCTTCGAAGAGTTTGTCGATGGAGATCAGGGCTTTTATTACCCTTGGGTCAAATTCGATGCCGGCCCATTCGATGAGGTATCGTTTCGCATCGGGGGCGGCGATGGCTTTGCGAAACGGGCGCTCGCCGGTGATCGCGGAGAATGTGTCGGCGGGACGAAGTATCCGGGCAGCAAGAGGGATCTGTTCGCCTTCGAGACCGTCGGGTAGCCGCCGCCGTTCCACCATTCGTGGAACCCGTCGTCGTTGGACGGTTCAATACCCTGTTTTGATTTGGGTGCCATGAGAATTTTTTTGAATATACCGTCGCGAAAAAGAACTATGGAACCATCGAGGCGATCTCGAGGTCCTCTTGGGTTCGTATTAGTATGTTTCGGGTTAGCCGGTGCGTCATTAACTGCATTCGCGAGCCGCACGGTCCGGGAGTATTTGGCGACACGATAGCCCTGCCACTGTTCTCGTTCGTTTTAGTCGGCATTATCCCTGCGGTAATGCTGGGGCTGATCTACTCGGCCCGCATTCGAGGCGTGAGCCAACGTGCTGAGATGCGAAATTCCAGATGAGAGGGTGATGTATATGAAGGAAATTCGTGGTGCCTATTTAAGAGTTTTCATCTCGGCGACGGCCTTTTTGAACTTCGGATTGGCGCGGAATGTTCTGAATTCGGGATCGGTCAAAGGGTCCGGAAACGTATTTCCTTGGCGGATATTATCTTTGTATTTGTAGGCCAGGCGCAAACTCGCAATAGAGCCGTCGAAGTCGTGCCTGGCGGCTGCGCATTGAGCGAGGCCGTAATGAAACATCGGGTAGGCCCGGTCCTGGCCGAGGCCATAGGCAAGGACGACAGCGGCGGGACTAATGCGCCCAATCCGCCGGTAGGTGTACGCGAGATCAGTGATCAAACCAAGCCAAGCATCGCGCTCTAGAGTGCGATTTGCCATCTCAAGGCTAACCGCTCTTTGGAACACCAGAGCTGCGTTTGCATAATCTCCGGCCGCGGCGTAGCGAGTGCCGTCGGCCACATATTCCGCCGAAGTTTTTTGCGCGTATACTGCCGAAGCAAATATCACGACCGTGGCGACAAAGGTAAAAACGATCTTCATCATACAACTCATTTCAAAGTTTTCAGATCTCTATAGGCAAGATTCTGACCGTTAACATAAGTGGATCAGGTGGAAATATTTCAGAATAAAATACTCGGGTTTCTGAATTGTAAAAGGCTCCGCATGTCGGAACCCTGAATGATAACGGTAAGTTCTTCCCTTGACCGCGGAGCGCGGTGTGGCCGGCGTGATGGAGACTGTTTTTCTGACCTTAATTTTCCTGCGATAGTCAGCGTCCTTTCGGATGTGTACAGGCGGGGGCGCGTGCGTTTCAGGCGTTAGGCGCCGCCCGCGGCGAGTTCGGCTTCGAAGAGCTTGTCGATGGAGATCAGGGCTTTTATTACCCTTGGATCAAATTCGATGCCGGCCCACTCGATGAGGTATCGTTTCGCATCGGGGGCGGCGATGGCTTTGCGAAACGGGCGCTCGCCGGTGATCGCGGAGAATGTGTCGGCGGCACGAAGTATCCGGGCAGCAAGAGGGATCTGTTCGCCTTCGAGACCGTCGGGGTAGCCGCCGCCGTTCCACCATTCGTGATGCCAGCGGACCAGAAGCTGCACGCCGCGCGTCAAACCTTCTTTGGCACACTGCTGTTCGCCGATCACGGGATGCCGCTGCATGTCGATGTATTCTTCGGCGGTAAGAATTCGGTTCTCCTTAAGATAACTCCGATCCATCACAACCTCGCCAATATCGTGCACAAGCGCCGCCTGCCGCAGAACAAGCCGGTCATGCACCGCCAAATTGAAGACGGCCGCGATCTCGTCCGCGATCGCCGCAACGCGCGCACCGTGCGGGCGTGTGTAGCCCTCGATCGCATCCATCCGCGTGGAGAGATCGGTCAATTTCGGATCGGACTGCTGATCGTTGGCGACAATACTTTGCATCGGGATCAAAAGCGAGAGTTTCGAACGCTTGGATCGAGTTTAACTATTTTAGACGCAGACTGTCGAGAAGGGCACGAGCTTCTTTGTGGTCGGGAGCGATGGCCAGAAGGCGATTCAGCTCGCCCTCGGCACGCTTCATCGACTTAAGATCGAAGAAAAATTCGGCAAGCATGAAGCGGTAGGTCGTGTTGTTGGGCTCGAGTTTAACGGCGGCCTGCATCTCGCCTTCGGCTTTGTGACGGCCGTTTTCGACGAATGACAGAGCCTTGCCGTAAAACGCGTGATAGCTCGCCATGGTCGGGGCGAGGTGGACGGCACGAGCGAGAAACGGCAACGCCTCATCGTATTCGCCATCGACGAGCAGGTTGCGGCCGTGCTCGAACTCCTGCCCGGCACGCTCGGCATGAAGCTGGTTGCCCTGCACCTCGACCTTGAGCGGTTCGTCCGGCTTGTTCTTGCGGTCCGTCATTTCGCGGCGGACCTTGTTGTCGTAGGCAGTCCGTTTGCCCGGGTCGCGAAGGGCGTCGTGGGCCTGAGCGAGCTTTGAAAAGGCGTTCTCGATCCGCCGAAGTGTCGCCGGGACGTCGCGATGAAATTTGTCGGGATGGAAAAGCTTTGCCAGGGTAAAGTAGGTCTGGCGAACCTCGGGCAGTTTTACGTCGAATGGTAGGCCGAGGATGTCGTAATGCGTTTCGGCTTTTTCAACGCGTTCGAGATAGTCGGCAAGGGAGATATCTTCGACGACGACCTCGGGGACTTCTTTGACAACCGGAGCTGGGGCCACGGGCTCGGGGGCTTTGGGTTTGGCGACCTCGGTGGCCGACTTGGTAAGTTTTAAGTTCGCGGTTCTGATCTTTGCGACGCGGAAGTCGGAGAACGCGGCGTTCCACTCGCGCCTAACCACCGCACCGGCAAGCCAGAGCGTATAGAGAACCTTCATCGCCTCGCTTTCGACAAGTCCCGTCATTTTAATGATGTCGGCGATCGTGGTGGGCGTTTCGGTAAGGCGAGAGAGAATAAACGCCTCGTCGGGTTCGAGCACCACGTCAGGCGCAGTTAGTTTTATCTCGAACATCTCGTGCATGCTCATAAAGCGGAACGAGATCGCGTTGTGCGAGAGATTTCGCGCGTGGGCGGCGAGAAGCTGCTCGATTTTCGGCTCGGAACGCATGCCGCTTTTTAGCCGCGACAGCGGGCTGAATGTCCATTCGGCATCGGGCCAGCCGAGAGCTTCGCCGATGATCGCCTCGGCCTGTTTGGTAAAGCCGGCTTTGACCTGCTCGTCGTTCAGGACCGATCTTTCCTTGAGCGCGTTGGCAAATTCCAGATCGTTAGGGAAAGCGGGAGCTTTGGTAAGAAATTCTTTGACGGCGGCGTTTTCGGCTCCGAGTATCTCCGAGAGGCGAAATTTACGGGCGTTCGATACGGCGTAGATAACAGCTCCGTCATCGAGATACACGATCATCTTCTGGTCGCCGCGTTCAATGCGGAGCGACCCCGCGAGCTTGGCGGCCGATATTTCGGTCAACAGCTCGGCGAATGGGTGTGTGTGGAAATTTCCCTTGAGGTCGAGATCGTTCTGCGGTGTCATCGGAGGTGCGTGGAAAACGCAGTTGCAACTATATCAAATTCTGCCTGCGAAAGTTAACTGAAATTTTCGGCGAACAGTTTGACAGCCAATGGCCAAATTGCGAAAGTTTCAGATTAAGGCCCCATCTTAAAATGGACGAAAATATTGAGATCAGAGAGCTTACGAGGCTGGCCGAACTGGCCGCCTGTGTAGATCTGCAGCGGG
Source organism: Acidobacteriota bacterium (assembly GCA_040006215.1). Lineage (GTDB taxonomy): Bacteria > Acidobacteriota > Blastocatellia > Pyrinomonadales > Pyrinomonadaceae > OLB17. Next base: position 3,867 of record JBDTXM010000021.1, read on the forward strand.
CGGTTTTTGCTTTGCCGGAGGTCGAATTGTCACCCGTAAGGCATTTTATCGTGACGATAAACGCGGGCGGCTTTGTGCTCGGGGCGTACTCGGGCAGTGAGCTGATCGGTTTTGTGCTGAGTGTTCCAGCGTTTCTTCGCGGGGAAAAGGCGTTTTACTCACATATGACGGCCGTCCGGGCCGATTTTCAGAGCCACGGCATCGGGGCAAGACTAAAGTGGAAGCAGCGTGAAAAATCGCTCGATCTCGGCGTAAGGATAATCAAATGGACGTTTGAGCCGGTCAAGGCGCGCAACGCTTACTTTAATCTGGAAAAGTTGGGCGCTTTCGTAAGCGAATATCAAGAAAACTTTTATGGAACCGATTACACGACGACCGCGGATACGGTTGGGAAAATCGGCCTCGCCAGCGACCGGCTGTTTGCCGAATGGCATCTCGAAAGCCCGAAAGTGCAGGCCCTGGTTGGCGGGAATACAATTAGCGAACAACGTGATCCAGACGCAATCATTTTCATAGTAGATGACTGGCTGAAACTAGTGGAAGCTGATCCGAAGAAGGCACTGGAGGAACAGGTACGCGTAAGACATGAATTTAAGGCTGCATTTGAGCAAAAGTTTGTCGGTCGCCAATTCATGAGGGCGTGGGATGACGTGAAGCCAGCCTACTTGCTTTACAAAGACTGAATGCAATGTTTGAGATCGACCCGGACATTCGAAAGGCACGAACACTCGCGACCGAGTTTTACACGGACCAGCGATATTTCGAAGCGTCAAGAGAAAAGATATTTGCCCGCGGTTGGCATTTTCTGGGGGACGCCGTTATTCCCGGTTTGAAGCCCGTGACGCTGCTGCCTGAGTTTCTGGACGAGCCGCTGCTGTTGGTTCGAACCAACGACACCGTTAACTGCCTGTCAAATGTCTGCACGCACCGCGGAAAGGTGCTGGTCGAGGAGCCTTGCACCGAAGCCAACCTGATACGGTGCGGATATCACGGGCGGCGGTTTTCGTTGGATGGTAAATTTTTGTCGATGCCGGAGTTCGAGGGTGTCGACAATTTTCCAGGCGAATCGGATAATCTGACCCAGATCGCTGCCGAATCGTTTGGCGGTTTTGTTTTTGCATCGCTCGATCCGGCCGGGGAGCTAGAAGAGTTTACGACGGGCTGGCCTCATTCGGATCCCGTTCCGTTAAAATTGACCGGGACCCGTCAATACGAGGTCAACGCACACTGGGCACTTTATTGCGAAAATTATCTCGAAGGCTTTCACATCCCGTATGTTCACAAGGCTCTGAATGAGGTGGTCGATTACGGAAGTTACTCAACAGACCTGTTTAGATATTCGAGCGTGCAGACCGGATCCGATGCAGATGGAGAAATCGCGGCTAAGTATCTGTTCATTTTTCCAAATCTGATGTTCAATTTTTATCCGTGGGGAATCTCGGTAAATGTTGTGCGGCCGGTTTCTCCGTCAAAGACGATCGCAGAATTTTTTACTTACGTTTCCGACGGATCGAAACTCGATATCGGAGCCGGAGCTGACCTGCACGGGGTAGAATTGGAAGATGAGGCGGTCGTTGAAAGCGTCCAACGGGGAATTAGGTCGAGGTTTTATTCGCATGGCAGATTCTCGCCGACCCGCGAGACTGGGACACATCATTTTCATCGGCTGATCGCGGAATTTATGGCGTAAAGATGGCAGACGTAGATAAAGAACTTACAAAACTTCGGGGTGAGATCGGTCATCATAGCGATCTTTATTATCAGAAAGATGCGCCGGAGATATCGGATTATGAGTTTGATCAGCTGCTGGAGCGATTGAAGACGCTTGAGACGGAACATCCTGAACTGATAACGCCTGACAGCCCGACGCAGCGGATCGGCGGCAAGGCTTCGAGTTTGAAATCCTTCAAGCACACAGTTCCGTTGATGTCGCTCGACAATTCCTACAGCCTCGATGATCTGAAGGCGTTTACGGAACGGTGCGAGAAGTTGGCGGAAGGTCGAAAGCTGGAGTACGTCGCAGAACTTAAGATCGACGGCCTTAGTGTTGCCCTGCATTACGAAGACGGGATCCTGGCTACGGCGGCGACACGCGGCGATGGTTCAAGCGGCGACGAGATCACGCAGAACGCCAGGACGATCAAGGTGATACCGCTTCGCTTAAAGAAGGATGCCCCGCCGCATGCCGAGGTTCGCGGAGAGGCATTCATCTCTCGTTCGCAATTTAAGCGGATCAATTCTGAACTCGAGATGCAGGGCGAAAAAACGTTTGCCAATGCACGCAACAGCGCGTCCGGCACGCTGCGGATGCTCGATTCGGCGGTTGTTGCTTCGCGGCGGCTCGATATGTTTCCTTACGATGTCTTGCGCGGGAATCAGAAGATGTTCGCGACACACTGGGAAAACTTTACCTGGCTGGAGGAAAATGGCTTTCACGTAAATCCTCATCGCGCACTTTGCGTCGGCTATGATGAGCTCGTCTCATTTATCAATGACATGGAGACGGTTCGCGACGGTCTTGATTACGAGATCGACGGCGTTGTGGTAAAGGTGAATTCGACGGCGCTTCAGCAGGAATTCGGCGCGACGACAAAAGCACCTCGCTGGGCGATCGCGTATAAATATCCGGCCCGGCAGGCTACTACGAAGTTATTAAATATCGGTATTCAGGTGGGCCGTACCGGGGCGTTAACGCCAGTTGCTCATCTCAATCCTGTTTTGCTTGCCGGAACGACGGTAGGCCGGGCGTCGCTTCATAATGAGGACGAGATCAAGCGGCTCGATATCAGGATCGGCGATACCGTCCTGATAGAAAAAAGCGGTGAGATAATTCCGCAGGTGCTTCAAGTTGTTGCGACGAAACGCGATGGAAGTGAAACGGAATTCGTATTTCCCGATAGATGCCCTGTTTGTGATTTCGATGCGGTTCGACCGGAAGGCGAAGCGGTCCGGCGGTGTACGAATCCTGATTGCCCCGCCAAGATAAAAGGGCGGATCGGATATTTTTCATCCCGCAAAGCGATGGATATCGAAGGGCTCGGTGATGTTCTGATCGAGACGCTTGTCGACAGCGGCATGGTGAGAAATGTTGCCGACCTGTACTCATTGAAGATCGAGGATATTTCGAGCCTCGAACGAAAAGCTGAAAAGTCGGCATCGAAACTTATCGACGAGATCGAAGCAAGCAAGTCACATGGGCTTCAACGTTTGCTCTACGGGATCGACATCCGCCACGTCGGCGAACGATACGCCAAGATCCTCGCGAATAATTTTCGCAGCATTGACCGTCTCGCCGAGGCGTCGGTGCAGGAGCTGGACGACATTCCCGAGATCGGCCTTGCCGTCGCTGAAAGCGTCTATGAGTGGTTCCGTGGTCCGAAAAATATCGAGCTTGTTGATCGCCTGCGAGCCGCAGGCGTGAAACTGGAAACGGACGCCGCCAGCACCGCCGCTCTAGACGAACGCTTCGTCGGCAAGACCTTTGTCCTCACCGGCAAACTCGAAAATTACACCCGCGACGAAGCCGCCAAACTAATAGAAGACCGCGGCGGCCGTGTGTCATCGTCGGTAAGTAAAAAAACCGATTATGTGCTAGCCGGCGTGGATGCGGGATCGAAATTGGCAAAAGCGGAGAGTCTCGGGGTCCAGGTCATTGATGAAGCAGCGTTTGGCTCAATGGTAAACTAGTTCCAGGTATGATCACCCAAAATTCAATGATCGAGACGCTAAAGGACTTCGTACGGCGACTCGACGAACTCGGTATCAAATACATGATTACCGGTTCTTTTGCGATGCACGCGTATGCGACAGGGCGCTTGACGTATGATATTGACGCGATCATTGAGATTTCGAGTCGGGACGCCGGAAGGTTTGAATCTAGGTTCTTGCCGGACTATTACGTGGATGAGATTTCGATCAGGAATGCAGTAGAGCGCAGTTCCATGTTTAATGTGCTCAATCTGAGGAACGGCGTTAAGGTTGATTGTATAGTCCGGAAAGCCACCGCAATTGAAGCCGAAAAATTTGAGAGGCGCCGCAAAGCCGAAATAGAGGAAGTTGGTTTTTGGGTCATTTCGAAAGAAGACCTCATACTGTCGAAATTGGAATGGGCAAAAGAATCGCTGTCGGAAAAACAGTTTCTTGATATTCGCAGTCTCGTTGAGAGCGGCATTGAGGAAACGCTGTTTCTCGAAAAAGTCAGGCGGCTAAACTTAAGCGAAGTTTGGGAAGAGTTCGAAAAATGGAAGATACAAGCAGAGAAATAAGGGCTATTCAGCAACGAATCTGGATGACGCTGCCGGAAGAGGAACGATTCCGAAAATGCGGCGAGATGTTTGAACTCGCGAAGGCGTTCGCTATAAGCCGGGCACCGGCCGACCTCTCAGAATCGGAGCTTGCAAAGTTTGTTCTTTGTGAGTTTTACGGCGACGAATTTCCCGCTGGATAGCGAGTAAGATTGTTCGATGACCGGGTTCCGAGTGGAGGTCTGAGATGTTCGGTTTAAGTACTAACTGGTCGTGGCTTATTTTGCTAGTGGTTCTCGGTGTAGGTCTTGGCATTAGTAGATACATTCAGAGAGATTTGGAATCTCCCCATAAGGAGCGCGTAGGATCGCGACATGTAGCGATTATGCTCTTTATTGTAGTGATGTTTTTCTACTTCAACTTGCCTATGCTTGTTTATTACGTACCAGATCCCGGCGAGATTAAAACCTTAGATGAAGCTATCAGCAGAATCGAACGACAGGACGAGAAGTTGGGAAAATTATATGAGGATCTTAATGATATCAAGCGCTCCTCTGTATATTTTGTCGTAATTCTGGGGATGCTAATAGGCTTGATGAGCACCTACACTCGTAAGTTATCAGATGAAGATCTTCGGGTTGAAGATGATGAAAAGATGATTTCAATTTTTGATGAAGATAAAAATAATGACCAGTAACTTTTTCACAGCAAATATTTCAGAGGCTGATCCGGTGGTCAGCGAGGCAATTGATAACGAGGTTCGGCGGCAGACGGATGGGTTGGAGTTGATCGCGTCGGAGAATTTTGTATCGGAGGCGGTGCTGCAGGCGATGGGCACTGTTTTTACGAACAAGTACGCCGAGGGATATCCGGGCAAGCGATACTACGGCGGGTGCGAATTTGCAGACGTGGTCGAGAATCTTGCGATCGATCGGGCAAAGCAGATATTCGGCGCGGACCATGCGAATGTTCAGCCGCATTCGGGCGCGCAGGCGAACATGGCGGTACTGATGACAGCGCTTGATCATGGCGATCAGATACTTGGCATGAACCTTTCGCACGGCGGCCATCTGACGCACGGTCATCCACTCAATTTTTCAGGGATCAACTACAAGGTTGCGGACTACGGCGTGAATCGCGAAACCGAACAAATAGATTACGAGGAGCTACAGCGGATCGCCGAGACGAGCAGGCCGAAGCTGCTGATCTGCGGCGCTTCGGCGTATTCGCGAACGATAAACTTCGAAAGGATAGGCGGGATCGCCCGCAGCGTGGGAGCCAAAGTTATGGCGGATATGGCGCATATCGCGGGGTTGGTCGCGACCGGCCTGCATCCCTCGCCGGTTCTACATTGTGAATTTGTCACTACGACCACGCATAAGACCCTGCGCGGCCCGCGAGGAGGCTTGATACTGTGCCGCGAAGAGTTTGCCAAGGACGTTGACCGCAGCGTTTTCCCTGGCGTGCAGGGCGGACCTCTTGTTCATATCATTGCGGCAAAGGCCGTGGCGTTTGGCGAGGCCTTGCACGAGGACTTCAAAGCCTATCAGCAGCAGATCATAACCAACGCGAAAGAGCTTTCCGAAACGATAGCCTCGGCGGGTTTAAGGATCGTTTCAGGCGGCACCGACAATCACCTTCTGCTGGTTGATGTTTATATGGACGGAAAGGGAATCACGGGGAAAGCGGCTGAAAAAGCCCTCGACGATGTCCATATCACCGTCAACAAGAACACGATCCCGTTCGACACTCAGAAGCCTTTTGTGGCGTCGGGAATTCGTTTAGGCACGCCGGCTCTGACCACTCGCGGAATGAAAGAGGAGGAAATGCGGCAAATCGGGAAAATGATCGCGTCTATTGTACTGGAGCCCGAATCCGAAGAAGTTAAAAATGAAGTACGCCGCGGTGTCGCGGCAATCACGGAGAAGTTCCCAATGTATCCCGACAGGCTTAACCGGGGACGCCAAAGCGGTATTGCGGCGAATTAAGAAGGCCTGAAGTGATCGAACTCCCGAAGCAGTAGATGTAAAAAACCAACGATCTATCGCAAAGGAGGCGATCGAAATGGACTCTTGTTACAAAGCCTTACCGAAACAGATATTTCAAACTTTTAATACTTCTTGTTGGGCGGCAGTCCTCGAATCCTGGATCGGGATTTTGCCCGGCAGAAAATGGCATCCGACCGAAGCCGAGCTTATCGATATGTATCCCGATAAGACATATCCCGACGGAAGTGTTATCCCGGCCGAGCTTGAGGGCGAGATCGCAAAGATCTCGGGGATGAAATCTGAATGGACATCGAAGTCAGATCTTACGGCAACCTATCTGGCCGACAAACTCTCGTCGCAAGGGCATCTTGTTTTAGGTTTCAGCCGTGGAAGTCTCGGAGGTCACGTAGTAGTTTGTTACGGGGTCGGAAGACCGACGGGTAAAGAGCAATTGGTCGCGGTAATGGATCCCTCCGGCGGCGAGGGTTATAAAAATCGGAGCTTTTCGGTATTCAAGCCGATCCCGAGCTACGGAAAGGTATTTGTCGGATGGCCCGATCCGGGAATCGACATGAAATATTTCTAGGTTTTTTCTCGCAATGAGCAAAAAGAATGTCGGCCGACAATCGTCGACCCGTCATTCTTTTTGTCTTAGACCACTATTCGTTGCGTATGGAGTCATCGGCGTCGAACTGTTCGAGAACATCTCGAGCCTCGTCGGACTCATATTCGAAGGCCTTTTGCTCCAGGGCGTTCGCCGCTATATCCGAATAAAGCGGGTCATCCAGGAGCGAAGCGATAGCTTGGACCGGCAGTAATGCGAGCGTTTCATAGGCGATGGCCCGGATCTGCGGCATCTCAGTCTGGCGAACGATCTCGGCTATCTCACCGGCGGAAAATCTTTCAGAAAGATTGTCCGCGAGTTCGTCGAGTTTATTGTAGTCGTGCTGTTTGAGGGCACGCTCGGCCAACTGAATAAATACCTCGGCCGACCCGCTCCTAGCTTCCAAAACACGCACACATGTCTCGGCAAGCATACCAATCTCGGTCAGCTTTTTAGGATCCTTCCTGGCTACGGACGACCTTGCCTGCTCATCCAGGGCAGAAAGTAATCTGCTGACTTCCCAGTCGGCGTGAGCATCGTAGGACAATTTTGAGGAGTAGTTGGTGGGCGAAACGGCACCTGACCTCATCGCACCTTCGAGCATTTGCTTGGTCATCGGCCGCAAACCTTCCCAAACACTAGCGACCTGAGCACCGAAATTTTTGATCATCATTTCAACAGCTTAAGTTTGCTATCAGTCACCGGTCTTGTCAAGCAATATGCTTTTTTAAGGTTAAACCGCGGCGTGAGCATCAGTGGCCGCCGTGCGAAGTGGCCGATCCGCGCATTCTTTCCACGGTATTTTGCAGTATTTCATCGCGTTCAGGGTCGCTTAGATCATCGGAAAGAAAAGCGTCGAGAGCGAATGGAGCAGATGCAAGACCGCGCAGTTCCCACGTCTCCTTGCCGGGACCTGAAACTCGCGAAAACCACGCCGCATCAACATCCGAAGAGACTACCTCGGCCTGCTGGAAAACGTCGATGTCGCGACCGAGTACGTTTCGGAGTTTTTCGGTAACGATCACCCGACGTAATCTCCAGCCATGCTTTTCATATTGGGCGATTATCGCTTCAATGGTCGACCGGTTCATTTGCCATTCGCCTTCGAATTGGAAGCGGTGCTGTTTGGCTGCGTGTTGATGGTCATCCCCTGGGTGTTCGCGTTTGCGGGTGGGCCCAAATGGATACCGGTATTTGAAGTGGCGTTGGCCGCTTCTTTCTCTTTTTGGTCACGGCCTTTACCGGGTGATACAAATGTCCCCTTAAATGCATCACCGAGGGCCAACTTCCATTTTCCATCTTCGAGCACAAATGGAAGGTCTTCCCACTTCGACTCCTTGGAATTATAGACTTCGATGGCCCCCATATTGTCCTTCACGCGTTCGTCTCTCAACTCCGGCATGGTTTCTGAAAAGGTTGTGCCGGTCAAACCATTCGAATACACTTCTTCAATCGTTTTCTTTTGCACAGCCGACACCGACTGAACGAAAGTGATCGATTGTTTTGACATTTCGCCTTTGATCGCCTCCGTATTCTTGCTTTTGACGGCCGCGTAAAGACGTTTGTAAGCGGCGGTCGGCGTATCGCTGGTGGATGTGCTCGCCCCACCCTGCGAGCTGCACGATATAGCCAATGCGATCGAAAACAATGTTATAGATAAAATTACAATTTTCTGCATAATTTCCTGTTTGTTCCGTATTTTGAGAAGTATAGATAGCGAAACCGCAAAAGTAAATTTCTTTCGGCGGTTCGACGGTTAATTTACGGATCCGCTTACGCGGCCTATTATTCGATAGATCAAAAATATGAAAGCGCTTCGAGTGAGATCGAACGGGATAAGCGTTGACGAGGTCGCGATCCCGGATGGCGGATCCGAATCTCTAGTTCGAGTCGTCAGATCCGGTATCTGCAACACCGACCTTGAGATAGCCCGCGGGTACGCCGGATTTGAAGGGACGATCGGGCATGAATTTGTGGGTGTCGTCGAAAGCTCGCCGGATCCCTCCGATCTCATTGGCAAGAGAGTGGTTGGCGAGATCAATGCGGGCTGCGGGCATTGTGAACTTTGCCTGGCAGGCGATCCACGTCATTGTGCTGACCGAACGGTGCTCGGGATCAAGGGACGCGACGGAGCCCACGCTGACTTCCTTACTCTTCCAAATCGTAATCTCGTATTGGTTCCCGAAGGTGTTTCCGATAACGAGGCTGTGTTTGTCGAGCCGCTCGCGGCGGCGTTTGGGATCACGGAGCAAGTTTCCATCACACCTGAAACACACGTTGCGGTCATCGGTGACGGCAAATTAGGCTTACTTTGCGCGTTCTCGCTGGTATTGAAAACGAAGAATATAGCGTTGATCGGAAAGCATCCCGAAAAACTAGCGTTAGCGACGAAAAACGGGCGCGACATCGAGACGCATGAACTCTCGCAGACCGCTAAACTTGGTTCGCGATTCGATGTGGTCGTTGAGGCGAGCGGGTCAGAGAGCGGATTTGCGACCGCACTCGACCTTGTAAAACCGCGCGGCAAGATAGTATTGAAGTCGACCTTTCAAGGAAATGCTGCCTGGGAGGCATTTAGGATCGTGGTAGACGAGATAACGGTTGTGGGTTCACGCTGCGGCCGTTTTGACGCGGCATTGGGGTTGCTGGCCGAGAAAAAGGTGCGAGTCGACGACCTGATCTCGGAAAGATTCGAGCTCGGTGACGGTGTAGAAGCGATGAAAGCGGCCTCAAGAAAAGGATCACTGAAAATACTTCTGTCGACGGAGCGGTAAGTCAGGAGAACGGTGACTTTAGAAAAAAGTCGAATTTAGGCATCGATTTTGATATTATTGCGTCTATTAAATAGTGTTGAACGAAAAGCCGCAGTTTTAAGGAGTTGTATCTATGCTCGGATCTTTTTCCCGGACTTGCCGTCTGACTTTTTTATTTCGAATGGCCCTCATCGCCTGCTTTGCGTTCGGCTGCGTCTCGGTTCCGGCTCAAGTAACGCCGCAAAGGTTGTCGGCCTCGTTCGCGGATGTTGCTAAGGCCGTCGAGCCGGCGGTGGTCAACATCGAAGCGAAGGGCCGCGTGCCGGAGATCACTGCAAAAGGCGATCCGGCACCGGGCGATTCCGACGATATCATGGATTTCTTCCGCCGCCAGCTACCTCGTCGGCCGCAGTACGCCGTGGGAAGCGGATTTATCGTAGATAAAAGCGGGTATATTTTAACGAATGCCCACGTTATCGAAGGCGCCGCGAGAATTACGGTAAAACTTGACTCCGGTGAGGAGTATGTCGCAAAGCTGCTCGGTTCGGATGATGAGACTGACCTCGCCGTATTGAAGATCGATGCAGACAAGAATCTGCCGTTTGTAAAGCTCGGCAACTCAGAGGACGCGCAAGTCGGTGACTGGGTTTTGGCGATCGGGTCGCCTTTTGGACTCGCACGGACCGTAACCGCCGGGATCGTATCGCAAACAAAGCGCTCGACACCGCAGTCAACGGCGTTTCAGAGATTCATTCAGACAGACGCCGCGATCAATAAAGGGAACTCGGGTGGGCCGCTTGTGAACATGAACGGCGAGGTGATCGGCATCAATTCGCAGATAGCGACCTCGACAGGCGATTCGAACGGGATCGGATTCGCGTTGCCCTCAAATGAGGCGTCAAATGTATTTTCGCAGCTTCTCAAAGATGGCCGGGTGCATCGCGGATACCTTGGTGTCCAACTTGAATCTGTTAAACCCGAGTACGCAAAAGTTTACGGTCTCACAGATTCGGCCGGAGCGATCGTTACTGATGTAAAGGCTAGTCCGGCTCCGGCGGCTGATGCGGGGATAAAGGTTGGCGATGTGATCATCGAGGTAAACGGACAGAAGATCGCGAACGCCGAGGAGTTGATCGCGAAAGTCGCGAGGGTTTCGCCGCAGCAATCGGTAGATCTCGTTTATCTGCGTGAGGAAGGAGCGAAGGTCGATCGAAAAACGGTTTCTGTTAAGGTCAGCGAACGTCCGCTCAAAAAGTCTGAGGATCTGCAGCGAAAGCTGCCGATCGACGGCGGTAGGGACGATCAGAAAACCTTTGGTTTGACGTTGGTCGATGTGACTCCGGCGCTGGCAGAGACCTACAAGGTCCTAGGCCAAAAAGGCGTCATTGTAAAGGAGATCAATCCCGCGAGCTACATCGCGGATGTCAAGATGTCTAACGGCACCGATGCATTCGACGAGGGCGACCTGATCCAACGACTCAATCGGCAAAGCGTAACCGATCTCAAATCGTTCAACGCACTTGTTTCAAAATTGAAGCCGGGCGATGCCGTTGTGATGGAAGTACTTGCCTATGATCGTTTTAGCCGCAGCACGCAATTGAAGATCGTTCAATTCACGGTTCAGTAAATCGACATTTTTTCAATATCAGGTTTCGAGTTTCAGGTTTCGAGTTGGCCAACTTGAAACCTGAATCGCGAAACCTGAAACTATTTCTACATATGGCAACACCAAAACGAGCAAAGATCGATAAGAATGCAAAGCGATCGACCCAGACCTATCACAATTGTATCGGCGGCGAATGGGTTAAAAGTTCGTCCGGAGAATGGTTCGACAATGTGAATCCGGCAGATACGACCGACGTGGTCGGCCGTTTTCCGAGATCGAACGCGGACGACGTGAATAAAGCGGTCGAAGCAGCAAAGAACGCCGCCACGAGATGGCGTCGCACACCTGCACCGAAACGCGCAGAGATCTTGTTCAGGCTCGGCGAAGTCCTCCGTGAAAACAAGGACCAATTTACCCGCGAGATGACCCGTGAAATGGGCAAGGTCACGAAAGAAGCCGGCGGCGACGTCCAGGAAGCGATCGACTGTACCTATTACACCGCAGGCGAAGGCCGCAGACTGCATGGCTTTACCACTCCAGCGGAAATGCCGAATAAATTCGCGATGTGTGTTCGCCAGCCAGTCGGTATCTGCGGGTTGATCACGCCTTTCAATTTCCCGATGGCGATCCCGTCGTGGAAGCTGATCCCTGCTCTCGTTTGCGGCAACACAGTCGTTATCAAATCCGGGGAAGATGTGCCGTTATCGACGATCAATCTGGTCAAGTCATGTGAAAAAGCAGGTATCCCGAAAGGCGTCATCAATGTTGTCAACGGCTTTGGCGATGCCGGTGCGGCGCTGGTCGGGCATAAAGACGTTCGACTGATCTCGTTTACAGGTTCGACGGATACTGGCCGCATCATCGCAGAAAATTGTGCCCGCGAAAACAAGATCGTGTCGCTGGAGATGGGCGGCAAGAACGCGATCATCGTGATGGACGACGCCGATGTCGACAATGCGGTCGAAGGCTCGCTGTGGGGTGCATTCGGAACGAGCGGCCAGCGATGTACTGCATCCTCGCGGCTCGTTGTTCACAAAAAGGTCTACAAGAAATTCTGCGAAAAGCTGGTGGAGCGGGTAAAACAGCTCCGCGTCGGCAACGGCCTCAACGCGAAGACCGAGGTCGGGCCGGTAATCAACGCCCGGCAGATGGATAAGATCCTCGCCTACATAGAGATCGGTAAAAATGAAGACAAGGCGACGCTTGCCTGCGGCGGAAATCGCCTGACCAAGGGGGACTACGGCAAAGGCTATTTCATCGAGCCGACCGTGTTCACCAACGTAAAACCCGGAATGCGGATCGAGCAGGAAGAGATCTTCGGCCCGGTCACTTGCGTTATACCGTTTTCAACTCTCGATGAGGCGATAGACATCGTCAACGGGGTTAAATACGGTCTTTCATCGGCGATCTACACGCAGGATGTTAATCACGCCTTCTACGCAATGCAGGAGCTTTATACCGGCATCTGCTATGTAAATTCGGCGACCATCGGTGCCGAGGTCCACTTGCCCTTCGGCGGCACAAAAGGCACCGGCAACGGCCACCGCGAAGCAGGCACGCAGGTTCTCGACATATTCAGCGAATGGAAATCGTTGTACATCGACTATTCTGGAAAACTTCAAAAAGCTCAGATAGACGCCGTAGAGATCTAAATCGGATCGGGGCCGATCCTTTTAGTATTAGTAAGTGTCGGCCATATTTTATCTAACAGGGAGAACTTATGGCTACGGAGAACTTTAACGATTACCTAAAGCGACGATTTGCGGCTTCGGACGCATTTGTAAACGGAGATATCGAGCCATTGATCGAGGTTTCGGCGAGCGAAGAGCCCGCATCGATATTCGGACCCATGGGCGGGTGTGTTTTTGGTGTCGAAAAAGTAAATGCTGTCAATACCGCCGGAGCCAAGGCATTCGCGCCTGGTGCAGAAAACGAGTTTGAAGAATTTCATCAGTCATCGGACGGCAAGCTCGGTTACTGGACGGGGATCCAGCGTTCGAAGGTTATATTCAAGGGGAAGGACGAAACGGTTCCGATGGCCCTGCGGCTGACCGAGATCTATCGCCGCGATGACGATGGCTGGAAACTCATTCATCGCCACGCCGACACAAAGGTGGAGAAAGCAGAAAAGGCGTAATCTTTATCCTGCCTATCGAACTTGATAAAAAGGCGACAAGTATCAAATACGCCCACGGATGACTCTCGAAAAAGCACGTGAAATCCTAAAACACCGCTTCGGTTACGACTCCTTTCGAATGAATCAGGAGCCTGTGATCGAGGCGGTTTTGGCTAAACGGGACTGCGTCGTGCTGATGCCGACCGGAGCGGGCAAATCGCTTTGCTATCAGATCCCGGCTCTGATATTCGACGGCGTGACCGTCGTGATCTCGCCGCTTATCGCGCTGATGAAGGACCAGGTCGACGCTCTGCGGGCAAACGGCGTCGAAGCGGCATTTTTGAATTCAACGCAGACCGCTGTCGAGCAGGTCGAGGTTTTTCGGGATGTCCGAAGCGGCAAGTTAAAGCTCCTTTACGTCGCACCTGAACGCCTGCTGCAGAGCGGCGATCAATTCCTCGATTTTCTACGCGAGATCCAGGTGTCGCTTTTTGCGATAGACGAGGCCCATTGTATCTCGAGCTGGGGCCACGATTTCAGGCCGGAATATCTGCGCCTCGCGACGCTGAAAAGCGAGTTTCCTGAGATCCCACTGATCGCGTTGACCGCGACCGCTGACAAGCTTGTTCGCAGGGACATTACGGAACGGCTGAATATCAGCGGGGCTGATCTTTTTGTATCCAGCTTTAATCGGCCGAATATTTATTACACGGTCGAACCCAAACGAAACTCCTACGGTCAGCTTCTCGACTATCTCGACAAACGCAAAGACGAAAGCGGCATAATTTACTGCCTGAGCAGAAACTCTGTCGATTCGCTTGCCGCGGACCTGCACGATGAGGGATATAGCGCGTTGCCGTATCACGCCGGACTCGATAAAAAGATTCGCGACACAAATCAGGAAGCGTTTCTGAAGGATGAGGCGAAGATCATCGTCGCGACGATCGCCTTCGGAATGGGCATCGATAAATCGAATGTGCGGTTCGTCGTGCATATGGACCTGCCGAAGAACCTCGAAAGCTATTATCAGGAAACCGGCCGTGCGGGCCGCGACGGGCTCGCAAGCGATGCTCTGCTGTTTTTTAGCTGGGCCGATGTGGTGAAGTTGAAGGGCTTTGCCGAGGTCGACGGCAACGCAACCCAGTCCGAGATCATGGTTCGAAAGCTTAACCTAATGGGTGAATTCGGCGATATAAAAACATGCCGCCGAAAGTTTTTGCTTAAGTATTTTTCCGAGGAATTGGCCGCAGATTGCGGCAACTGCGATAACTGCAACACGACCTTTGAACGTTTCGACGGTACGATCATCGCCCAAAAAGCTCTGAGCGCGGTCTATCGAACCGAGCAGAGGTTTGGGTTAAGTTATCTCGTCGACTTCCTGCGTGGTTCGCAAGCGCGGACAATTCGCGACGAACACAAAAATCTAAAGACCTACGGCGTCGGAGCCGACATTTCCAAGGACGATTGGTTCGCATATTTCAAAGATCTGATCGGCCAAGGGTATTTGGCTCAAACAGAAGGGCAGTATCCGACGCTCGCTTTTACCGAACAGAGCCATGACGTGCTGGTCGGCAAAAAAGCGGTCGAGCTCATCAAGGTCAAAGCGAAAGAGCAGAAGCCCGGCCAGCTCGTCCCAGGTGTTTCGCTCCCATATTTACAGGATCTCTTTGACGATCTGCGACGTGTCCGCACGACGCTTGCCAGGGCTGAGAACGTCCCTCCATATGTGATCTTTTCCGACGTTACCCTGGTCGAAATGGCGACCTATCTGCCGCAAAACGAAACCGAACTGCGGCGAATATCCGGGGTCGGCGACATGAAACTCGAAAAATATGGTGCAGATTTTATCCGTGAGATAAAGGCTTACTGCGTTATGAATAGCCTAGGATCACGTATCGATCTCAAGTCTCCAAAACGTGAGCGTAAGGTGCGAACTAAACGCGATTCGAGCGGCAAGGATACGTTTCAGATCTCGCTCGAAATGTTTCGGGCCGGTAAGTCTGTTTCGCAGATCGCGTCGGAGCGAGGCCTCTCAATACCCACGATCGAAAATCATCTCGCCCGTTTTATCCCTGACGGACGTGTCAGCCTCGAGCAACTGGTCGCCGTCGAAAAGGTCGAACCGATCCGAAACGCAGTCATCCAATTTGCCGACGCAAACGCCCTATCGCCCATCAAAGAATTCCTCGGCGACAACTATACCTACGGCGAGATCCGCGCCGTCATAGCCTCAATGGGCGGCTAGGACCCGGAGAAAAAAAGCCTCTATTTTTCGACGAAATTCGTCCCGTTCCATTCGAAATGGCCCCAAGTGTCCTCGGTTTCCCAGAAAAGTGAATAGAGTCTAAGCGACCTGCCCTCTCTCGGGAGCTCATAGCAGGATAGGAGACGCTTTGCTTTTTTGGCCTCGACCGAATTCAATTTGGGTTCGTACTTTTCTGTGACGTTTAACCACGAGCTGCCGTCATATTCAAGAAAGTTAAGATCGCCCGAGCAAACCTGGCCTTTGTCCGCATGGACCAGGCTCCTAACGCTCACCGCAACCAGGTAGCCGCCGCCGTCTTTCTTGAAAAGGGCGATCTGGGTAGGGAACTCGTTGTGGTCGTACTCGATATAGCCGTTTTTGATGTCCTCGACGAGGATCTTCGACCGGCGATATTTATCCATTTCAGCCTTTGTTTTCGGCGCGGGTTCGGCAAATTCAAAATTCTCATCGACGAGTTTGAAAAGATCGTTTGGCAAAGCCAGGAGGTGATCCGTCACCGTCTTTGGCTCCTGTGCCGCCGCAAAACCAAACAAGATAAGCCCGACTAAAACCGTCGCCGTATATTTGAGAAAGGATTGGACTCTCATATTTTTTTCACTCCCGTCAGGTAAATCGTTCCGACTATGAAACGTCGACAAATTCCATTGATTCGACTTTCCACGCCGGTCCCGCCTTTGTCATCTTTAGATTCAAAGACCCGCCGTCCTCGTTTCGATACCAGCAGTGCGTGGCTCCGCTGTATTTGGAACAGTTCTCAAAATGATATTTGTCTTTGCGATGATCGATCGCCTTCTTGGTCGCGAATTGTGCCGCCGAAACCCTGTCATCCCGCTGCCACGCACTGAATAATCCTTTCGCTGCTGCTGATTCAGGTGTTTGGATTTGGACTCCGCTTGCGACGGGAGCAAAATTCCAAACGCCGCGACCACTCGATTTCGTATCACCTACCGACATGCCGTCGACGTTCTGCGCTAATGAATTAGCCGCCATAAACGCGGAAAAGGCGGCGACAAATGCTCGTTTTGATGTAAATCGGTTCTTCACAGATCGTTTTGCCTACAACTTTTGTTTTGGTGATCTTCGCCAGATCGCATCGCTCTCCAAGCTGATAAGACGATCCGGGAAAGACGTTTCATATTTTCCGGACCGGAAATCAAGCGAAAGACATTAAGATATTAAAGAAAACTTGTGTTAACTAACTCTTGGGAATTCTTGGGATCGAACTCAATAAATATGAAGAATCTAAGAACGTATATTACATTTCTATCTAGTCTGCTTATAACAGTTTCTCTTCTATCGACTTGTGCTTCGCACAATATCAAAATTGTCATTTCTGACCCACACACTGACGAAATCTTGTTCAAGGATATAAACAGAGCGACGGAGCTAGGTAATTTGGAAGAATTGCGAAAAAGTCAGGTCTTGCCGGGTGATTTAGAGGTTCGCGTATGGCGTGGTGGAAGCTTTTCTGGGCTAGAAGGGGTCGCTATCAAAAGATCAAATGACGCCTGGTCTGGCCTTCATCTGCGAGCGACGAATTATACAGAGACCCAAGCCGTAAAAGTCGAGAAATTGACCGGTCCGAAATCAGGTTGGCAACAATCTTGGAAAAATCTCTCAGAGAAGGGCATACTAACAATTCAACAAACAGCCGATAATGAGTGCGTTACTAGCATTTTGGACGGTAACCTCTACGTCGTAGAAATAAACCAAAATAATAACTATCGATATTATTACTATCCTGAGAATGGAAAGTGTACAGAGGCCAAAGAAACGAACGAACTAGGTGAGACCATTGGCCTCGAATTTGACACCGGCACAGAAACCTGTAAAACCACAGAATGGTTCGCGTGTATGACCAAGCGACATTTAAACTCGGTCAGCAACGAGCCAAAAACTCCAAAATTTCGGTAGCTATTTCAGTCACGCAGAGCGATTTCCCACAGACGCCAAATTTGATGGATTTTGCGACCGAATTGGATAGTGCGTAAGAATTTGGCCTTGTCAGCAAGGGGGTTCTCGATCATACGCGGCGATCCTACCATGCCACCCCGGTCATCTCGATAGTGATGCCCATCCGGCACGGTCGTGGGACATTGCCGGATCGGGCTTTTCAGATCGAAAAAAACTCTTCCCTTAGACATTTCTGTTATGATACATTGTTGCATCCAGGACGCTGACGGCGTCGTTTTTGTTGCGCCATCGGTATCGGATCTTTGAAAAAGCGGGTGATCTCGGTCGCCGGAAAGGAAAGAGCTTATCGTACAAAATTTGCGAAAATTGGGAACATCAGGTGGGACTGTCGGCGAAAAGCGTCTCAGTTCCCAGTTGGAGACCAAATCGACGATTTGCAGGATCGTCCAATAAAATTGCGGAAACCGTGGAACAGAGCAGTGTTTGTGGGAGAGCCCGGACGAAAGCGACTTGCAGGATCGTCCTTAAATTCTGCTCAAATCGTGGAACAAGTGACGACTTGTAACCGGTGTTTTGAGCTCGTGTGCAAAGTGTGGAACGTTCCACGATGTGTGAAACAGTGTGTCTGTACCGTCTCGATCACAACGCAAAGAAAACAAGGTACGCGCTTTAACAATTACCCAAAAAGAACGTAAAATCTCAATTTATAGCTATTACTTATCGAAATATAACTTCCTGGAGAAATTTTTTATGAAGATCGGTTTACCGAAGGAAATCAAAGACAACGAGTATCGTGTCGGGCTCACACCTGCGGGAGTTCATGCGCTGGTCAGTGCAGGTCATAAGTTGTTCGTGCAGACGACGGCTGGCGACGGCTCAGGTTTTAAGGACGAGCAATACGTAAAGGCAGGGGCCGAGCTTGTGGACACCGCGGACGAGGTCTGGTCAACGGGCGATATGATCGTGAAGGTCAAGGAACCTGTCGCTCCCGAATACCCGCGGATGCGCGAGAACCAGTTGCTTTTCACGTACCTGCACCTCGCACCTGAGCTTGAATTGACCAAGCAAATGCTCGACCGCAAGGTCACCGGCGTCGCCTACGAAACGATCACGGATCATCACGGCAGACTGCCTTTGCTGACGCCGATGTCGGAAGTTGCGGGCAGAATGTCGGTCCAGGTTGGTGCAACGTTTCTTGAGAAGATGAACGGCGGACGCGGCATCCTGCTCGGTGGCGTTCCGGGTGTCCCTGCTGCCAATGTTGTGATCATCGGCGGCGGCGTGGTCGGTACCGAAGCCGCGAAAATGGCGGTCGGACTCGGCGCTAAGGTCACGATAATTGACCGCAGTCTGGATCGCCTTCGCCAGCTTGACGACATTTTCCTGTCCAAGGTCCAGACACTAGCCTCGTCGCCCTACGCCATCGAAGAAGCGATCTCGCATGCTGATCTGATAATCGGGGCGGTTTTGATTCCCGGTGCCGCGGCACCGAAGCTTGTCACGCGCGGCATGCTGAAACTCATTCCGCAGGGTGCAGTGCTGGTGGACGTTGCAGTGGATCAGGGCGGATGTTTTGAAACAACCCACGCTACGACGCATTCGAACCCGACCTATTACGAGGAAGGCGTTCTGCACTATTGCGTTGCGAATATGCCCGGAGCTGTGCCGCGAACCTCGACGTTTGCTTTGACCAACGCGACACTTCCATACGCTCTCGACCTTGCTAATAAAGGATTTGAGAAGGCAATAAAGGAAGACGCAGGCCTGCGCGAGGGTGTAAATACGTATGCCGGAAAGCTGACCTACGAAGCGGTCGCGACCTCGCAGAACCTGGAATATACCGCTCTCGACAGCCTTATTGACCTGAAGGCGGCTGCGGCGTAAAAGTCCATGTCTCGGTGCGATACCGCCTCGGTCCGAAGGCTCCGATGTTCTCGCCCAGGTCGTTGATCCGTCGGGGATACTGCTCACGTTTGTGCCGGCCGGGATCTAGCCGCATCAAGCCGCCTGAATAAATGAAAGACGCGAAAGTGATAATATTGTCTTTCGCGTCTTTTCCGTTTGATCTGGAACATGTACGAGTTTGCCGTAACACCTGCTATTACACAGCTTCGACGCCCGGGCGTGATCATCACCGAGGTGACGCCGGACAGCCTCGGGGCCGAGCTTGATCTGGAGCCTCAGGACCGGATCGTCCGCGTCAACGGCCGGATGGTGCGCGATTACCTCGATTTTCGTTTTCAGACCTCGGGTGAAACTGAGCTTACGTTTCACGTCAAAAAACCGAACGGCGAGACCATCGAGATCGAATTTGACCGCGATGAAAGCGAAGACCTTGGTTTGATGTTCGAGCAGATCGTGCCGCGGCAATGTGCGAACGAATGTATTTTTTGTTTCT